>CAZTYC010000022.1:0-22291 GCA_964617435.1 uncultured Burkholderiales bacterium
GCGCTGCGCCAGGGCGGGCAGGCCCAATCCCAGGGCAACGAGGGCAACGGTCCACAAGCGCATGTTCATCAACTCCGTCCGGGGAATCTGGCATTTTCTCAGGAAAGCGCCGCGCGGCGCGAACGGACGCGATGGCGTGGGCGAAATCAACCTGCAATAATCGGCGCACAACAATTCGGCCCGGACCGTCCGCCGATTCGACCAAGGAGAAACCGATGAAACGTGTATTCGGCCTGCTGGCCACCCTGCTGCTCGCCGCGATCGCCGCTCCGGCGGTGGCCCAGGAATGCAAGCACCGCGGCGACCTCGACAACATGTATTGCGACGAAAACAAGGACCTGGTGGCGGACACCCCGAAGGACAAGTCGAAGTGGAAGAACCCCTCCACCATCGTGTTCACCTACACGCCGGTGGAAGATCCGGCGGTGTACCAGAAGGCCTTTGCCCCGTTCACCGAACACCTCGGCAAGTGCCTCGACAAGAAGGTGGTGTTCTACCAGGTGCAATCGAACGCGGCCGAGATCGAGGCGATGCGCTCGGGCCGCCTGCACGTGGGCGGATTCTCCACCGGCCCCACCGCATTCGCGGTGAACCTGGCGGGCGCCGTCCCCTTCGCGGTCAAGGGCACGGAAAAGGAATTCCAGGGCTACAACCTGATCTTCGTGGTGAAGAAGTCCTCGCCATACATGAAGCTGTCCGACATGAAGGGCAAGAAGGTGGCGCACACCTCGCCATCCTCCAATTCCGGCCACATGGCGCCGCTGGCGCTGTTCCCCGGCGAAGGCCTCACGCCGGACAAGGATTACAAGATCCTGTTCTCGGGCAAGCATGACCAGAGCGTGATGGGCGTGCTGTCCGGCGACTACGACGGCGCGGCCGTGGCGTCCGACGTGTTCCACCGCATGGCAACGCGCGGGCAGATCAAGGAGGACGATTTCCGCGTGATCTACCGTTCGCAGAAGTTCCCGACCTCGTCCTTCGCCTACGCGCATGACCTCGATCCGGAACTGGCCAAAAAGATGGTGAAGTGCTTCTACGACTATCGCTTCACAGCCGACATGCAGAAGAACTTTGATGGCGCGGACCGCTTCTTCCCCGTCACCTTCCAGAAGGACTGGGAAGTGGTGCGCAAGGTGGCGGAGGGATCGGGCGAGGCGTTCAATCGCGCGAACTACGACAAGCAGACTGCCAAGGAAGCCGAAGCGGCCGCGAAGAAGGCGGCGGAAGCCGGGAAGAAGCCCTGATCGCCCGCGGCGCCACGGGGTCAACCCTCCACCAGGATCAGGCCCCGTGCGCTCAACCCGCCTGGCACGCCCGTCACGCCCGACACGCCTGATGCGCCCAATGCCCTGGCGCGCGGGCGTGCTGGCCGCCTGCCTCGCGCTTCCCGCGCTGGCCGCCGCCGCGGTATGTCCCCAACGTGGCGACCTCGATGCCATGTATTGCGATGCCAACGGCGATTTGATTGCCGACCCGCCGACCGATCCTGCGCGCTACAAGAACCCCCCCACCCTGCTGATGAGTTATTCCCCGCAGGAAGACGCGACGGTTTACGAGAAGCTGTGGCAGCCGTATTTGGTCCACCTGGCCGCGTGCACCGGCAAGCGCGTGCGCTTCTTCCAGGTGCACTCGTCGGCGGCCGCCATCGAGGCGATGCGCTCCGGCCGCGTGCAGCTCGGCCTGGTGTCGGCCGGCGATACGCCGTTCTCGGTCAACGTGGGCGGCATGGTGCCCTTCGCGATCCACGGCACGGTGAAGGAGGGGCTGGTGGCGTACAAGCTGATCGTGATCGTGCGCGCGGACAGTCCCTACAAGACGCTCGCGGACCTCAAGGGCCGCAAGATCGCGCACGTGTCGCCGTCGTCCAATTCCGGCAACCTGGCGCCGCGTGCGCTGTTCCCCGCTGCGGGCTTGGTGCCGGACAAGGATTACAAGGTGGCGTACTCGGGCAAGCACGACAACTCGATCATGGGCGTGCTGAACAAGGACTACGACGCGGGCGCCATCGCGGATGATGTGCTCACGCGCATGGAGCAGCGCGGCGTGGTCCATCCGGGGCTGTTCCGAACGGTGTACACCAGCCCGCCGTTTCCGGCCGGCAGCCTGTCCTACGCGCACGACCTCGATCCCGCGCTCAGCGCGAAGATCCGCGAATGCACGTTCGCCTTCCGGTTCCCGCAGGACCTGTCAAACTCGTTTCGCGGCGCGGACCGCTTCGTGGCCCTCGATTACAAGCGCGATTTCGAGCCGGTGCGGCGCGTGGCGGCGGCCAGCGGCGAAGTCCACACGCGGGCCGCGTTCGAATCGAAGAAGATCCGCGAACAGGCATCCGCCAAGTAACCCCACTTGCCCAATGGCGCACACATGACCGACCGAACCATCGAAATCAAGGGGCTCGTCAAGGAATACAAGAAGGGCGTCCCGGTGTTGAAGGGCATCGACCTGTCGATCCGCGGCGAGGGCATGACCGCCATCATCGGCCCCTCCGGCACCGGCAAGTCCACGCTCATCCGCTGCATCAACCGGCTGGTGGAGCCCACGGCCGGCGAAATCCGCTTCCAGGGCATGAACCTCGCGACGCTGCAAGGCGCGGACCTGCGCGGCGCGCGCCGCAAGATCGGCATGGTGTTCCAGGAATACAACCTGGTCGAACGCCTGACCGTGATGGAGAACGTGCTCACCGGCAGGCTCGGCTACATGAACGCGTTCCAGGCATGGCTGCGGCGCTTCTCCAAGGAAGACATTGCCGAGGCGTTCCACCTGCTCGATGCGGTGGGATTGGGCAAGTTCGCGCACCAGCGCGCCGATTCGCTGTCCGGCGGGCCGCGCCAGCGCGTGGGCATCGCGCGCGCACTCATGCAGCGGCCCGACATCCTGCTTGCCGACGAGCCCACCTCCTCGCTCGACCCGAAGACGTCGGTGGAAATCATGGAACTGATGTCCGAGCTGGCCGGCAAGCGCAACATTCCGGTCGTCGTCAACATCCACAACGTGGAGCTGGCCAAGCGCTACTGCCACCGGATGATCGGCATGACCGGCGGCAAGGTGGTGTTCGACGGCCCGCCTTCGGAGCTGACCGAGGCACACCTGAAGGAAATCTACGGCGGCGAGGATTGGCTGCATTGAACGCCCACCGCCAAGACGCGCCGCGATGAATCAACAGGCAAAACTCAAGCACTGGCAAGGCTTCCGGGCGGTTTTTGCCCCGAAAGCCGCACCGGTGCTGGGTTTTCACTTCGGCGGGTGAGCGTGCAGGCAAACGGCGCCTCCCCCGTGCAACCCGCGCGCGCCGCATTCCCGGCCAACTGGCCGGTGCGCATCGGCTTCATCCTCCTTGCGGTTTACGTCGTGTGGGCGGCGGGGCAGCTCGACGTGACTTGGGCGCGCTTTGCGGCGGGCCTGGAGAATGCCGCCAAATTCATCGGCCGCATGTTTCCGCCGGACGCCAGCGGCGACAAGTGGGAGTCGCTGTTGATGGGCCTCAAGGAGAGCCTGCAGATCACCTTCATCGCCACGGTCCTCGGCATCGCGTTGTCCCTGCCCATCGGGCTGATGGCGGCGCGCAACCTGATGCCGGCCTGGGTGGTGTGGCCCGCGCGCGGCCTGATCGCGGTGTCGCGCTCGTTCCATGAGGTGGTGGTCGCCATCATCTTCGTCAAGGCGGTGGGCTTCGGCGCCATCGCGGGCATCGGCGCGCTGGTGGTGGGGTCGATCGGCTTCGTCTCGAAACTGTTTGCCGAGGCGATCGAGGAAATCTCGCCCAAGCAGGTGGAAGCCATCCGCGCCACCGGCGCCTCGTTCATGAGCGTGGTGCTGTTCGGCGTGCTGCCGCAGGTGTTCTCGCGATTCCTCGGGTTTGCCACCTACCAGTTCGACTCGAACCTGCGCCACTCGACGATGATCGGCATCGTCGGCGCGGGCGGCATAGGCGGCACGCTGTTCGCGGCGTTCCAGCGCTTTGATTACGACTTCGTGTGCGCGATCCTGCTCGCCATCATCGGGCTCATCATGGTGGGCGAAATCTATTCCAACTTCGTGCGCGCGCTGTTCACCGAGAACCTGTCGGTGATCGACTGGTTCCGCCGCCGATTTGGCCACGCCCCGCCCGAGCGGCGCGACCGCGCGCTGGGCGCCATGGAGGGATCGTGAGCGCCGCGCCCGGCCTGGCCCATGCGGACCGCGAATGGATCCGCTACACGCCCGAGCAGCGTGTGCTGCGCTTCGGCTTCTACTTTATCTGCGTGGCCGCCGTGGTGTGGTCGCTCAAGACCATCGAGATCATTCCCGAGTTCCTGTACGACGCCCCGGCGCAGCTGAAGGACTTCTTCACGCGCATGTGGCCGATGGATGCCGCCTACTACCCGAAGAGCGTGCACGCGGCGCTCATCGAGACGCTCAACATCGCCACGCTGGGCACGCTGATCTGCCTGGCCTTTGCGCTGCCAGTGGGCATCCTCAGCGCGCGCAACCTGGTGCCGTACTGGCCCATCAACGTGGTGGCGAAGTTCATCCTGGTGGCCTCGCGCTCGGTCAACACCCTGGTGTGGGCGCTGCTGTTCATCGGCATCTTCGGGCCCGGCGCGCTGGCCGGCACGATGGCGATCGCGTTCCGCTCCATCGGCTTCGTCGGCAAGCTCTTCGGCGAGGCACTGGAGGAGGCGCACCAGGGTCCGGTGGAGGCGCTGACCGCCACCGGCGCATCCAAGTCCAGCGTGTTCCTCAAGGGCTACTGGCCGCAGGTCATGCCGGCGTTCTGGTCCATCGCGCTGTTCCGCTGGGACATCAACGTGCGCGAGTCCGCGGTGCTCGGGTTGGTGGGCGCCGGCGGCATCGGCATGGCGATGGATACCGCGATGAACCTGTTCCGCTGGGATCAGGTCGCCGTCGTTTTGACAGCGGTGTTTGTCGTCGTGATCCTTGCCGAGATCGCGGTCACGGTGATCCGCAAGCGTCTCATCTGATCAGTTCTTGCGGTCGTTGGGCATTTGCGTGACGACCGGTACAAACGGCGCCACGTCCACGCGCTGGTAACGAATTTCGGTGACATCGAGTTCCTCGCGTCCACCCGGTGCGTGCAGGATGACGGTATCGCCTTCGCGGGATTTCATCAGTGCGCGCGCCAGCGGGGAGATCCAGCTGATGTGGTTTTTCTTCAGGTCGATCTCGTCGATGCCGACGATGGTCACCGTGTTCTCCTCGCCCCTTGCGTTTTCATACGTGACAGTGGCGCCGAAGAAAACCTGTTCGGCCAGTTCTGCGTCGCGCGGCGCGGCCGGGTCCACCACCTCGGCGTTGTCCAGCCGCTTGGTGAGAAAGCGGATGCGCTTGTCGATCTCGCGCAGGCGCTTCTTGCCGTACTGGTAATCGGCGTTTTCGCTGCGATCGCCGTTCTTGGCGGCCCACGACACGGCGGCGGTGACGGCGGGACGGTCCTTGTCGAGCAAGAACAACAGCTCATCCTTTAGTCGCTGGTGTCCCAGCGGCGTGATGTAGTTCTTTGAGCCGGGCGGGATGGGCGGCAAGCCGGCGTCGAGGTCGTCCTCGTCGTCGCCGTCGGTTTCCTTGGTGAAGGCCTTGCTCACGGCGTCACTTGAGTTGCATCAGGAACTGCTTGAGCCCGCCGAGCAGCATTTCAATGGCGATGGCGGTGAGGATCAAGCCCATCAGGCGCTCGACCGCTTCCATGCCCCGGCGGCCGAGCAGCTTTTCGATGCGATCGCCCAGTGCGAGGATGGTCGTCGTCACCAGCATGGCGGCGGTGAGCGCGCCGATCCACAGGCCGAGCTTGGCCGGCTCGCGCGAGACCATCAGCATCACGGTGGCGAGCGCCGAGGGTCCGGCGATGAGCGGGATCGCCAGCGGCACCAGCAGGGGCTCGCGCACCATCGCATCGCCTTCCTTGTGCTCGGCCGAGGGAAACACCATGCGAATGGAAATCATGAACAGGATCACGCCTCCGGCAATCGACAGCGAGATCTCGGACAGGTGCATCACGTCCAGGAACTGCCGGCCGAAGAACATGAAGGCGATCAGGATCAGGTACGCCAGAAAACATTCGCGCACCACCACCTTGGCGCGGCGCGGGCCGGGAATGCCCTTCAGCATCGGCGAGACCACGGGCAGGTTGCCCAGCGGATCGAGCACCAGGAACAAAAGGACGAAGGCGGAGGCGAGTTCGGCGGTCATGGGACGCGTATTTTGCCGGAACCCGCGACGGACCACGATTCGGCAGCCGCCGCGCGGCCGTCGCCCAATGTCCAAACCCAAGCACTGGCGCGGTGTTTTGGCGGTTTTGTCCCGGAATGGCGCACCAGGCCTGCACTTTGGCATTTGCGCGCCACGCGCCGCGCCAATTGGCCTATCATCGCCGCAAGCCAATCACACAAGGGGCATGCGATGTTGAACGCGCTCGATTCCACGGTTCCGCAGCGTTATTGGGCGTGGGGCGCCTGCATCATCGCGGCGGTGTTCTCGCTGCTGGCCTCGGCGTGGTCCGGCTGGTGGGTGCTGCCCGCGCTGGCCTTCGGCGCGCTCTCGTTTGTCGGCTACATGGACTATTCGCAGACGCGCCAGGCGATCCGCCGCAATTACCCGGTGATCGCGCATTTCCGGTTCTTTTTCGAATATGTCCGGCCGGAGATCCGCCAGTATTTCATCGAGGCCGACCGCGACGAATTGCCGTACTCGCGCGCCCAGCGCTCGATCATCTACCAGCGCGCCAAGGGCGTGGTGGACAAGCGCCCCTTCGGCACGCAGCTCGACGTCTACGAGGCGCACTACGAGTGGATGAACCACTCGATGGCGCCGGTGGAGATCAAGAGCCATGACTTCCGGCTCACCATCGGCGGCCCGGCGTGTACGCGGCCGTATTCAGCCAGCGTGTTCAACATTTCCGCCATGAGCTTTGGCGCGCTCTCGGCCAACGCCATCCTGGCCTTGAACGAGGGCGCCAAGCGCGGCAACTTCTACCACGACACCGGCGAAGGCTCGATTTCGCGCTACCACCGGGAGAACGGCGGAGACCTGGTGTGGGAAATCGGCTCCGGCTACTTCGGCTGCCGCAACGATGACGGCACGTTTAGCGCCGAAAAATTCCGCCAGAACGCCGCGTCGGAGCAGGTGCGGATGATTGAAATCAAGCTCTCGCAGGGCGCCAAGCCCGGACACGGCGGCGTGCTGCCCGGCGCCAAGGTCACGCCGGAAATCGCGGAGGCGCGCGGGGTGCCGGTCGGCACCGACTGCATCTCGCCGGCCAAGCATTCGGCCTTTTCCACGCCGACCGAGATGATGCAGTTCGTGGCCAGGCTGCGCGAACTGTCCGACGGCAAGCCGGTGGGACTCAAGTTTGCGGTGGGCCATCCGTGGGAATGGTTCGGCATGGTCAAGGCGATGCTGGAAACCGGCATCAAGCCGGACTTCATCGTCGTCGACGGCGGCGAGGGTGGCACCGGCGCCGCGCCGCTGGAGTTCACCGACCACGTCGGCGCGCCCCTGCGCGAGGCGCTGCTGCTGGTGCACAACACGCTGGTGGGCGTGAATCTGCGCGACCAGATCAAGGTGGGCGCCTCGGCCAAGATCGTCACCGGGTTCGACATTGCGCGCACCATCGCCATGGGGGCGGACTGGTGCAACGCCGCGCGCGGCTTCATGTTCGCGCTCGGCTGCCTGCAGGCGCAGACCTGCCACACCGGACACTGCCCCACCGGCGTGACCACGCAGGACCCGAAGCGCATGCGCGCCCTGGTGGTGCCGGACAAGGCCGAGCGCGTGCTGCAGTTCCACCGCAACACGCTGGAGGCGTTGAAAGAACTGCTGGCCGCGGCCGGCCTGCAGCATCCGGGGGAACTGGGGCCGGAACACGTGATCCGCCGCGTGTCGTCCACCGAGGTGCGGTCGCTGGCGGCGCTCCACAAATGGGCCAAGCCCGGGGAATTGCTATCCGGCGTGCCGGACTTGCCGGTGTTCAAGGTGTTCTGGGATGTCTCGCGTGCCGATTCGTTCGCCGCGCCGGAGACCGTCCTCCGGATGGCGGCGACCAAGCTGCGCTGATCAGTAGCCGCGTTCGAAGTCCACCACGCCGTCCACGGACTCGCCGCGCGCCAACGCATCGATCTTCGCGCAAATCTGCGCCACGGACGGTTCCACCAGCGTCACGCCGGAAATGTGCGGCGTGACGGTGATTTGGGGATGCCGCCAGAACGCGTGCTCCACGGGGAGCGGCTCTTCGCGGAACACGTCGAGCACCGCGCGCGCGAGGTGCCCGCGATCGAGTGCCTCAACCAGCGCGGCGTCATCAACCAGCGCGCCGCGGCCGATGTTGATCAGCAATCCGTTCGGTTGCAGGCGGCTGAGCGCACCGGCATTGATGATCGACTCGGTTTCGGACGTGGCGGGCAGCACCAGCACGAGGATGCGTGTGGATTCCAGGAATTCATCGAGCGCCTCGCGCCCGGAAACCACGCGGATGGCCTCCACCCGCTTGGGCGTGCGCGACCACCCGGCCGTCGGGTAGCCGTTCGCGCGGATGGCACGCGCCACCCGGGTGCCGATCGAGCCCATGCCCATGACGCCGACCGGCCACGCGGATCGTTCCTCCACCGCGCGCTTTCGCCATCGCGCGTCACGCTGTTGCGCGGCGTATTGATCAAATCCGCGCACATGCGCCGCGATGTGGCCGGTCACGTACTCGGCCATCTGCGCGGCCATGCCGGCGTCGTTGAGGCGGATCAGCGGCGCACCCTTGAGCAACGCCGGCAGGTCCGGCAGCCGGAGGATGGCGTCCACGCCCGCGCCGAGGTTGAACACCGCCTTGAACGGCGCGTGCTGCTGAAAGAACTCACGCGGCGGCGCCCACACGCAGGCGTAATCGGCATCGGCCGGCGGCTGGCCGGGTCGCCAGTGGGTGACCTGCACGCCGGGCCGCTCTCTCTGGAACGCCGCCACCCACCGGTCCGCGGTCGCATCCGGGATGCAAACGGCCAGCTTCACCTGAGCGCGTCCGCCAGCAGACGGTGGAAATGGTGGGTGCCTTGTTCGTGCGTGGGGGAATAGCGGCCGCGGCCGTAGAACCGGGAGGCGGTGCCGCGCTGCACGGCCTCCACGATGGCCTCGTCTTCCATCTCCACGGTGTCGAGCGCACCGCCCGCGCCGCCCTGCCGCAAGGCCGGATCCGCCACATAACTTTCAAATATCACGCGCGTCCGGTCGATGGCCTCGGGCAGCACCACGTTCACCGACAATCCCCACGGATAGAAGTTGAGCATCAGGTTGGGATGGATCCACCAATAATCGGCGGCGACTCTCCCCGCTTCGCCCGCGATGGCGCCTTCGGGAAAGGCGAGATCGCCCTCGCGCGCCCACGCGGTCTGCCGCACGGCCCAGGGGAAGCATTGGGTCCGGTAGGCCTTGACGTCCACCGCACGGCTCAGCGCGGGGTGCACATAGGGAATATGGAACCCTTCCAGGTAGTTTTCGACATACAGCGCCCAATGCGCGGCAATGGAATATTCGCGGCGCGAGGCCGCATCGAATGTCCACCCACCCGGCCACAGCTCGCCGACTGCGGCCTGCAACGGCGCAATCACCTCATCGAACCCGGGGGCGGCATCAAGCGCACTCCAGGCAAAGCCGCGCCATTCGCCGACCGGCAGCGCGCGCAGGTGGTCGCACTCGCGCGGAAAGTCCCGGGCGGCCTCGAAACCGGGCATGAAGGTCATGCGGCCGGTAAAGTCAAAGCGACGCGAGTGATACCCGCAACGGATGTCCCGCACGGCGGCATCGGCCGTCACCAGGAGGTTGCCGCGGTGCGTGCAGACATTCGGAAAGCAGCGCAGCGCGCCGCCCGCATCGCGCGCCAGGAACACCGGCTCGTTGAGCAGCCCGGGCAGCACAACGCGCGGGGAAACGCTTCCCGGCTGCGCCACCACGCCGGCATCCCCCAGCCATTGCCAGCTGCGGGCAAACACGCGCTCGCGGCTCGCCGCGAAGGCGTCGGGGTCGTGATAGAACCGGCCGGGCAGCGTTTCGGCGATGCGGATGTCGGATTCGACCTGATAGTCCATCGGGATTGCACACGCGAAAGATGAAGCCACTTTAGCAGTTTGACGATGATCGCCGCGCGCAAAGGGGCATAGAATCGACCGCAACATTCCCACCCAGGAGACCCCCATGCATCGCGTTCCTTCCCGGCTGACCGCGCAGGATTTCCACCCCGAGGTGTTGAAGCTGTTCGATCAATATGTGCACGGTTTCATCGACCGGCGCGCCTTCATCTCGCGCGCCGGCCAGTACGCCGCGGCCGGGGTCACCGGCACGATGCTGCTCGACATGCTGAACCCGCGCTTTGCGGAGGCGCAGCAGGTGAAGCCGGACGACGCGCGCATCACCGGCAAGTACGTGGAGTATTTTTCCGCGCAGGGCTCGGGTCGCATGCGCGGCTACCTGGTGATGCCCGCCAAGGCGCCGGCAAAGCTGGCCGGTGTGCTGGTGGTGCATGAGAACCGCGGCCTCAACCCGCACACGGAGGATGTGGCGCGGCGGCTTGCGCTGGAAGGATTTGCCGCCTTCGCCCCCGATGCCCTGACGCCGCTGGGCGGGTATCCGGGCAACGAAGACAAGGCGCGCGAACTGTTCCCCAAGCTGGATCCCGCGGCGACCCGCAACGACATGCTGGCCGGCGTGGACCACCTGCGCAGCGTGGCGGGCGTCAACGGCAAGACCGGCGCGGTGGGCTTCTGCTGGGGTGGCGGCATCTGCAACATGCTGGCCACGCGCGTGGCGGACCTGGGTGCTTCGGTGCCCTTCTATGGCGCGCAGGCGCCGGCCGCGGACGCCGCAAGGATCAAGTGCCCGCTGCAGTTGCACTACGCCTCCAACGACGAGCGCATCAATGCCGGCTGGCCGGCGTACGAGGCTGCGCTCAAGGAGGCCAAGGTGTCCTACGAAGCCCATGTCTATCCCAACACGCAACACGGTTTCCTGAACGACACCACGCCGCGCTACGACGAGGCGGCGGCGAAACTGGCGTGGGACCGCACGGTCGCCTTCTTCAAGAAACACCTGTAAGCACCGCGTGGATTCGCAGGGCCGCTGCGATGTGCAGGCATCGCGGGCTCTATTCGCATCGCTTGCAGAGGTGGCGCGGCATTTGCCGGTGCACCCACATTGATTTGCCGGCGCGTTGCGCGCACTCGAGGCTTAACGTGCGGGGCCTACGGGCGGTTGCGGATTCAGGACCGGAAGCAACCCGGCAGTTGCGGGGTTGAACGCAAACGGGGCCCTCGCCCCTGGGGAAATGCCGCGTGCAACGCGCGTGGCGGGGCGACTACTTGGTGACGCCCTCGTTCTTCATCGATTCAAGTTTGCCGAGGTCGAGCCCGCCGACCGCTCCCTTGAGCGCGGCGAGGTCCAACTGGCCCTTGGCGGACACGACAAATCGTTCGGCAAGCACCACCGCAAACTCGTTGCGGCCGTCCTTGCGCGATTTTTCGTGCACCGTGCGGTTGCCGTCCTTGTAGGTGCGCTCCTTGCCGTTTTCGTCCTCGCGCTCGCCCTGCACCCAGGAGGCCAGCGTCATCAGGCCCGCCGCGCCCCCCGTGTCGGTGATCTTGAGCGTGGCGCCCTTGCCGCCGTCATCGCCGTAGCGCGCCTCGGCCTCCGAGATCATGAAGCCCAGCGCGCCCGCCTTTTCGGCGCGCGACGACTTCTTCGGCAACCCGGCAAAGGTGTCGGGCACCAGCGGCTTGAGCTGCTCGATGCCCACCGGCTCGGCGGATTTCCCCCCCAGCGCCGCGCCCAGCCCGGTCATGGCCGCAGCCATCGCCTCTTCAGGCTTGCCGCTCTTTTGCGCCGCTTCCATTTTCTTGGAGGCGTCCTCCATCTTCTTGGCGAAGTCGTCGAGCTTCGCCGCAGCGCTGCCGGAATCGATCTTCACCGAGTGGCCGCCACGATCACCCAGCGTGAACGAGCCCCCGGGCATGCGTGACGGCGTGACGGCGCTGACCACGACGCCGATGATCACCATTACGACGATGGCCGCGATCACCGTCACCACGGTGTACGGCACCGCCTTCTCCGGGGGGCATTTCATGAGGACCGGCAACCCCAGGTACAGCAGGTAGAACCCGTAGAGCGAAATCAACAGGCCGATCAGCCCGAGCGCCGGAATGATGCCGAGGAACCCGGCCACCCACGCCGCTGTAAACGAATAGACCGCGGTCTTCATGGCCTGCGACAGGTTCTTCTGTGCGCCGAAGGTCGGGGCCAGGGCATCGATGATGTACCCGACCACGACCACCGCCACCAAACCCAGCACGATGCGCAGCACGGTCTGCACCAGACCGTCGACAAACCCGAGCTTGAAACTGAAGCCAAAGCCTCCCAGGCCGATGAAACTGGCCAGCGCGCCGATCACGATCAGGGGCGCCGCGTAGTTCTTCAGCAGGTCCGCCGTCGTGGCGGACTCTTTTTCGATGACCTCCCACTCGGTCTTGGGAGTCAGCAGGATATTCTTGACACGATCGATCAATGCCATGGCGGGCCTCCATCCAATGTTGAACAATCCCACATCATAGCGTCATGTCGACGCCGCGGTGGCACAAATGAGATTGCCGGCGCAGATCAGCCGCGCTTGAGAAACTGCGCTGCGAAGTCGTCCGCGGGGAGCGGGCGCGAAATCAGGTAGCCCTGCGCCTCGCCGCAGCCGTGCTTGGTGAGGAACGACATCTGCTCGGCCGTTTCGACGCCCTCGGCCACCACATGGAGATCGAGATTCTTGGCCAGGCCGATGATGGCCTGGACGATGGCGGCATCGTCCCGATCCGTCACCACGCCACGCACGAAGGATCCGTCAATCTTCAGCGCGTCGATCGGCAGGCGCTTGAGCTGCGTGAGGCTCGAGAAGCCCTTGCCGAAGTCGTCGATGGCGGTATGCACGCCGTTCTCCCTGAGCACCTCCAGCGAAATGGTCGCCACCAGCGGGTCGCTTACAACAGCCGTCTCGGTGACTTCCACCATCAACGCGCTGCCCGGCAGCTGGTGCCGGGCCAGCGCGTCGAGCACCTCGCGCGCCAGTTCGCGGCGGCGCAACTGCACCGGCGAAAGATTGATAGCCACATGCGGCGACGGCCCTCCGAGCGCGCGCCACTGCGCAAGCTGCTTGCACGCGGCGTCGACCACCCATTGCCCGATTTCGTGGATCAGGCCGGTTTCCTCGGCCAGCGAGATGAATTCGTCCGGCGGGACGAGCCCGCGCACCGGGTGCCGCCAGCGCAGCAGCGCCTCGGCGCCCACGATGCGGCGGGTGGTCAGGTTTTGCTTCGGCTGGTAATGCAGCTCCAGCTGGCCCAGACTCGCCGCGCGGTGCAGCTCGCTTTCCAGCGACAGCCGCATCGGCAGGTCCTGGGCCAGGGTGCGCGAGAAGAACTGCACGCCGTTGCGGCCTGCGTCCTTGGCGCGATACATCGCCCAGTCGGCGTTCTTGATCAGTTCCAGTTCCGTCGCCGCGTCCTGCGGGTAAAACGCCATGCCGATGCTCACCGTCACGAACAGGTCATGCTCACCGATGCGAAACGGGCGGTCGAGCAATTTGCGGATGCTCTCCCCGAACGCCTCGCCGCGCGAGGGATCGTCATCGACGTTGACCATCATCATGAATTCGTCGCCCCCCGTCCGCGCGATGAGGTCCCCCGCCCCGATGGCCTTGGAAAAGCGCAGCGCCACCTGCTGCAGCAGCGCGTCACCGGCCGCATGCCCGAGGCTTTCGTTGACATACTTGAACCGGTCCAGGTCGAGAAGCACCACCGCGATGGATTGGTTCAGCCGCTTGGCGCGGTTGATCTCATCCTTGAGGCGCTCCTGGAACTGGCTGCGATTGGCGAGCCCCGTCAACACGTCGTGGTTCGCCACGTAATGCAGGTGGTGTTCCGCCGACACCCGCGCCGAGACGTCCTGGACCAGCATCAGATAGGAGGTCACGGCAGACGTCTCATCCCGCAGCACCGAGACAAACCACTCGCCATGCAGGGAAAATCCGTCCTTGCGCTTGTTGCGGCAGGAAAGCGTGAAGCGCGCGGCGCTGCCCTGGTCAAGCCACTGCAACTCGTGGTCGATGCGCGTTCGCGACTCCTCCTCGAACAGCGCCAGTTCGTCCAGGGTGCGGCCGAACGCCTCGGCGTCGCTCCAGCCGAAGATCTCCGTGGCGCGCCCGCTCCACTGGGTGACGCGCCGGTGCGCATCGAGCTGGATCACCACCAGCGGCGTGTTTTCAAGGTGGGAACTCAGCGCATTGCGCGCCTTGTAGAGCGCCTCGTTGGCCTGCACGCGCTTGGTGACATCGGAAAACACCATCATCAGGCCGTTCTTGACGCGGTCGCCGTCGTCAAAGGGGGCGAAGGTGAAGTCGATCCACCGGAGTTCGCCGTTCAGGTTTCTTTGCCGCCGGATCTGCAGGACTTCACCCTTGCGCGCGCGCTCGCCGAAGGGCAGCAATTCGCTGAAGAACTCGCCCCCGATGATCTCCGCGCCATGCCGGCCGAGCATATTTTCCATCCGCAGGCCGAGCGCCTTGAGCAACGGGCGATTGGCAAAACGCACCCGGTATTCGCTGTCGTAGATGCCCACCGCCGTCGGCAGGCTGTCGGCGATGATCTGCAACTGGCGCTCGCTGGTCTTGCGGTGGCTCTCGGCCAGCTTCAGCGCGTGCACGTCGTATCCGAAGACGAACGCCCCCGAGGTTTCGCCGCCCTCGCTGAAATGCGGCACCACATCGACCTGCAGCCATCGCTCGCCGCGCCCGGCGTACTGGGTGCGTCGTTCGTAAGTGACACGCTCGCCCGCCAACAACTTCGGCTGGATGCCGTCCCAGACGATGTCCAGTTCCGGCCCCACCACTTCGCGCACCGTATGGCCGATCACCTCTTCGCGCGGCCGGCCCAGCCACTCCGCATAGGTCCGGTTGACGAACTGGAAAGTACGATCCATGCCGACGTAGGACACCGGGTGCGGGAATTCGTCGGCGATCTGTTGAAGCAGCGCTTCCGATTCACGCACGCGGCGCTCGGTGTCCACCTGCTCGGTCACGTCGATCGACTCCAGGTGGATTGCGCGTTTACCGTCCACCGGATCGAGGATAGAGAGCCCGGCCACCATGTGCCAGCGTTCTCCGTGCAGGGACCGGAGTCGGAAGCGGTCGCGCGATTCGCCGTGGGTAATCACGGCATCCCGGAAGCGGTCCCCCTCGCGCCGGTCGGCGAAAAGGTCAAGGAAGTTGTCGCCGGGCACCGGCAGGATGCCGCCAAATTCGCGCACGAATGCGGAGTTGCGTTCCAGCAGCCTGCCATCGAGGGAAAACAGCGCAAAGTACGCCATCGAGTGCCGCGCGGCCGCAAGCATCCGCAGGCTTTCCGGGCACAGAAAATCGGTGATCTCGCGGGCGTCGATGAATGCGCACAATGTGTGATCCGCGGCGCGAAAGCCGTGCACATCGGCGAGGAACGTCACCGGCCCCGTCGCGGTGAAGCTGGTCCATTGGGTGGTCACCGGGAGGCCGGCCTCCACCCGCTTGAGATAGTTGCCCAGCCGGGTGCGTGCGGCGAGCGACAGCGGCGTGACGTCGCGCGCCAGCAGCTCTTCAAGGCTGTTGGCGCGCAACATGCGCACCGCCTCCGCGTTGGCCCAAGTCACCTGGGAGCGCGCCACATCCTGCACCCAACAGGCGTGGGTCGAGGTGTCGTACCTGGCGAGGTCGGCCGGGCCCAGGATCATCGTGTGCGAAAACCTTGCGTCATTCGGCCTCCGGGACAACGGTTCGCCCCCGTAGATGTGCAGGGCCTTGCAGGGATCGGGGCAATGCGGTCAGGTGATGCGGATCGACAGCACCGGCAATCCGTCGATGCCGCAGGCGATCACATCCCCGGCGACCACCGGGCCGACGTTTTCCGGCGTGCCGGAAAATACGATGTCCCCGGGGAACAACTCGTTGGCTTCCGAGAGTTTGCTGATCTGCTCGGCCACATTCCAGATCATTTGGTCGAGGTTGGCTTTCTGTTTCATGTCGCCGTTGACCTTGAGCCAGATCGCCCCCTTGGCAAAATGCCCGGTTTGCGCCGCCAGGTGCAACGGGCCGATCGGCGCCGACCGATCAAAACTCTTGCCGATCTCCCAGGGCTTCTTCTGGTCACCCATGGCGCGTTGCAGGTCCCGCCGCGTCATGTCCAGTCCCACCGCGTAGCCGTACACGCACTCCAGGGCCTTGTCCGCCGGAATGTTCCTCCCGCCGCGGTGCAGCGCCGCCACCAGCTCGACTTCGTAATGGTAATTTTTTGTCAGGCTCGGATACGGGTGATCCGCCACCTCGCCGGCCGCGACATTCTGGATCGCATCCGTGGGTTTCTGGAAGAAGAACGGCGGTTCGCGATTCGGATCGGACCCCATCTCGCGCGCGTGCGCGGCGTAGTTCCGGCCGATGCAATAGATGCGGCGCACCGGAAACCGGCTGTCCTGTCCGGCAATGGCGAGCGTCGTCACCTTTACGTCGAACACAGTGTCCCCCCGCGCGGCGGAGCCCGGCATGGCGCACCCGGCCACTGCGCCCAACGCCACCGCTGCGCCGGTCTGCAATGCCTGGCGCCGTTGCTGCGTATCCATGCAACCCCCTCCGAAATGCGCGGCCCTATGGTTGTCGTTCGCTTGGACCTTTGCAGGCAGTCTACCGCAGGCAATCGATGCAATGTCAATTGTCACGCGTCAACAATTGCGGCCAGGCACCCGCACTGCAGACCGTCGTTTCGGCCGCCCCGCCGGCTTACCGGCGGCCCAGCTGGGCCGCCAGGAATCTTTCGAGGCGTGAATAAAAATCGATGACATTCTCATCCTTGTTGAATCCATGCGCCTCGCCCGCATACACCACGTACTCGACCGGCTTCCCGGCCGATTGCATGGCGTCGCGGAATCTTTCGCCATGCACGAGCGGGACGCGCTGGTCGTCCGACCCCATGGTGAGTTGCACGGCCGCCTTGATCACCGCCGCATTGCGCGCCGGGGATGTCTTCAGGAATTGTTCGCGGTCGGCGTCCTTGTCGCCGACGCGGCGCTTGAAATCAGTCTCATAGAAATCCGTCAGCCGCGCGGTGTCCGAGTATTGGATGGTCTGCAGGAGTTCGAGGTCCGTCACGGCCACAAAGGCGCTGCCACACCGCCAGAGGTCCGGATCCCGCACCAGTCCCTGCAGCGCGGCGTACCCGCCATAACTTCCGCCGAAAAGGCACATCCGCGACTTGTCGACGATGCCTTCCTTCACCAGGTGCAGCGCGCCGTCGGTCAGGTCGTCCTGCATGGAAAGGCCCCACTGCCTGAAGCCGGAAACATAGTGCTTGCGGCCGAACCCAGTGGAACCGCGCGGCTCCGGTTCGAGAACCGCGTAGCCGCGCGACGCCAGAAACGGCGCAATCGCCTGGCGGCCCCATGGATTGCCGCCAAAGCCGCGCACCCACGGACCGCCGTGGATGTGCACCACGAGTGGCAAGTTCTTCGGTTCAACCCCGCGCGGCAGCGTGAGCCACGCGGGAATCGTCCTGCCGTCGCGCGAGGTGTAGCGCAGGAATTTCCGCTCGGGCATCAGCTTGGCGTCGAGCCAGGGACGTGTCTGCGCGATGACTTGCACGTTTTTCTTCTCGCGATCGTACAAGTAGTAGATCGAGGGCTGCGACCCGGAATGCGATTCGATCAATGCCAAGCGGTTGGCGTCATCGGCCACGTACAGGCGATTGTTGCGGCCCGGAAAGGTCTTGTCGATGGCATCCTGCAACGTGGCCATGTCCTCGTCAAACCACGCGGTCTGGTATGAATCCGCGTTGAAGCGAATGGCCATCAGTTTCTTGTGCTCGCGGCTGAATACCAAACCGCCCGCCAGGTCGATCAGCGGATGCTCGACCAAGAGCTCGCCCAGCTTCCTTTGCGCGATGTCGTACTTGAAGATGGCCGCGCGGTCGCGGCGGGCATTCGAGGCGACATACAGGGTTTTGTTGTCGTAGTCGAATGCGATCGGGCTGATCCACTCATCGCCATCGAGCCCCAGGTCGCTGCCAATCTTTTCCCATGGTGCCCCCTCTCCCGCGCGATGCCACAGCGAGATTTCGCGGGGCTTGGACGGGTCGGTACGTTCTTCCAGCCGCACGGCAACGCGCGGCACCAGGTCGCGATCGATGATCCACTTCACCACATTGCCGGGCGTGTCGAAGGTCAGGATCTTGTGCTCCCCGGTTCGCGTGTTGTAGCGATACACGTCCGGGTACGCCTTGCTCCGTCCATGGATTTCGGCGATGACCTCTCCGCTGCCGTCATGCGTCCTCGAAAGGATGTTCATGCCGACCATGACGCTGCCCACCAACAGCGAATCGCCGCGGGTGCGCCGGTCGCGGGCGCGTTCCAGGGGCAGCGCCAGGTCGCGAAGGTTGCCGCCGTCGACATCGACGGCATACGCGCCCCGGAAGCGGATTTCGCCGCTCGCCTCCGCGAGGTCCGCCGTGGTCAGGTACAGCCGGTCATTGCTGATCCACTCAAAGGCCGCCACGTCGGCATCGCCAAAGCTGGTGGTGGCGAGGCGCTTTCCGGCTTTCAGGTCGATGATGAGCAGGTTGTCGCGCCCCTTGAGCGGAACCGTCACCGCCAACCTGGATCCATCCGGCGACAGGATCACGCGCGCGTTCTGCGGTCGCCTGAAGAACACTTCGACCGGAATATCGCGGGCGGACTTCGGCGCCTTGCCGTCCGGCCTTTCCGCCGTGAACGACTGGGCCGGATGCCACAGGAGCGCTGCAATCAACAGGGCAGAAGCGTGCCGGATCATCGGGGTGCCTATGGTCTGTGTGCCGGTCAAGCGACCAGTGCGCCCGATTATCGCCGCAACCACTCCTTGAGCTTTTCCGCCGCGCGCTCGACCTGCGCGGACACGCCGCTCCTTTGCGCCAGGTCGCCCAGCAGTTGCTGCAAGCCCAGCACGTCCGCCGCCGCCAACGCAAGCCTGGCCTTGAAGGCGCCGCCCAGCGAAAACGTCGGGTCGTCAATGCGTCCCTGGAGCCGGAACGGAATCTCGATCCGCCCCTGGCGATCCTTCAATCGCTCAACCAGCGCCTCGCGCGGAAGCCCCATGAACGTCGACGATGCCGAAGCCGGCCGCAGTTCGAGATCGTGCACGACCACGCTTCCCGGCGCATCGAGAATCTTTCCCGACAGATTCAGGCGCATTTGCAGGTCGAAATCACCGCGCTTGACGCCCGCCTCAGCCGCCTTGAGCAGATACGGCTCGACCATCGCCAGCGGGACCTGCTGAACCGCAATGTCGAGCCCGCTATCCATCGTCACCGGGGTGAAGCGCCCGGCGACGCGCGCACGGCCGCGCGGACCCATTCGGGCTGTTCCCTCCAGCGTGACAGGAGCCGGTTCGCCACCCAGGCGCAAGTCGCGAACGGTGGCGTTGATGTCCTGGATCACCATGTGGTGCGCGGGCCGGCTCACCTGGCCGTCGAACAGCGTGAGTGCGGCATCATCAATCACCAGCTTGGCGATCGACAGCTGGCGATCCGTCGCGCGGCTGCCGGTCGAATTGCGCGATGCAGCGCCGGGGCGCTCTGTCCAGGCCGGCAAGACACGCCATCGACCCTCCGGCGGCTTCCACAGGGACAACTCCGCGCCGGAGACTTCCACCAGGGACAAGCGCATGGAACCGGACACCAGCGAGAGCCACTGGGGCACGACGCGGATGTGCGCCACCCGCGCGGCATGCCGGGCAGGCCAACCCGCCGGGGCCGCCAGCGTGAGTTTGTCGAGCTCCACACCATTCCAGTGGATGTCGATCGCCTCGACCGTGACCTCCGGGCCCAACGCGGCGCGAATTTCAGCGGCGGCGCGCTGCAGCAACAACTGCCAGAGCGTGACCCCCAGGGCGGCGACTCCCAGCGCGATGCAGATCCAGATCCAGCGCCGCGTCTTGCGAGCGTCTTGGGGAGCGACCTCCGGAGGTGGGTTGGCCATGCCCGGTTTCGGCGTGATCAGCCGGTGGGGGCGATCAATTCAAACAGGGACTGCACGGCCATGCCGACATGCTCGCGGATGAGGACTTCAAGGACGCGCGCCTTTTGCCAGGCCGAGAAATCGCGCCAGGCCAGATCCGCGCTGGCCGCACCGGTGGGAATGGTGCTGGACACGGCCACCGGATTGCGCCCGATCACGGTTGATGTGGCGAGATCGATCACCAGCACCTGAAGATGCGCAAAGGGCACGATCTCGCCGTCCGCGCCCGACGGCACGTCGATGACGAATCCCAACCCTTCCCCGGTTCCGCGAAACCGCGCGGAACCCGCGGCCCTGGGCGGACCGGACGGGGACCACGCGACGGGGGCGCGTTGCTTGAGAACCAACACCAGATGCGTCGCCCCTTGTTGTTTCGCCCCAGCCTGGACTTCCTGCGGGATGCGGATCTTTCCGCCGGACTCGGCAAACCACTCGGCCTGCCTCTGATACAGTACCTTGCCGTGCACCGTCAGATGCGCGATCTCCGCCTTCGGGATCACCGACCAGATGGCGCGCGATGCGGCGTCGACGACCACCGCATCGAACACGCCTTCCTTGACGGTGACTTCGCCGCGCGCCGCGCCCTGCTCCTGGCCCGGCAGGCTGCGGGTCACGATCACGTCCACCTTGTCCCCGATCACCGACAGCAAGGCATACACGGGCTTTCCCGGCGCGCCCGCCTGCGCCCACGCGGGCGCGCACCAGACCAGGCAGGCGACGACCCACGCGCGCAGGCCGGCGGTAACCCGATCGCCCAAGTTACTTGAGCGCCTTGTAGCGGATGCGGTGCGGTGCCGCACCCTCGGCGCCCAGGCGGCGCTTCTTGTCGGCCTCGTATTCGTTGTAGTTGCCGTCATAGAACACCCATTGCGAATCCCCCTCGCAGGCGAGGATGTGCGTGGCGATGCGGTCAAGGAACCAGCGATCGTGCGAGATCACCATGATGGTGCCTGCGAACTCCTGCAACGCATCTTCCAGCGCACGCAATGTTTCGACATCGAGGTCGTTGGAAGGTTCGTCGAGCAGCAGCACGTTGCCGCCCTTGAGCAGCGTATAGGCCAGGTGCAGGCGCCCGCGTTCGCCGCCGGACAGGTTGCCGACCAGCTTCTGCTGATCCGAACCCTTGAAATTGAAGCGGCCGATGTAGGCGCGCGACTGCATCTCGAACTTGCCGACCGTGATGATGTCCAGGCCGCCGGAAATCGCCTCCCACACCGTCTTGTCGTTGGGCAGCACGTCGCGCGACTGGTCGACCATGGCCAGGTTCACGGTGGCACCGATCTTGACCTCGCCGCTGTCCGGCTTTTCCTTGCCGGTGATGAGTTTGAACAGCGTGGACTTGCCGGCGCCGTTGGGGCCGATCACGCCGACGATGGCGCCCGGCGGCACCTTCATCGACAGGTTGTCGATCAGGCAGCGGTCGCCGAAGGACTTGGTGACGTTGGTGAACTCGATCACCTCGTTGCCCAGGCGCTCGGCCACCGGCACGAAGATTTCCTGCGTCTCGTTGCGCTTCTGGTATTCGTAACTGGACAGTTCCTCGAAGCGCGTCATGCGCGCCTTGGACTTGGCCTGGCGGCCCTTGGGGTTCTGGCGCACCCACTCCAGTTCCTTCTTCAGCGCCTTCTGGCGCGCCGACTCGCCCGATTCCTCGCGGCGCAGGCGGTCCTGCTTCTGGTCCAGCCAAGAGCTGTAGTTGCCTTTCCACGGAACGCCCATGCCGCGATCCAGTTCAAGGATCCATTCGCAGGCGTTGTCGAGGAAGTAGCGGTCGTGGGTCACGCCTACGACAGTGCCGGGGAAGCGCTGCAGGAACTGCTCCAGCCAATCGACCGACTCGGCATCCAGGTGGTTGGTCGGCTCGTCGAGCAGCAGCATGTCGGGCTTGGAGAGCAGCACGCGGCACAGGGCCACGCGGCGCTTCTCGCCGCCGGACAGGTTGCCGATCACGGCGTCCCACGGGGGCAGGCGCAGGGCGTCCGCCGCGATTTCCAACTGGGTATCGGACGAATCACCATCGCCTGCGGCGATTTCGGCTTCCAGCCGGGCCTGTTCTTCGGCCAGGGCGTCGAAGTCGGCGCCTTCCTCGGCGTAGGCGGCGTATACCTCCTCCAGGCGCTTCTTGGCCTGGAGCACGCCGCCGATGCCCTCTTCCACGGCCTCGCGCACCGTCTGCTCGGGATTGAGTTGCGGCTCCTGCGGCAGGAAGCCGATCTTGATGCCG
>CAZTYC010000023.1:0-7952 GCA_964617435.1 uncultured Burkholderiales bacterium
CCAGCGTGCGCGTCTCGCGCGACGGGCCCGCGCGCGCGTCGAGCAGGGACACGTCCACGCCGAAGCGCGACACCTGCCGCGCAAACACCGCGCCGACCGGGCCCGCGCCGATGACGCGCACCGCCGTGGACGGGGCCGGATCAGCCACGCATCAAGGCCTCGATGTCGTCCGCGCGCTTGACGCAGGTGGTGAGGTTGCGCGTGCCGGTGCGGGTGACCAGCACGTCGTCCTCGATGCGCACGCCGATGTCCCAGAACCGCTTCGGCACGTTGTGCGCGGGGCGGATATACAGGCCCGGCTCGACCGTCACGACCATGCCGGGCGCGAGCTTGATCCATTTCCCGCCCTGCTTGTAATCGCCGGCGTCGTGCACGTCGAGCCCCAGCCAATGCCCGGCGCCGTGCATGTAGAACTGTCGGTAGGCGCCGGACTCGATCACCGCGTCGAGTGTGCCCTTGCATAGCTTCAGGTCGAGCAGACCCTGCGAGAGCACGCGCACCGCCACGTCACGATAGCGGCCCACGCTCGCCCCCGGCTTGAGCGCGCGGATGCACGCCAGCTGGGCGTCGAGGACGATGTCGTAGACGTCGCGCTGCGGGCCGGTGAATTTGCCATCGACGGGAAAGGTGCGCGTGATGTCCGCCGCATAGCTTTCCAGTTCGCAACCGGCGTCGATGAGCAGCAGCTCGCCCGGCTTCAGCTCGGCGCGGTTCTCCTGGTAATGCAGCACACAGGCGTTGGCGCCGGCGGCGACGATGCTCCCGTACGCCGGTTGGCGCGCGCCGTGGCGGATGAACTCGTGCATGAGCTCGGCCTCGATCTCGTACTCGCGCATCCCCGGCCGCGCGGCGCGCATGGCGCGCTCGTGCGCGCGCGATGAAATGTCGTTCGCGCGCTGCATCAGGGCGATCTCCCCCGCGTCCTTGACCAGCCGCATGTTGCCCAAGTCGCGCGAGACGTCGCGCACCTCCACCGGGGCCTCGATGCCGCTGCGCGCCTGTGCACGCACCGAGTTGAGCCAGCGCTTGAGCGATTCATCCCAGGCGTCGTTGGCGCCCAGCAGCGTATGCACCACCCCGGCATTGGCCATCAGGCCGGGAATGCGCTCGTCCAGTTCGTCGATCGAATGCGCGGCATCGAGCCGGAATGTTTCCGCCGCCTGCGCGGGGCCGAACCGGAAGCCGTCCCAGATTTCGCGCTCGAGGTTCTTGTCCCTGCAAAACAGGATGTGTTTCGGGCGCGCGCCGAGCACGATGGCCAGCACCGCCTCGGGCTCGCGAAACCCGGTGAGGTAGTAAAAGCCCGAGTCCCAGCGGAACTCGTAGTTCGCGTCCGCATTGCGCATCGCTTCCCGCGCGGTCGGCAGCAGCAGCAATCCGCGCTTGAGCCGCCGGGCCAGGCGGGCGCGGCGCGCGTGGTGCAGCCGCACATCGGGCACGGCAACCGGCACAGGCAGGGCGTCTCTTTTCATGGTGCGCGACGGAAATGGGGGAGAGCGGATTTTACGCCGCTGCGCCCGGGCGCTAGCGCGCCAGGAAATCGCGTACCGCCGGATAGAGCAGCTCCGTCTCGCAGGCCGGCAGATCGTGATCGCAGTTGGCGAAGTCGATCAGGCGGGCGCCCCCGGCGCGGGCGAACTCGCGGGCCGGCTGGGGCGTCACGACGTAATCGCGCGCGCCGGTCACCACCAGCAGTTTCGCGCCCAGGCGCCGCGCGGCCTCGGGCAGGCGGCCGCCGGTCTTCGCGGCGGCGTCGAGGCCGAGCATGGCCCGCAGCTGCACCTTGCGATCGAACGCTTCGCCGCGCGTCATGCTTGCGTTTTCGATGGACGCGCGTGCCTCGGCCAGCTTTTCAGGCGGCGTGGCGCGCACCTGGTAATCCACCCCGCGCAGCAGGAAACGCTGCGCCGCCCACGCGGCGAGCGGCGTGGCGCAGTTGCATTCGAGAAAGGCATTCATGTGGCGCTCGAGACTCTCCCACAAGACCACGTCGTAAGGGGCCAGCCGCGGCGAACCGGCGATGGCGACGAAGCGCGTGGCGGCGTCCGGGTCGTCCGCGCCCAGCGTGAGGACCTGCATCGCGCCCATGGAGATGCCGGCCACGGCATGCAGCCGTTCGATGCCGAACCTTTCGCGCAGCAGGCGCCGGTGCGCCGCGATCATGTCGCGCAGGCTCACCGCGGGAAATTTTTCCATCGGCTGCATCACGCTGTTGGACGGCGAGGACGAGACGCCGTTGCCCAGACTGTCCGCCAGGATGATGAAGTGGCGGCCGGGATCGAACAGCTTGTCCGGCCCCACGTAGCGCACCAGGTCCGAGGCCTTGCCGCCGAACCAGGACGGCACCAGGATGGCGTTGGATTTTTGCGCGTCGAGCGTGCCCATCGTGAGGTACCCGACCCGGCAGTCCTGCAGCGTCTGGCCGCTTTCCAGCGCGCAGGTGCCCAGGTCGAACAGGGACTGCGCACGCGCCTGCCCGCAGGCAGATGCGAAGGCAAGGGCGAGCGAGACAAGGGCGGAAAGGATTCTGCGCACACGGACTCCCGGCGGGTGGTTGGACAGGATGCGGGATGCGGCGGCAGAATAGCATCGATGCCCGCGCCCCCGAACCCGCGATGAAGCGCCCATGGACCTGAATGGCGTTTTCGACCTGCCCGCCCCGCGCCCGGCCGTCTGGGCCGCGCTCAATGACCCGGCGGTCCTGAAGGCGTGCCTCGCCGGATGCGAGGCCTTCGAACCCGAGGGCGAGCACGCATACCGCTGCACGGTCGCCGCGAGCATCGGCCCGGTGAAGGCGCGCTTCAATGCCAAGGTCACGCTCTCCCACATCAACGCGCCCTCCGGGTATACGCTGGCGTTCGACGGGCAGGGCGGCGCGGCGGGCTTCGGGCGCGGCGAATCGCAGGTGACCCTCGATGAAATTCCCGGCGGCACGCGCCTCACCTACACCGCGAAGGCGCAGGTCGGCGGCAAGCTGGCGCAGGTGGGTTCACGCTTGGTCGATGCCGCGGCCCGCAAGGTCACCGACGATTTTTTCCGCAAGTTCGCCGCGCACCTCGGGGCCGCGCCCGGAACAGGCCTCGAGCCCGCCGTCGCGCGCGCCGACGACCGCATTCCCCTGTGGCTGCTGGTGCTTGCGGCGCTCGGGTTTGCGATGGTGGCGGCCAGCCTGCTGCGCGGCGCGTGAATCCGCACACCCTGCTGTACGCCCACGGCTTTCGCAGTTCCGGCCGCTCGCGCAAGGCGGGCGAACTGGGTGCCGCGATTGCCGGCCGCGACGATGTCAAGCTGATCGCGCCCGGCCTCGACCCGCGCCCCGCGCAGGCGATCTCCCAGCTGCAGTGGCATGCACTGGGCCAGGATCCACGGCGCCTGACCGTGGTCGGCTCGTCGCTCGGCGGTTTCTACGCCTGGGTGATGGCCGAGAAGTCCGGCTGCCGCGCGGTCCTGCTCAACCCGTCGCTGCGGCCGTATGACACTCTTGCACGCCATACCGGACCACAAACCAACCTGCACACCGGCGCCGCGTTCGACTTTGCGCCCGCCTACCTCGACGAATTGCGCGCGCTGGCACCGGCGGGGGTCTCGCGGCCGGGCCGCTACCTTGTGATCGTGGAAATGGGCGACGAATTGCTCGACCACCGCGCCACGCTGGAGGCCTTTGCCGGCGCACACCAGATCGTGGTCGAGGGCGGCAACCACGATCTGGCGTCGTTTCCGACGCACCTGCCCGCGCTGCTGGAATTCTGTGGCGCGCAGACCAAACCCTAGACACGGCGAGGCGAACGGGCCGAAAATGCCCCAAACACCGCACCAATGCTAGAGTTTCACCCTTCCACGCCACGCAATCCCCGCCTGCTATCTTGCGCGCATGTTGAACGACGCCGTTGACCTTTCCACCCTGCATCGCGCCCTGGTGATCAAGCTGCGCCACCACGGCGACGTGCTGCTCACTTCGCCGGTGTTCCAGGTACTGAAGAACCATGCGCCGCACCTGGAGATCGATGCGCTGGTGTACCGCGACACGCGCGAAATGCTGACTGCGCACCCGGCCATCTCACAGGTGCACACCATCGACCGCGAATGGAAGCGCCTCAATCCGTTCGCGCAGGGCGCGGCCGAATGGCGGTTGATGCGCGCCCTGCTCGCGCGCCGCTACGACCTCGTCGTGCACCTGACCAACCATCCGCGTGGCGCGTGGCTCACACGCCTGATCCGGCCGAAAGTCTCGGTGGCGCAACGCGCACAGGGCATCAACGAAGGGCGCGACTCGCGCCTGTGGAAAAAGAGCTTCACCCACACCTACCCGACGCCGCTGACCACGCACCGCCACACGGTGGAAAGCAATCTCGACGCCCTGCGGCGCATCGGCATCTATCCGGCTGCAGCGGAGAAGCAGATGGTGCTGGTGCCGGGCGCGGAGGCAGACCGCAAGGTCGACCAGTTGCTGGCGCTGCACAACGTGGCGCCGGGACGCTTCATCCACATGCACCCGACGTCGCGCTGGATGTTCAAGACCTGGCCGGCGGAGAAGTTCGCGCAACTGATCCACGAACTGGGCCGCAATGGCGAGCGCGTGGTGCTGACCGCCGCGCCGAACGCCGGCGAACGCGCCATGATCGCCGCCATCAAGACCACGTTGAAGGCGCCGGTGGTCGATCTGACCGGCAGTCTCACGCTGAAGGAACTCGCGGCACTCACGGCGCGCGCGCGCGCGTTTGTCGGCGTCGATTCGGCGCCCATGCACATGGCCGCCGCGATGGGCACGCCGATCGTCGCGCTGTTCGGGCCGTCGAGCGAGGTGCTGTGGGGGCCGTGGGCGAAGACCTTCCGCATCGTGTCCTCCCGGGACGTCCGCCACACCTGCCGGCCGTGCGGCAACGACGGCTGTGGCGGCTCCAAAGTCAGCGAATGCCTGGTGGAACTGCCGGTGGCGCAGGTGTTCGATGCGCTGAACGAGGTTCTGGCCGCCGCATGAACATCGCCCTGGTGCGCGCCAGCTACAACCCGTTCGGCGGGGCGGAGCGCACGATCCAAAGCGTGGCCGAGGCGTTGACCGCCAGTGGCGACACACCGACCATCGTCACCCGCCACTGGCCGGAGAACGCCGGGCAGCGCATCGCGCACCATGTGGTGAACCCGCGATACCTCACAAAGGCCGGGCGTGAGACCGGTTTTGCGCGTGCCGTGGGCGAGTTGATCGCGTCGCGCGCCTTCGATTGGGTGCAGTCCTACGAGCGCATCCCCGGCGCGCACATCTACCATGCGGTGGACGGCGTGCACGCCGAATGGTTGGCGCGGCGCCAGCGCACGCAAAGCGCGTGGGGACGGCTGGGCGTGGCCCTGAACCCGCATCACCGCGCCGTGTTGGCGCTCGAGCGCGGCATGTACGCCTCGCCCAACCTTAGGGCGGTGATCTGCATTTCGAACATGGTGAAGGACGACATCGTGCGGCGTTTCGGCGTCGACCCGGCGATCTGCGACGTCATCCCCCTCGACATCGACACGGAAAGGTTCCACCCGCGCGTGCGCGAGGCGTATCGCGACGCCACGCGTGCCAAGCTTGGCATTCCGGCCGATGCGCCGGTGGCGGTGTTTGCCGGGTCGGGGTTCGTCCGCAAAGGCGTGACCGCGTTCCTGCAGACGCTGGTGTTGACGCCGGAGGTATTCGGCATCGTGGTGGGCCACGACAAGGCGCTGTCGCAATTCAGGTCGATGGCGATCGCGCTCGGTGTCGGCCAACGCACGCATTTCACCGGCGGCGTGCCGGACCTGCGTCCGTACTACGGCGCGGCCGACGTGTTCCTCCTGCCCACGCTCTACGAGCCGTTCGGCCTGGTGTACGGCGAGGCGATGGCATGCGGGCTGCCGGCCATCGTGAGCCGCGACGCCGGCGCGCAGGACTGGATCGTGGAAGGCCAGAACGGCTTCGTGGTCGATCCGCTCGACATCGCCGGCATGGCGCGCGCCTTGCAGGCGGCGCTGGCGCGGCCCGCCATGCGCGACGCGGCGCGCTCCTCCGTGCTGCCGTTCACCGCGGCGGCTGCGGCGCGACGCTACCTCGCGCTCTACCAGCGGCTGGGGCGCTAGCCACCCCGTAGAATGGCGGCCATGCAGACCCCGTCCAGCAGCGCGCTGTATGCGCGCCTCATCGGCCATGTGAAACCGTATCGCAAGGCGTTCGCCATCAGCATCCTGGCGCTGGCCATCGGCGGCGCGGTGCAGGGGTCGTTCGCGTATTTCCTGAAGGAACTGCTCGAGCGCGTGTTCGTGGGCGGCAACGCGGACCAGGCGGTGATCGCCGCGTTCGCGATCGTCGGCATCTTCACGCTTACCGGCATCGCGCATTTCGTGTCCGGCTATTCGATGCAGTGGGTGTCGAACAAGGTCATCCTCGATTTCCGGCGCGCCATGTTTGAACGCCTGCTGCGCGTGCCGGTGCCGTTCTTCTCGGCCAACACCACCGGCTCGCTGATGTCGAAGGTGACCTACGACGTGATCGGCCTGCAGGAGGCGGCCACCAATGCGCTGACCTCGCTGGTGCGCGGCTCGTTCACCCTGATCGGCGCGCTCATCACGATGTTCGTGTTCTCGTGGCAGCTCACCCTCATCATCTTTGCCACCGGGCCGATCCTGGCGTGGGTGATGCGCGCGTTCGGCAAGCGACTGCGCGAGGTGTCGCGCGAATCGCAGGCCGCCTGGGGCTCGATGAACGACGTGCTGGAGGAATCGATCCGCGGTCACAAGGTCATCAAGGTGTTCAACGGCGAATCCTACGAGGCGAAGCGCTTCGAGGACACCGCCAACCGCATCCGCAAGTTGTCCATGAAGCACAGTGCGGCCGCGGCGGCGGGCACGCCGGTGACGCACTTCGTGGTCTCCGTGGCGATCGGCTTCATCGTGTACCTGGCGGCGAGCAAGACCTGGGGCACCGGACTTTCGGTGGCTGAGTTCGTGGCCTATGTGGTGGCCGCGGCGGGCCTGGTGCCGCAGGTCAAGGGCCTGTCCGGCGTAAACGAGCAGATCCAGCGCGGCCTGGCGTCGGCGGAGAGCGTGTTCCGGCTGATCGACGAGCCCACGGAAGCCGATACCGGCACGGTCTCGATGGGGCGCGCCGAGGGCCGCATCGCCTTCGAGGACGTGCACCTCCAATACGACCACACCGACACCGCGGCGCTCAACGGCGTGAGCCTTGCCATCGCGCCGGGCGAAACGATCGCGCTGGTCGGCAGCTCGGGCAGCGGCAAGACCAGTTTGGTCAACCTGCTGCCGCGCTTCTTCACGCCCACCTCGGGCCGCATCCTGCTCGACGGGCACCGGCTCGACGACATCCGGCTGGCCGACCTGCGCGCGCAACTCGCGATGGTGAGCCAGGATGTCGTGCTGTTCGGCGACAGCGTCGCGGCCAACATCGCTTACGGATCGCGGAACGCCATGGACCCGGAGCGCGTGAAGCAGGCCGCGCGCGCCGCGCACTGCCTGGATTTCATCGACGCGCTGCCGCAGAAGTTTGATACGCACATCGGCGAGAACGGCTCGCGGCTGTCCGGCGGCCAGCGCCAGCGGCTGGCGATCGCGCGCGCGATCTACAAGGACGCGCCGATCCTGCTGCTCGACGAAGCCACCTCGGCGCTCGACAGCGAGTCCGAGGCGATGGTGCAGGCCGCGCTCGACGAATTGATGAAGCAGCGCACCACGCTGGTGGTGGCGCACCGGCTGTCCACCATCGAGCGCGCCGACCGCATCGTGGTGATGGACCAGGGCCGCATCGCGGAGCTGGGAACGCACGCGCAGTTGATCCAGAAAGACGGGCTGTACGCCGCGCTGCACCGCCGCCAGTTTGCCGCCGAGTCCTGAGTTTCCGAAGACAAAACCATAGAACTGGCGCGGCTTCCAGGCCGAAAATGCCTGAAAATGCCCGCCAGTGCTAGGGTTTTGCCTTTGATGCCTGC
>CAZTYC010000023.1:8052-22182 GCA_964617435.1 uncultured Burkholderiales bacterium
GCGGGCACGCCGAGAATCAGGGATTCGACCAGCACGTTGCCCAGCCCCTCGCTGCGCGAGGTCATGACCAGCAAGCGCGCGCGCCGCACCAGCGCATAGTGGTTGTCGTGGAACGGCACGAACTTCACGCGCGCCGCCACGCCCAGCGCCGCCGCCTGTCGCGCAAGGTTGCCGGCTTCCGGGCCCTGGCCGATCAGCACCAGGTCGCCGGCAAACCGGCATTGCGCGAACGCCGCGATCAGGCGGTCGAACGCCTTGCGCACATTGAATTCGCCAACACCCACGATGAATTCGCGCGTTTGCGCCGCCGATTCCGGCGTGGCCAGCGCGGCGCGCGCGCGCACGCCGTCCACATCGAACGGATTGTGGATGACCTCCAGGCGCGCGGGACGCACGCCCAGCGTGCCGGTCAATTCGCGCGCCAGGCCCGCGGACACCACGTGCACGTTTTTGCCATCGAGCAAGCGGCGCACGCGCGCGCCGCGCCGCATGATCTTGATGTGGAACCGCAGGCTGGCGACCCGCCCTTCGCCCTTCGGGGCCTGCAGCTGCGAGGAGTGGGAACTGAGCCACAGGTTTGCGTGTTTGATGTCGGCGGCGCAGCGCAGCGCGCTCTCGCCCGCGGCGATCACCAGGTGCGCCTGCCCCACTTCCGACTCGAACGCGGAAATCGATTCGCGCAGAAAGGCCGCCTGCGCCGCGCGGTGCCGCCAGCGCGCCAGGCCGCCCGGCGGCGTGGCGATGTCCAGGGTCTGATGCCAGGCCAGTGGCGGCAGCGGATATTCGATGCGCGGGCTCATCAATGCCAGCCCCACGCTGTGGCCGCGCGCCGCGAGCCCCTCCGCCCAATCGAGTACGACGCGCGCCAATCCGCCCTTGAGCAGCCCGTCGCACAGGATGAGAATTCGGCGCGCTTGCATGGCGCGAGTTTAGGGCATCGCCATGACGCACAGTAGAATGACGCGCCTCCCGTCCACCCGCATGTTCCATGCCCGGCAACCCACGGCCCCTGTCGATCCTGCACACCGAATCCTCGCTCGGCTGGGGCGGCCAGGAAATCCGCATCCTGACCGAGGCGCGCGGTTTTCTCGACCGCGGCCACCGCGTGACGCTGATTACCCCACGCGCCGCACCCATCTTCGAGGCGGCCCGCCAGCAGGGCATTCCCGTGGCGGACGTGGACATCGCGAAAAAGCGCATCCCCAACCTGCTCGCGCTGCGGCGTTGGCTCGAGCGGCACGCGGCCGATTTCGACATCATCAACACCCACAGCTCGACCGACGCCTGGCTGGTGGCGCTGGCCGCATCGACGGGCCGCCCCCTGCCCCCGACAGTGCGCACGCGGCATGTGTCCACGCCGGTTCACGACAACGCGCCGACGCGCTGGCTGTACCGTTCCGCCACGCGCCATATCGTCACGACGGGCGAAGCGTTGCGCGAGCAACTGCACCGTGACAACGGTTTCGCGCTCGACCACATGACCTCGGTGCGCACCGGCATCGACCTGGCCCGCTACACGCCGCTCGATCGTGCGGCGATGCGCGCCAAGCTTGGCGTCGCGGCGCGCCCGACGCTCGGTATCCTCGCCACGCTGCGCGACTGGAAAGGCCACCACCAGTTGTACGACGCGGTGAAGCTCCTCAAGCCGCGCTTTCCGGACTGGCAGTTGCTGGTCATCGGCGGCGGCCCGGCGCGGCCGGAGCTCGAACAGCGCATCGTGGATGAGGGGCTCACCGACACCATCCGCATGGTCGGCAACCAGGACAATGTGCCGGAGTGGCTCTCTGCGCTGGACGTCTTCGTGTTGCCGTCGTACGGCAGCGAGGGCGTGCCGCAGGGCATCATGCAGGCGATGGCCTGCGGATTGCCGGTGGTCTCGACGCCGGTTGGCGCCATCCGCGAAGCCGTGCAGGACGGCCTGACCGGGATCATCACGCCCGCGAAGGATCCCGTACGGCTGGCCGAAGCGCTGGGCACCTTGATGGCGGATGCGCAGTTGCGTGAGGCGTACGGCGCGGCCGGCCTCGCGTTCGCGCGCGCGCACTTCGGAATCGACGTGATGATCGACCGCATGGAAGCCGTGTTCCGCGCGGCCCTCGCGCCCGCCTAGCGGTCCGCCGCCGTCTCGCGCGTCGCGCCGAGATACATGCCGGCCAGCGCGCCGAACAGCAGCACGGGCTGGCGCAGGAAAAAATCGTCCGTCAGGTTGCGCACGAAGAATCCGGCAACCAGCGCGGCTCCGCACGAACAGGCCAGCAGCGCCGTTGCGGAGCGCGTCCTGCGGGCGTTGAATTCGCGCCACATCACCGCGAACAGGGCCAGCACCAGCGCACCCCCCGGCACCCCCATCTGGATGCCGTAGTTGAGCATCGTGTTGTGCGCGTGGTTGAAGCTGAGCGAAGGCGCGTGGCCCGCGATGCGCGCGGCGAATTCGCGATGCCAGCTGTCGGTGCCGAAGCCGTGGCCCGCGAACGGCCGTTCCGCCACCATGCCCAAGCCGGTTTGCCACAGGTCCAGGCGCGGGTCCTGCAGCACGTAGCCCGGCGACTGCTGCGCGGTGGCCAGATAGGACGGTGCGCGCCATTCGAGCGCAAACCACGCCATGGCGAGCAGCATTATCACGGCTGCGAACGCGGTGAGCCCGCGCAATGCCGCGTTGCGATCGCGCGGCAGGAAGGTGTTCGCGCGCATCGCCATCCACGCGCCCGCCGCCGCCATGCAGGCCAGGCAGATCCACACCACGCGGTTGTAGCTGGCCAGGGCGGCGGCCACCAACGCGACCAGAAAGGCCCCGGCCCAGGGACGCGACCAGGCACGATGGCGCTCCGGTCCCCACCAGAGCACCGGCCACCACGACGCGGCCAGCACGATCCACGCGGACGCCACGCCGACATCGATGTACGCCGGCCGGTGCGCAGGATCCGGCCGGTACGGATCGAGCACCATCAGCACGGCCAGCACGGCATGCACGATCGATCCCAGCAACGCGAAGCGGAACAGGTCTTCGCGCGTGCGCGTCAGGGCATGGAATGCGATGAACGCCAGGACCGGGGCGAGCACGTCGCTGCGCACGCTGCGCAATGCCTCGAACGCATCCGGCCCGCACAGGGCCCACGCACCCGTGAGGGACAGCCACGCCGCGGCGGCCAGCGCAAGCGGCCGGGATTGCGGGAGGCACTCCCGCCAATGGTGCCCGCGCCATGCCACCCAACCCAGGCCGATGACCAGGGCCGCAAGCAGCGCACCGCGCCGATCCACGCTGATGCGGAAGGGCAACGCGGCAATCAGCAGGGCCGCCAACACATACAGGAGAACCGGCCAGGCGGCACGTTGTGATTGCATTCCGTCATTTTACCGAACGCGCCCCGGCACCCAGCACGCGTGGGCTGCATGCTATGCTCGGCGCATGCCCGCCGCTCCACGCCATTCGTCCCGCGCGCCATTCACGCTCACCGTCGGTCTCGTGGTGTTCCATCCGGATCGCGGCTGGTTCGCCCGCACGGTGGCCTCGCTCTGCGCTGCGCTCCAGCATGCCGCCGCCGCCGGCCTGCTGGACGCGGCCGGCAGCTCGATCGTGCTGGTGGACAACGGCACGCCCGGGGACGGCGCGCCGGTGGACCTCGCGGCCTGCCCGGAACCTGCGACCTTGTGCCCGGACGTTCGCATCCGCACCCTGCGCGGCCAGGGAAACGTGGGCTACGGCCGGGCCAACAACCTCGCCTTCGCGGCCGAGCCGGATTCGGACCTGCTCCTGGTGCTCAATCCGGACGTGGACCTCCGCGTCGATGCGCTGACCGTCGCGCTCGGCTTCCTCGCCCATGAGCCGGCCTGCGTGATGGTGACGCCGGTGGCCACCTCGCCCGAGGGCGCGCCGCTGTACCTGGTGAAGAACTATCCGCGCATGTTCGTGCTGGCGGTGCGCGGCTTCGCGCCGGTCTGGCTCAAGCGGGCGTTGCAGCGGCGCCTGGATGAGTACGATCGCGCCGACCGCCCGTTCGATTCGCCCGTGATGGATGCGCACGTGGTCAGCGGCTGCTTCATGCTGATCCGGCGCATCGCCTTCGAGCAGGTGCACGGATTTGACGAGCGCTTCTTCCTGTATTTCGAGGACTTCGACCTGAGCCTGCGTTTGAGCGTCGTCGGCGCCATCGCGCGATTGCCGGACTGCCGCATCGTGCACGCCGGCGGGCAGGCATCGGGCAAGGGCCTGCGGCACGTGGGAATGTTTGCGCGCTCCGCCGTGCGGTTCTTCAACAAGCATGGCTGGCGGTGGTAGGCCTTGGAAGGCATCGCACCGATCAGCATCGTCATCCGCAGCATGGATCGGCCCCTGCTGGCGCGCGCACTGGCATCGGTCGGCGCGCAAAGCCTCAAGCCGGCCGAGATCGTCGTCGTCGCAGCGTGCGGCAGGCGGCATGCCGCGCTGCCGGGCATCCCTGCGCCGATCCCTGCAAGGCTGGTGTTTCCCGAGGACGGGGACGGCCCACTCGACCGGCCGCGCGCGGCCAACCGCGGCCTGGACGCCGCGTCCGGCGAATGGATCTGTTTTCTCGATGACGACGACGAATACCTGCCGCATCATCTGGCCACGCTGTGGGATGCCGCCCAGCGCGGCCATCAACGGCTGGGGCGCGACGGCCGCCTCGCGTACAGCCTGGCGCAGGGTGTAGATTCCGCGGGGCGCGAGACGGATCGATACGGGCGCTCGTTCAGTCTCGTGGAAATCTGGAACAACACGCTTCTGCACACCATGAACGGCCTGTTCCATCGCAGCCTGCTGGACGAGGGATGCCGGTTCGATGAATCCCTCGACGTGCTCGAGGACTGGGACTTCTGGATCCAGTGCGCGCAGCGCACGCATTTCACCTTTGTCGAACAGGTCACCAGCGTCTGGCACGGTGACGAGGGCCAATCCGGGTGCGGCTTTGGCAGCAACGCCGATGGGGAAAAATATGCGCGCGCCCAGCAGCGCGTGCAGCAAAAGTGGGCGGCACAGCGTGCGCAGGCGGCGGAAAATCTGCGCAACATGCGCCTCGCCGCGCATGCCGCGCGTGCCGGCGGCGACGAGGCACAAGCGATTCGCCTGAGCCAATGGGTGTTGCGCATGGACCCGGAGAACGCCGACATGGCGAACCTGCTCGGCATGTTGGTGCTCCGGCGCGGGGATGTGGGCAGCGCCGCGCAACTGCTCGACGCGGCGATTCGCAACGCCCCGCCGAACGCGGGACTCTTCCTCAATCGCGGCATCATCGAACAAACCCGCGGGGACCGGACCGCCGCGGCCGCGTGGTTCTCACGCGGCCTGGCGATCGATGCCTCGCATGAGGGCCTGCGCCAGCGGCTGGCGGAAGTCAGCCGCTGACCGGTCGGGTTTCCGGCGGGGCGCTGCCCGGTTCCCATTGATGGGTCAGGCGCACCAGCCCGTGGTCGCGCGTCTGGCCCTTGATGGAAACCTCGATGATCTGCGTGTCGAACATCCTGAGGCCGTATTCGTCCATCGTGTGCCCGCGCAGCACATAGCGGCCCGGCAACAGGGGGCACGCCGGGAAGCGCACGCGAAAGGCGAATCGGCGGTCATCGATGCGGTTGGAGGTAAAGCCGGCGTCCTGTGAAAACGTGCCGAACACGGGCGTGAGGTCGATGCGTGCGATGCCGATCATCAACTGGGTGGGTTTGTCCTCGGGGGACAGGTAGACCCCGTTGAGGACCAGTTCCTCGCCGAAGGCGAATTCCTCGCGTTCGACGCCATCCGCGCCGGTCGCCCACAGCGACACCATGGTCGGATAAACGCTTGCATCGATCATCGACGCGTGATGCGACTCGCGGCGCTGGTTCATCCGCTCATGGAACGCCAGGTACGCCTGCGTCACGGCGTGCGCCTCGCCTTTCATGTGCGCGCGGCCCTGGTGGATCCAGATGGCGTTCTCGCACAGGCTCTGCACGTGGTACATGCTGTGGGAGCACAACAGCAAGGCGCCCCCTTTCGCGCGGTAGTCCTCCATCCAGCGCAGGCATTTCTTCTGGAAGCTCTCGTCACCCACCGCGAGCACTTCATCGGTCACGAGGATGTCGGGCCGCAGTGCCGTGGCGACGGCGAACCCGAGCCGGACCACCATGCCGGTCGAATACGTCTTCACCGGCTGGTCGATGTGCGCGCCGATGTCGGCGAACTCAAGGATCCTGTCGACGTTGGCCAGCGTTTCGTCCTTGCGCCAGCCCATCAGCGCCGAGGCCAGGAAAATATTCTCGCGTCCCGAGTATTCGGGATGAAAGCCGGTGCCCAGTTCGAGCAGCGCGGACAGCCGGCCGTTGACGATGCGTGATCCCCGCGTCGGCTTGACCACGCCCGACACGATCTTTAGAAACGTCGACTTGCCGGCCCCGTTCACGCCGATGATGCCCCAGGACTCGCCCCGCCCGATGGTCAGGTCGATGCCGTCGAGCGCGCGATGCGTGGATTCGATGGCGCGGCCCGCGAGCAGCTGGAACACCGTCTTCAGCCGGCTGCTGCCCGTGTTGAACACCGGGTAGTCCTTGCCGACACCGGACAGCGCGACCAGCGGCGTCGCTTCGGCTGAAACTGCAACCGGCGTATTCATGCAGGGCCAGATCCCGGACGCGTCACAGGAAATCCTCGAAGTAGGGAGACAAGCGGTTGAACAACCACGCGCCCGCCGCCAGCGCGATGGCGATCACGATCAGGGCGGCGAGGAAAGTCTGGTCAAGCGATGGTGCGGCACCCGCAAGCAGGGCGTGGCGGATGGCCGTGACGATTCCGGCCAACGGATTCCAGGTCAGCCAGTCCCTGAACGATTCGGGAATCATCGACAGGGGATAGATGATCGGCGTCAGGAAATGCAGCATCGAGATGGCCGGCGACACCGCCATCTCCACGTCCCGCATGAGCGCCTGCAGGGCGGCGAAAAACATCGCCACGCCAAGCGTCAATGCAAACAGCAGGACCAGCGCACCGCCGGCATAGGGCAAGCCTGCCAGCTTGATCGGCGACCCGGTGACCGCCAGCAGGACGAGGACCGCCGCAAATCCCGCCAGGTGCAATGCGAAGGACGCCATGACCGAGGCGATGACCAGCAGCACGTGCGGAAACGCGACCTTCTTGACCAGATTGGCGTTGGACTGGATCGATGAAAGTCCGCGCAGCACGCCATCGGAGAACATCATCCAGGGCCACAGCGCGAGCGCGACGAAGAAGACGTAATTCTCGGTCGGCAGTTCCGCAATGCGCTGCTTGAGGATCTGTCCGAATACGATCGTGTAGATGCCGAGCAACAGCAGCGGGCCGATCAACGCCCAGAGAAACCCGAAGATGCTGCCGGCAAAGCGGGATCCGATCTCGCGCACGACGAGCTCGCGCAACAGCGGCAGGTGTGTGCGAATCTGGAGCATGAGGTGAATTCTAGCCTGCGGGGTTGCATCGGACCGCGCGCAATGCCCACGGAATGCCGCTGGGAGCGCGTTCAGTCGCCGCGCGCCGCGCGCTCCAGGAACCGGCCGAACTCGGCCACGGGTTCCGGGTCATCGAATAGGTGCTGGTGGTTTTCCACTATGCGCTGCGACAGGGATTGGCGCCAGGCGGAGTCCGTCATCAGCCGGACGGTCGATTCCACCAGTGCGGGAGCGTCCGCCGCGATCAACTCGTCCACGCCCAATCTCCGCAACATGGCGGCGGATTGGCGGCCGCGCATGTACGCACCCGGCAAGGTGGCCACCGGCAGCCCCATGGCCAACGCGTCGAGCGAGGTATTTCCACCGGACCAGTGCAGGGAATCGAGCATGGCGTCGCAAACCGCGTTGATGCGCAAATAGTCGGTGCGCGACACCGTCGGCAAGATCCGGATGCGCCCGGCCTCGGGAAGCCCGGCGCGTGAAAACGCCTGGCGCAGGCGTGTGACGAACTTTCCGGTGATCGCCGGGTTCGGCCCGGCAAACATGACGAGCACGCAGTCCGGAACGCGCGAAAGGATGCGGACGATCAGGTCGTCATTGTCCGGATGGATCTTGAACAGCGACTGCGGGAACAACAAGAGCGGCGCGCGCTCGGGGAGGCTGAATTCCGCGCGCGTGGCCGGCGCGATGCCTGCGCGCGCCGGGTTTTCGTAACGGGTTCCGATGCCCGGAAGCAGCGCCAGCCGCTCGCTGTAATGGGTGGCCGCGTCGGCGGGTTCCATTTCAGCGCAACTGAGAAACGTGTCGATGGTGGGCAATCCGCTGGTCACGGGGTGGCCCCAGCCACAGGCCTGGTGCGGCGCCAGGCGCAGGGACGCCAGCATGAACACCGCGGCATCCATCCCGAGCTCGGGATAGATCAGCACGTCCAATTGGTCGCCCGCAATGCGTTCGGCAAGCGCGGGCACGTTGCCGGGCGAGGCGAAGAACTGGTCTGCGCGCGCGCGGATGCGGTCGGTCAGGTGGTCGCCACCGGTGCGCGCATGGTACACGTGCACTTCGAAACGCGAGCGGTCGAGGTCGGTGATCCAACTGGCGAAATAGTGCCCCGCCGTCGATTCGTAAAACCGCCGGCTGCAGAAGCCGATGCGCAGGCGCGGCCGGTCGAGGATGCGCGCTGGCGTGGGGAGACGTGCCCCCAGGGCATGCCGGGCTGCGGCCTCCGCGATCGCACCAAATCGCTTCTGGAATTCAAGGTCATTGCACCCGTGGTATCCCAGCAGGAAATTAGTTTGCAGGACGCGCGACACGTTCGCGGGCGTCACCGACGGAAGCAACCGCGGTAGCTGGGCCGCCAGGTAGTCGAGTCCCTGGCCGAAGCGTGCGCGGCAGGCGTCGATGTGTGCGCGGTTCACAAGGATGTTGGGCAGGAGCAGCGCGGCGCGCGATTCGACCTCCAGCGAATCCGGCCAGCCGGCCTGGGCGCGGGCGTAGGCCTGCAGGGCGCCGCTGAGGTCATCGACCGCGGCGCAGCTGTTGCCGAGCATGAACCACAAGTCCGCGCGCCGGGGGGCGATGGCCAGGGCGCGCTGCAGGACGTCCATGGCCTCCGGTGCGCGTTGGCGCAATTCGAACAGGCCCGCCAGCGCGACGTAGGGCTCCGGGGAGTGGGGCAACAGGGTCGCTGCTGTCCGAAGGCTGGCTTCTGCTTCGGCAAAACGCTCCAACGCCATGGCGGCACGGCCCAGGGCCAAATGTCCCAATCCGTAGCGCGGGTCATGGGTGACGGCTTTTTCGGCGGCCTGCAAGGCAGGCGTCGCGTCGCCCATTTGCAGCGCGGTACCGGACAGGTTGGTCCAGGCGCGGAAATAGTCCGGCTTGCTTGCCACCGCGCGTTCGAAAGCCTGGCGGGCGTCCGGCGTGCGCCCGAGTTCGGCCAGGATGATGCCGCGATTGTTGTGCGCCTCGGCAAACGCGGGATCCCGCTGCAGCGCGGCATCGAGCGCGCCCAACGCGGCGTGAGGGTCGCCGAGATCGAGCAGCGCATTGGACAAGAGCAGCCGGATGGCGCCGTTGTCGAACCCGAGTGCAATGGCCTGTTCGAGCGCGGCACGTGCCAGTGCCGTCTTCCGGTCTTGCATCAAGGCTGTGGCATACAGCTGCCACCCCTCCCCATCCAGCGCTTGCGACGCTGCGGAAGGGGCGAGCGCTTCAGCCGCCTGCGCGAACTGGTGCGCCGAGAAAAGCTCGCGGGCGCGCCCCAAATCCAGCGCACTCATGCTAACTCAACCCTGAAGGGTGGGTAGCGCGGTTACTTCGCCGCGGGTGCCGGTGCAGGCGCCGGGGGAACCTTGGGGATTTCCGGGACTTTCGGGCGGACCAGTTCCAGCGCGTCGACATTCACCTTGAGCGACTTGTCTGCGCGGATGTTGTCGATGTGGGCGGCCCAGATCGAGTCCAGATACTTGTTCTTGGCCTCGTAGATCAGCTCTTCCTTCGCCAGATCGTACGGGATCTTGTCCTCGGGGATGACGCCCAACAACTCGACGACGTGGAAGCCGAACTGCGTTTCAACGATCGGCCCGACTTCTCCCACTTTCATTTTCTTGATGGCTTCGACATAGCGCGGATCGAAGGAATGTCCGGCGAGGAAGCCCAGCCGGCCCTTGTTCTGGTACACCGAAATGTCATCTGAATAGGTGCGCGCCAGTTCATCGCGCGCGCCGCCGGCAATGACCTTGGCACGGATCTCTTCGGCGCGTGCCTTGGCCTGCTCCTTGGTCCTGCCCTTGAGGTCCACCAGGATGTGCCAGGTGTCGTATTGCGCAGGTTTGAGGTAGCGGGCTTCGCTGGTCACATAGAGCTCTTTCGCCTTGGCATTGAGATCGGGAACCTTGACCTCCTTCTGAATTTGCTGGCCGCGATACTTGGCGAGGACCTTGTCAACCTGGTTGTCCATCTCCGATTTGACCTTTGGATCCTTGTCCAAGCCGTTTTCGCGCGCTTCGAGGGCCAGGGTCTTGTTGATCAGGATGTTTTCCACGACGGTGCCCAAACGCTGGCGGTTCAACAGGAACTCGAATTGGTCCCGTTCGGGAATGCGCGAGATTTCTGCCAGAAAGTCAGCGTACGTGACCTTCATTCGGGCGGTAGACGCCAGGACTGTATCCGGAGTCAAGGGTTCGACCGCAAAGGCACCGGCCGAGACCAGTGCGAGCACCAATGCAAAGAATGAATTCTTCATGATTTTTCAAGTTCAATCGTTTGAAACAAAACAGGCGGGCAACACGTTGCCCGCCTGCTGGGAGACTGCCTGCCCTTACTGGATCTGCAACACGCCTCCGCAAGTCGGCCAACCGCTCGCGGCGCACGAATCCACGGACAAGTTGCCGCCCGTCGGACGCGCATCCAGGAACCGGATATTCAGGTAGTACTTCGTCCCCGGTGTGAGTTTGCAGAACGGCACGGACACCGTTCCGGTGGTGACCTGGTAATAGACCGAGTTTGCAGTCGCCGTGGAGACGTAGCAATAGTCCCGGCCCGGCCCGCTGGCCAGCTTGGTGACGTCGAAGTCGCAAGGTGTCGTCGAAATGCTCATGAACGTCGGGACGAATCGGGCCAGGGTGGCTTCGTTGAATTGGATGAATCGATAACCACTGGAGGGCGTGAACATGTACGTGAACGCCTCGCCCGCACCCATCGACACGTATTCCACTGGCGTGTTTTGCTGGTAAGCGGTCAGGTCAATGTTGTGCTGCCAACGCCGAGTCACGCCGGCGGTGGAGGCCGTCAATTGCGCGTTGCTGTTTGCGCAGGAGGTGGCTTCAACGGCATACGCATTCATGTCCGAGCCCGCGCCGTTGAGTTTGCCATTGCGGAATGGCGGAACCACAAACGGGCGCTTCGAGGGCGACGGAATCAGGCCGTCGTCGAGCGAGGTGTCGGCGCTGGCGACCGGGGCGGTGACAGTAAACGTGCTGGTTGCAGGCGACGCGGCGCCTGCGACGGTGACCACGACGCTTTGCGAGCCTGCCATGAGAGAGGCCGGAATGGTGATGGGCAGGCTGGTCGTCGTGCCATTCGTGACGGTTGCCGCCACGCCGCCCACGGTCACCGTGGTGGATCCAACCACAAAGTTGGTGCCGGTAATCGTGGTGCTGGACCCAGCCAGTCCGTTGGATGGCGCAACGGTCGTGATGGTCGGATTTGGTGGCGCGGCGTTATTGACCGCAAGCATTACGTTTTGAGTACCAGTTCCATTGGCATTGGTCGCGGTGACCGTAAACGAATGATTACCAGTTGCCGTCGGTGTCCCACTCAATTGCCCGGTGTTTGCATTTAAGGATGCCCAAACCGGCAATCCGGTTGCTGTCCAACCGCCAGCTGGAATCGTCTGCGACGCAGTAAAGGTGTGCGAGTACAAAGTGTTAACAACGGCAGCCGGAGGTGCGGCACTGGTAATTGCGGGATTGTTATTTAGCGTAATCGTAAACGGACCTGCATTGGCATTTGGTGATGTCCCATTGCTTGCGACAACACTAAAAGTATAGGGAGGCGTTCCTGTGCTTGCCGGCGTTCCCGCTAGTACGCCACTTGTACTTAGCGAAATCCCAGCCGGGAGGTTGCTCCCAGCTCCCAAACTCCAAGAAATAGGTGCAGTGCCAGTAGCTGTAAAAGTGAAACTGTAGGGTGCCCCAACGCTGGCTGTTGCTGTCGGAGTTCCACTAGTAATGGTTGGCGCGGTTGGGGTTGTTGTCGTTCCGCATCCTGCCGTGTTGATGTTTATGACGTTTTGGCCGAACGACACCGTGGCTCCGGCGCAGGCGGATCCATTGACATTCACCGTCTGCGCTTGCGACAGGACGGGGCCAACGGAAAGCAGGGCGACTGCGGCAACGGCAGCCCGGGCGAGGGCGCGCGTGATCTTGATCATCGGGTGATTCCTTTTGAGGCTTGCATGGGGCGACGGATGCAAATCGAACATTTTCGCGTGACGTCTACGGCTCTACAGTGAACTAACGCACTCAAGTCCAAAATTCGGTACATCACTGGATCCAAAATTCAAAAAAAAAGGGGTGGTTTCCCACCCCTTTTTTGTCATGCTTGAGACGTACAACTCAACGTCATCCCCAATTACAGGATGTTGCGGGTGTACTTGTGTCCGGACACACCACCGTAGGTCGAGACAACGCCCGTACGGTTGTAGTTCTGGAACATGGCGCCGATGACCGGCAGGCCAACGTGAACGCCCGTTGCCGGAGCCGGAACGCCGGAAACGCCAGTTGCCGTGAAGGCAGCGGGAGCAACCGTGCGCTGGATTGCCGGAGCGGTGTTGGCGTTGAACGACATCACCATCCAGCCGTTCGGGCCTTGCGTGCTACGGATCGCCGGGGTGGTCAAGCTGCCCGGGGTCGTCGTCGCGGTGGTGTGGAACGTCGTCACCAGTGCGTTGGTGTTGGTCGAACCGAGCAAGCTGCTGGCCTGGAACGGAACCACGTTGGCTTCCCAGCACAGGTTGGAGCCCGGAGCGGTGGTGACCGGAGGACGCGGAGACGGCAGGATCACGTTCGGAGCCACGCCAGGCGTGCCTTCTTCACGATTGTAGATCGCCACACCGTACGGATCGCACGCGCCGGTGTTGCCGAAGGCGGACGAGAACGGCTGGGCAAACGTCGTGGTGGTGATGTAGTCACGCTTGGTGGGGAACGTCACAACCCAGTCGGTTTGCGATGCGGTACCTGCGTCGAGGATGAACTCGTTCATCAGGGTGTCGCGCATCATGATCGCCGACATGGCGTCGCGGCCAGCGGCCCACGTTGCGTTCACAACACCGCCACCGTAGAACACGTTGGAGGTCAACGGGAACACGTTAGCCAAGGACGGGGTCACGAAACCAGCTTGTGAGTACGTCACTGCGTTGGTCCAGGAATCAACTGCGGTCGGTTCAAACGTGTAGTTTGCGCCGTTAGCCGAGTTGATCACGGAAGCGCGACCTGCCAAGCCGCCGGTGGGCGGGTTCAGGAATACACCAACGTTCGGGAACACAGTCATGTTGCCGGAAGCCGGATCCAGAGCGTCAAGCGCCGGGCAGTTGGCGGGAACGCCAGTCGTCGCGCTGTGCTTGATGTAGCCAGTGATCTGGGCGGAAGCAACGATACCCATTTCGAGAACTTCGAAATAGCCTTCGCGGGTACGGTCCAGCGTCGGGAACGCAGCTGCATCGGCGTTGGCGCCGGTGTACTGGTAGTTCTTGAATTCGTTCAGGGCCAGGCCGTTGTCCGTGCGGGTCTCGGCGAACAGGTCGCTCGGGGTCACGCAGGAGTTGTCGTTCGACACGACGCGGGCACCGTTGGTGGTGGCCACGATGGCGCCGGTCCAGACGTCAAACGGGGACATGAACAAGTTGAAGTCAAGGACTTCGCGGCTGTTCTTGCCTTCCAGGAAGCGAACCTTCACAGCCTTGGTCGTGTTCGTCGTGTTGACGAGGGAGATCAGGGTGTTGTAGTTCGAACGGGCCGTGTAATACGGGAAAATCAACACTTGGCCCAGACCATCCGGGTTGATGTTGACGGCGTTGGCGCTACCGGCGAAACCGGCTGCGGCCAAACCTGCGACGACTGCTGCGTGCAGGGATTTTTTCTTGAAAGTATTCATTGTAAGAATTACTCCTATGAGAAAGTGATCACTTTTAGGGGCTACAACACGACGATTTTATACGACACG
>CAZTYC010000024.1:0-21667 GCA_964617435.1 uncultured Burkholderiales bacterium
CATTGCCCTTTCACGGCAGTAACAGGGGTTCGAATCCCCTTGGGGACGCCAATTCCAAGAAAAACAAAAGCCCGCCTTGTGCGGGTTTTTGTTTTTGGAACGGGCGGCATCAAATCAAGCCACCTGCGTGGCTTGGGGGAGATTCGAAGGGTATCAAATGTTCTGAGCGTCGCGAGGAACCGGGATGCCGGGGTCGCGGAAACTGACCGAATCCCCTTGGCGACACCAATTCCAGAAAGCAAAAGGCCCGTCAAGTGCGGGCTTTTTTGCTTTGCGATGGTCGTGAGGCAGTTTGCCAAACCCGCCCACCTTGCTCGATAAGGCGGCGTTGGAATAACTCAGACTGGCGCCGTCCTCGCGACCAGCCATTCGCGAGCTGCCGCCGTCACCAAAGGTTCCACCCGTGCCCGCACTTCAGCGTGATAGGCGTTGAGCCATGCCTTCTCCACATCATCGAGCAGCGCAAGGTCCACACACCTTGTATCGATCGGGCACAGCGTCAGCGATTCGAACTCAAGGAATTCGCCAAACTCGTTGGTCACGGAAGGTTTTGCAAGCAATAGGTTTTCGATGCGCACGCCCCATTGGCCGGGACGGTAAATGCCGGGTTCATCCGAGGTGATCATCCCGGGTTCCATGGCGTGATGTGCCGTCGGCACGGCGACGTTGGAAATGCTTTGCGGACCTTCGTGCACGTTGAGGAAATAGCCCACGCCGTGGCCCGTGCCGTGCCCGTAATTGATGGCGTCGTGCCAGATCGGCGCGCGCGCCAGTGCATCGAGCATGTTGCTGCGGGTGCCGCGTGGAAAGCGTGCGCGGGCCAGGTTGATCATGCCTTTCAGGACCAGCGCGCAGTCGCGTTTCTGCGCGGCGCTGACCTTGCCGATCGGCACCATGCGCGTAATGTCCGTCGTGCCGCCAACGTATTGCCCACCGGAGTCGATCAGCAGCAATCCATCGCCCTCAATCTTTGAGAATGCGGACGGCGTGGCGCGGTAGTGGGGCAGGGCACCGTTGGCATTGAAGCCGGCAATGGTGGAAAAGCTCTGGCCGAAATAGCCGGGGCGTTTGGCGCGCGCCGCGGTGATCTCGCGGTCGATGTCCAGTTCATTCAGCGGCTCGCCGTGCGCGAGGGCGGCATCCAGCCAGGCAAAGAATTCACACAAGGCAGCGCCATCATGGGCCATCGTTTCGCGCACGAACGCGATTTCGGCGTCGGTCTTGCGCGACTTCATCAGCGTGGTCGGGTTGATCGATTCGATCGTCACCACGCTTGCGGGAACATTGGACAACGTGCCCACCGTGTTGCGGTCCGGATCGACGAGCAGCATGGTACCGGCGGGCAACGCGGCGAGCGCCTTGCCGATGTCGCCATAGTCCGCAATGGCGACGCCGTCCTTTGCCAAGACTGCCACCAATGCCGGATCGACCTTGCCATTCGAGACAAACAACCTGGCCGTCGACTCTCCCACCAGCGCAAAGGCCAGGAAGACGGGATTGAAAGCCACGTCGCGGCCACGCAGGTTGAACAGCCAGGCAATGTCGTCCAGCGTGGAGAGCACATGCCATTGCGCGCCCTTTGCACGCATGGCATCGCGCAACAAGGCGAACTTTTCAGCACGCGGAATCACGGCGTGCGGCATGGCGTGCTCGAACACCGGCGCCGTGGGCAACGCCGGACGGTCGCGCCAGGCGTCCTGGAGGACATCCAGGTGGAGCACCAACTCGATCGCTTTTGCGCGCAAGGCGCCGTCCAGGGCACGACGCGCGCCCAAGCCCAGTACTGCGCCGTCAACGGCCACGCGACCCTTGGCGGGCACGTTTTCCGCCAGCCATTCAATGTGCAGGGGGCTCGTTGCCACCGGGGTCTTCATCAAGGTGATGCCGCTGCCCGCCAGTTCGCGTTCCGCCTGGATCCAGTACCGGCTGTCGGCAAACAGGCCGGCGAAGTCGCGCGTGATGACCAGGTTGCCCACCGATCCCGTGAAGCCCGATGCCCATTGGCGTCCCTGCCAACGCTCCGGCAGGTACTCCGACAAATGCGGATCAGACGAGGGGATCAACAGGGCATCGAGGCCATGACGGGTCATGGCAGCGCGAAGGTCGGCAATGCGGCCAACGGCCAAAGGAAGCGCGGATGTCATAAGAGTTCCTGCAAGCAAAGCGTAGGGCGCATTTTGAGGCAGGCCGGCCCGGCGGTGTGTGTCAATCCATCACAAGGCATAAACCCTAGCATTGGCGGGGCTTTCAAGGCATAAATGGCCGGAGATGTGCGCCAGTGCTAGGGTTTCAAACGGCTGGACGCGTGGCAATGGCGTGGTCGATGATGGCGAGCGCATCCGTGCGTTCCGCGCCCGCCAGTTCGAGGCGCGGGGCCCGCACGCGTTCATGGCCCATGCCCACGCGCATCTGCGCAAGCTTGATGAGTTGCACGAACTTGGGCACCGTGTCGAGCCGGAGCAGCGGCAGAAACCAGTGGTACAGCGACTCGGCCTCGGCATGCCTCCCGGCGCGTGCCAGAGCGAACAACGCAACACTCTCCTTCGGGAACGCCGCCACCAGCCCCGCAACCCAGCCCACGGCGCCTGCGGCAATTCCCTCGACGATCAGATCATCCACGCCGACCAGGATGTTCAGCCGGTCGCCGATCAACGCGCGGATGGCGGCGATGCGGCGGATGTCTGCGGAAGACTCCTTGACCGCCACCAGGTTGGCGTGCTCGCCGGCAAGCTCTGCGATGTGCGCCGGCAGAAAGTCAGTCTTGTACGCCAGCGGATTGTTGTAGAGCATGCACGGCAGCGGCGTCGCGCGCATCACGGCCGCCACATGCGCCTTCATCTCGCGCCAGTCCGTGGAGTACACGTACGGCGGCAGCACCATGAGGCCGTGGCACCCTGCAGCGTGGGCCGCGCGCGCCATGCCCACGGCATCGGCGGTGGCCAATGCGGCGATTCCCGGCGCCACGACACCGCGTGTCCCCACGGCCTGCACCACCGTGCGCAGCACTGCGCACTTTTCCTCGAAGGTGAGCGTCGCCGTTTCACCCAGCGACCCCAGCGGCACGATGCCCTGGCACCCCGCGTCCATCATCTGCTGCACATGCCGGGCGAGGAATTCGTGATCGACCCCGCCCTCCGCGTTGAAGGGCGTGGTGATGGCGGGAAGGATTCCGGAAAATGGGTTCATGGGCGGTCGTCGTGTCTTGATTCTTGAAAGGGGTTGCCGTTTCAGGCGTGATGCAGGCCAAATCCGAACGGGTCCTGCGCATCGATGAGCAATTCACCCTGCCCGCAAATGAATGCCCGGCCGGTGATGGTGGGAATGATGCGGCCCGACGCGGGATCGGATTCCCACCGAAAACGCGCGTCGAAGGTGCTGCCGATGACGCTCTCCTGACGCCACACGTCGCCGGGCTGCAGACACCCGTCGGATGCCAGGCAGGCCAGCTTCGCGCTGGTCCCGGTGCCGCAAGGCGAGCGGTCGTATTCCATGCCGGGGCACAGCACGAAGTTGCGGCTGTTGCAGCCCGGTGTCGGCGATTCGCCGAACAATTCAATGTGATCCGCCACCTGATCGTTGGCACCGCGCACGCCACTGGCATCCAGTGCGGCACGAATGGCGCTCGCGTGCGCGGTGAGCGCGGGAAGGGCGTCTGGCGAGATGCGCGGCGCGGGGGACTTGACCAGGAAGAACCAGTTGCCACCCCAGGCGATATCTCCGGTCACGCGCCCGATCCCGGGCACGTCCAATGCCACATCCGCATGATGGCGAAAGGACGCCACATTCTCGACGCTGACCGATCCGTCCCCATGCAACACGGCCGTCACCGTGCCGGCCGGGGTTTCGATGCGGTGCGTACCGGGCCCGATGCGGCCCAGGAATCGCAACGTTTCAACGACGCCGATCGTGCCGTGTCCGCACATGCCCAACAGGCCGGCGTTGTTGAAAAAGATCACGCCGGTCGCATGGGCCGCATCGGCGGGTGGCACCAGCAGCGCGCCGACCACCACCTCCGAGGAGCGCGGCTCGCCGACGGTCGCCCGCCGCCAATGGTCATGGGAGGAGGCAAGGCGCGCCGCGCGCTCCGGCAGCGGCCCGTCTCCCAGGTCCGGAAAGCCGGACACCACCACGCGCGTGGGCTCGCCCCCGGTGTGCGAATCGACGATCTGGATGCGTTGCATGGGCGTATTCTGGCCGAATCGCACCGGCGTGTCTTGGGTGCATTCGGCACCATCGTGACGAATTGGGCACAATGCGCGGATGATCGACGCCCCCACCCTCAGCCGGCTGTTTGACGCGCTGCCGGACGTGGTGTTCTTCATCAAGGATGAAGAAGGGCGCTACCGGCATGCCAACAGGACGCTGCTCGCGCGGCTGGGCTTGAAGTCCCCGCATGAAATCCTCGGCAAGACCGCAGCGGAGCTGTTTCCCGCGCCGCTGGGCGCGCGTTATCTGGCGCAGGACCTGGCGGTCGTGCGGACAGGCCGCGAGATCCGCGACGAACTTGAGTGGCATCTGTTTCCCAACTTTGCCCACGGCTGGTGCCTGACGCAAAAGATCCCGCTGCAAGACGAGGGGCGCGTGACGGGCTTGGCAGGAATCTCCCGCGACCTGCCGGAAGGGGGCATCGCTGCGCTGGGCCGGCTGCGTTCGGCGCTGGCATATGCGGAACGCCACCTGGACGAGCGGCTCACGATCGCCGGCTTGGCCGTGCGCGCCGGGTTGTCGATCGCGCAATTCGAGCGCCACATGCAACGCCTGTTCGACTTGTCACCGCGGCAGTGGCTGCTGGCGCGGCGCATTGAGCGCGCAATGCCGATGATCGAGTCCGGCGCGAGCGTGGCGCAAATCGGGCTCGCCTGCGGATTTTCCGACCACAGCGCGTTCAGCCGCGCTTTCCGCCGGCACGTGGGTGTCGCGCCGCGCGACTATGCCCGCGTGGCGCGCGTCAGCAATACCTCCGATCAGCCGAAGAACAGGTAGGCCACCCACACGGCCGCGACCACGCCGCAAAATTCGGCGATCAACCCGTAGCCGATGGCGTAGCGGATCTTGTTGATGCCCACGTAGCCGTAATAGAGCGCCGCGATGTAGAACGTCGTGTCTGCCGAGCCCTGGAACACGCACGCCAGGCGGCCCGCAAAGGAGTCGACGCCGTAAGTCTGCATGGCTTCGATCATCATCGCCCGCGCACCAGAGCCGGACACCGGCTTCATCAGTGCGGTGGGCAGGGCGGAGACAAAGTCGGTATTGACGCCGGTTTGCATGAACAGCCACGTGAGCACTTTCAGCACGTAGTTCAGGACGCCCGATTCGCGCAGCACGGAAATCGCCACCAGCATGCCGACCAGGTAGGGGATGATCTTGAGCGAGGTCTCGATGCCGCCCTTCGCGCCCTCGATGAAGGCGTCGTACACGTTGATGCGTTTCCACAACGCACCGCCGATGAAGCCGACCATGATCAACAGCAGCAGCAGATTGCTCACCACTGTGGAAACCAGCGTGATCTGCTCCTTGGACATCTGAGTGCTCATCGCCCAGACCAGCAGCGCGATCGCACCGGTGATGCTGCCAAGCCAGGCCACGATGACGCGGTCAAACAGGTTGATGCGCTGCTTGATGGCCACCGCGATCAGGCCCGCCACGGTCGCGACGTAGGTCGCGATCATGCACGGGATGAAGATATCCGCCGGGTTTTGCGCACCCATCACCATGCGCTGCGCCATGATGGACAGCGGGATCAGCGTCAGGCCCGAGGCATGCAGCACCGTGAACATGATCATCGCGTTGCTGGCCTCGTCCTTTTTCGGGTTGATCTCCTGCAGGCTCTGCATGGATTTCAGGCCAAACGGCGTTGCGGCGTTGTCGAGCCCGAGGAAATTGGCAGAGAAGTTCATCACCATGTGGCCGGTGGCCGGATGGTCTTTCGGTACTTCGGGAAAGATGCGCGAAAAGAACGGCGCGATGAGCTTCGCGATCCAGTTGATCGCCCCGGCCTTTTCCCCGATGGTGAGCAGGCCGAGCCACAAGGTCATGATGCCGGCCAGCGGAAGTGCGATGTCCATCACCCCGAACTTGGCCATCTTGAACGTGCCGTCGATGATGCGCTTGAACACCTCCGTGTCGCCGCCGAAGATGAACTGCGCCAGCGCCGCGATGAAGCCGACGATGAAGAATCCGCACCAGATGTAAGTCAGGGTCATGGGTCAACCTTCGTCCGGCGGACTACCGGACGGTGATCCACAGCGGCGCGAACTTGTTGTCGGGCCGGTGCACCAGGGACACGTTCGCGCGTGAAATCCACGGAATGACCTGCCGGTGCAGGGGGATCGCCAGCACCTCGCTGTGCAGCAGCGCCATGGCCTTGTTGATGGTGGACTGGCGGGTCTCCGGGTTCATGTCGATTTCGGCCTTCTCGATCAAGTCGTCCAGTTCGGCATTCCTGAAGTTGCCGTAATTGGTCTCGCCGTAGCCCTTCTCGTTGAAGCTGTGGTAAAGCGGCTTCAAGGTGAACATCGCGTCGCGATTGATGTCCCCCCAGCCCTGCAGGCACGCGGAAAATTCCTTTTTCGGGGTGCGCGCAAAGTACTGGGCTTTGGGCATCGCATCCACCTTCACGTCGAGCCCGATCTTGGCCCACATGCCGGCCAGCGCCACGCAGATCTTCTCGTCATTGATGTAACGGTCGTTGGGGCAGTGCAGCGTGAACCCGAAACCGCTCGGATAGCCGGCATCGGTAAGGAGTTTTTTCGCCTGGGCCACATCGTAGGGATGGCGCTTTTCCAGTGTGGCGGGCAGGCCTTCGCCCTTGGGGTTTGGCGACAACACGGCCGTCGGCGTGGCCAGGCCGCGCATCACCTGCACCTTGAGGGCATTGGTATCGATGGCCTGGTAGAGCGCCTGCCGCACCCGGCGGTCCTTGAACGGATTCCTGCCCTTCACGTCGGAGAACAGCAGTTCGTCCCGGGCCTGGTCGAGCGCGATGGAAATCACGCGGTACTCGTCGCCCTCCCAGACCTTCAGGTCCTTGTCTTCCTTCAGGCGGGGAATGTCCTGCGGGCTCGGGTCGAGCACGAAATCCACCTCACCCGACTTGAGCGCGGCCATGCGCGTGGCCCCGGACGCGATGGGCCGGTATTCGATCGTGTCGACGTTGCCCTCAAAGCGCTTTTCGGCAATGCCCCACCACGCGGGATTCTTCTTGTGCACCGTCTTCACGCCGGCCTCGAACGACACCAGCGTGTAGGGCCCCGTCCCCATCGCATTGCGCGAGGCGAACGGCGTGTCCTTCTTCGTCATGTCGTGCGGTTCGACCGCCGCGTTCTTCTCCGACCAGGCCTTGCTCATGATCGGTATCTGGCCGATGGACGACAGCGCCGTCGGGTTCGGCACCTCGTTGAAAAACTCCACCGTGTGCGCGTCAATCTTCCTGGGCTTGCCGGCCGGAATGGCGTAGTTCTTGAATTGCCGCGAGCGCGTGGCGCGCTCGAAACTGAACACCACGTCATCGGCGCTGAACGGCGTGCCGTCGTGGAACTTGACGTTTTTGCGCAGTTGCAGGGTGATGCGGCCCGGCCCGGTGACCTTCCATGAAGTGGCGAGCCACGGCGTGGGCGACATGTCCCTGCCCGGCTGGATGAGGCGTTCGTACACGAGGTTGTTCATCGCGTTGGTGAAGCCTTCATCCTGCCCGTGCGGGTCGAGCGTGGTGGTATCTCCCGCTGACGTCCATTTGAACGTCTTGGCGTGGAGCGCGACAGGCGCACTGCAGGCCAAGGCCAGGGCTGCCACGATTGGGAACAACGCGCGCATGTCTCCTCCGTTTGCCGTCAGGGCGAATTGACCCGACCGATCTTTGGTATTAAAGTGGTACTAATACCAATTATGGCATTCCCCACCGATTCATGACAGGCGTTTTCAGGCGAACCAGCAGCAAGCGTCGCGCCGAATTCCGGCCGGATCCGGATGACAGTTCCCCTTTGTACCTGCAGTTGGCGCGCCACCTTGCCGATGCCATCCACGACGGGGTGTACCCGGTCAATGCGGCGCTGCCCTCCGAGCGCGTGTTGGCGGAATCGGTGGACGTCTCGCGCGTCACGGCCCGCAAAGCCATCGACCAGCTGGTCGAACAGGGCCTGATCGAACGGCGGCGCGGCTCCGGCAACTACATCGCGCCGCATATCGAGCAGCCCCTGTCGCGCCTCTCGGGATTCTCGGAGGAACTTTCCCGCCGCGGCTATTCGCCGCGATCGGTCTGGCTCAAGCGCGCGATCACGCAAGCCACGCCCGAGGAACAGCTGAGCCTGAACCTGCCTTCCAATGCGCGCGTGGCGAAGCTCGAGCGCCTGCGCTTGGCCAACGACGTGGTGATGTCCTACGAAGTCAGCACGCTGCCGCAGGCGGTCCTGCCGAAGCCGGCGGAAGTCGAGGCCAGCCTGTATGAATACCTGTCGCGAACCGGGCGCGCGCCGGTGCGCGCGATGCAGCATATCCGCGCGGTGAATGCCAACGCCAAGCTCGCGGAGCGGGTGGGCGTGCCGGTGGGCCAGGCGCTGCTGTTCATCACCCGCATCGGCTACCTGGACGACGGGCCGCCGGTCGAGTTGACGCATTCCTACTGCCACAGCGACTACTACGATTTCGTCGCCGAGATGAGGCGCGATCAGTGACCCGTCTCGAGGGCTGCGTGCTGGCCCCGCAAGGTTGGTTGATGGGAGCGATCGAGATCGCGCCGGACGGGCGCATCGCGACCTTGTCGGGCGCCCGGATCGAGGAGGCCGCCGCGCGTGACAGCGGCCTGCCGCTGTTGCTGCCCGGATTCATCGACACACACGTGCATGGCGGCGGCGGGCGCGACATCATGGAAGGCGGCGATGCCGCCGGCGTTGTCGCACGCGAGCATGCCCGCCACGGGACGACGGCGCTGGTCGCCACCACCATGACCGCGCCGATCGCGGACATCGATGCGGCCTTCGCCGCGCTGGCGCCCATCTGCAACGCGCCGCGGGGCCACGGCGCCCGGGTGCTCGGCGTACACCTGGAGGGGCCCTACCTGAATCCCGGAAAGCTGGGAGCGCAGCCGGATTTCGTCAAGCCCATGTCGGTGGCGGAAGTGCGGCGCCTTCACGCGGTCGCGCCGATCCGCGTGCTGACACTGGCGCCCGAGGTGGACGACCATGTGTCCCTCATCCCCGCGCTCAAGGCCATGGGCATCCGCGTGCAGGCCGGGCACAGCCTGGCCAGCTATGAAGACGGTGTCCGGGCGCTGTCGCAGGGCGCGGCCGGGTTCACGCACCTGTTCAATGCCATGAGCGCGATGCACCACCGCAAGCCGGGCCTGGTGGGCGCAGCCCTCGCGCACGCCGAATATGCCGAAGTGATTCCGGACCTCTTGCATGTGCACCCCGGCGCCATCCATGCCGCGTTGCGCGCCATCCCGAAGTTGTTTTGCGTGACCGATTCCACCGCTGCGGCGGGCATGCCCGATGGCGAATACCGCCTGGGCCGCCATACCGTCACCAAATGCATGGGGGGCGTGCGGCTGGCGGATGGCACCCTGGCCGGTTCCACGCTCACGATGGAACAGGCGCTGAAGAACTGGGTGGACGCGTTGGGCCGCAGCGTGGCCGACGCAAGCGCGCGGGTGTCCACCTTTGCCGCCGATTACCTGGGCCTGCAAGACCGTGGCCGGCTGGTGGCCGGCGCATGGGCCGATGTGGCCGTGCTTGACCGCGACCTCAACCTCGCGGACGTGTATGCCGAAGGCATTCATGTTCCGCGCTGATCCGATGGCGGGCCGATGAGTACCGTCTCGCGCATGCGCTCGGAAGCCCTGGGCGCGCCCGCCGCCATCGCGCGGCAGCTGACCGAGGGCGAGGCCGCGTACCGCGCATTTGGCGAAGCGCTGCGCCGCCAACCGCCCGCCTCGATCCTCACCGTCGCGCGCGGGAGCTCCGACCACGCCGCGCATTTCATGGCCTACCTGATCATGGCGCGCCTGGGCCGGCTGGTGACGTCGCTGCCGATGTCGTTGGTGACGTTGTATCAATCCAGGATTGAAGCCCGCGGCCTGCTGGCGCTGGCGTTTTCGCAGTCCGGCCAGAGCCCGGACCTGATCGGACCGATGGAGTACTTCAGCGCGAACGGCGCGCTCACGGCGGCATTCGTCAACGACGCGGCCTCGCCGCTGGCGCAGGCGGTCCGCCATGTGTTCCCGCTGCATGCCGGCGAGGAACGCAGCGTGGCGGCCACCAAGAGCTTCATCGCGCAACTGGTGGCGGGCGCCCATGTGGTGGCGGCCTGGCAACAGGACGCAGCGCTCGAGCAGGCGGTGGCGGGATTGCCGGCGGCGTTGGACTCGGCCTTGGCGGTGGACTGGAGCGCCGCCGTCGACGCCCTGCTCGATGCCGAGCGCATGTTCGTCATCGGACGCGGCACCGGGTTGGCCGTGGCGATGGAAGCGGCGCTCAAGTTCAAGGAAACCTGCGGCATCCAGGCGGAAGCCTTCTCCGGCGCCGAGGTCAAGCACGGCCCGATGGCCCTGATCGACCAGGGGTTCCCCTTGCTGGTCTTTGCGCCGCGCGGTCCCGCGCAGGACGGGCTGCTCCGGATGGCCGACGACATGCGCGCGCGCGGCGCGCGCGTCCTACTCGCCGCGCCGCCCGGCACGCCGCACATGGAACTGCCGCTCGCCGAAGCGCCTGCGGAAGACCTTGAGCCGATCGTCGCCATCCAGAGTTTTTACCTGATGGTCGAAGCGCTTTCGCGTGCGCGCGGCCACGATCCCGACCGCCCGCGACACCTGTCAAAAGTCACCCGTACAAAATAGTGTCGTTTCCCCGTTCACCGAACCATTAAGGAGCCCCCATGTCCCTTCGCATCGCCCTGATCACCGGCAGCACGCGCCCCGGCCGCAAATCGCTCGATGTGGCGCGCTGGGTGCACGGTATCGCCAGCCAGCGCACCGACGCGCAGTTCGACATCGTCGATATTGCCGACTACAACCTGCCGCTGCTCGACGAAGCCGCGCCGCCGATGATGAAGAAGTATACGCACCCGCACACGCTGAAGTGGTCTGAAACCATCGCCGGTTATGACGGGTTTGTGTTCCTCACGCCGGAGTACAACCACGGCCCTTCGGCAGCGATCAAGAACGTCATCGATTACCTGTACCGCGAATGGAACAACAAGGCCTGCGGTTTTGTGTCATGGGGCAGCGCGGGCGGCGTGCGCGCGGTGGAGCAGCTCCGGCAGGTGATGGGCGAAGTCATGGTGGCCGACGTGCGCGCGCAGGTGGTGCTGTCGCTGGCGGCGGATTTCGAGAACTACAGTGTATTCAAGCCGCAGGCGCACCATGAGAAGGCCGTGGGCACGATGCTCGACCAGGTCGTTGCGTGGAGTGGTGCGCTCAAGCCGCTGCGCGCGGGCTAGCGCGGCACGCGGCCCCCGATGAGGACCGGTGATATCGTGGTGACCGCACGCGCAGGAGCCAAGTCCGCGCGAGCGCCCCTTTCCACGATTCCCCGAAGGCGGATGCATGTCCACCACTGAAACACCCAGCGCCGAGCACGGCGGCCTGGACCGCTACGACACCCGCGCCCTGGTGGACGCGTTGGTGGGGGACCAGGCGCGCGCGGCGGACGCGGTGATGCGCGCGGCGCCAGACCTGGCGCGCGCCGTGGACGCGGCCCTCCCGCGCATCGAGTCCGGCGGCCGCCTGATCTACGTGGGCGCCGGTACGTCGGGCCGGCTGGGATTGCTGGATTCCGTGGAGCTGTACCCGACCTTTTCCTGGCCGCGCGAACGCGCCATCGCGCTGCTGGCCGGCGGCGAGGCGGCGATCCATCGCGCCGTGGAAGGCGCCGAAGACAGTGCGGAGCAGGGCGCTGCGGAGATCCGCCGCGTGAACACCGATGCCCGCGATGTGGTGATCGTCCTGGCGGCCTCCGGCACCACGCCGTTCGCGCGCGGTGCCATTGCGGCGGCGCGCGAGGCGGGCGCCTTGTCGATCGGCGTGTCCAACAACAGCGATACGCCGGTGGCCAACGAGGCCGACATCGGCATCGTTCTCGACACCGGCGCGGAAGTGATCTCCGGCAGCACGCGCATGAAGGCGGGCACGGCGCAAAAGATCGCGCTCAATGCCTTTTCGAGCGCCCTGATGGTGCGCCTGAACAAGGTGTACGGCAATCTCATGGTGGACCTCAAGGCCACCAACGCCAAGCTCATCCGGCGCGCCGAGCGGCTGACCATGCTCGCCACCGGGTGCGATGCCGGGACGGCGCGCGCCGCGCTGGCGCAGTGCGATCACCACGTAAAGACCGCCATCGTGATGATCCTGCGCAAGATCGGCGCCGATGGAGCGCGCGCGCGGCTCGAGGCCGCGCACGGCAGCGTGCGCCGTGCGCTGGACACCTGACATGACGGGCGCACGATGAGCCTGACCGACACGGCCGCCATCCTGGCGCTGCTGGTGGCGCTCAATGCGTTCCTCGCGCTCTCGGAGCTGTCCATCGCGAGCGCGAAGCGCATCCGCCTCACGCAACTGCGCGATGCCGGCAACCGGGGCGCGGCCGTGGCGCTGCACCTGAAGGACAATCCGAACAGTTTTCTGGGCATCGTGCAGATCGGCCTGAACGTGGTCGGCATCCTGGCCGGCGTGTTTGGCGAGGCGGCGCTGAACTCGCGCTTTGCGTCCGTGCTGTCGCAGGCGGGCATGGCGGAGGGCTGGCTGCGCGAAACGCTCTCGCTGGTGCTTGCCGTGGGCGTCATCACGGCCATCTTCCTGCTGCTGGGCGACCTCCTGCCAAAGCGCGTGGCCATCCACGCGCCGGAAAAGTTTGCCTGCGCCCTGGCGCCGCTGGTGCAGTGGCTGCAAAAACCCTTTGCCCCGTTCCTGTGGTTCTTCGGCAAGCTGGTGGATGCCATCCTCACTTTCTTCAACATCCGCACCACCGGCGAGGAAGCGGTCACCGCGGACGACATCTTCGCCATCGTAGAAGCGGGCGCCCGCGCCGGTGCGGTGGACCGCGACGAGCGGCACCTGATCCGCAACGTGCTCTCGCTCACCGAGCGCGCCATCACCAGCGCCATGACGCCGCGCGCCTCGATCGTGTCCATCGACATCGGAGACGACGAGGAAACCGTGAAGACCGTGCTGGCCGAGGCGCCAAAGGCGCGCTTCGTCGTCACGCAGGGCGACATCGACCACCCGGTGGGCTACATCGATGCAGCCGACCTGTTGGCGCGGCTGATCCACAACCAGTCGCTGAAGTTGAATCGCGACGAGCTCAAGGCCTGGGGCATGAAGGACCTGCTGATGATGCCCGACACCATCACCGTGCTCGACGTGCTCGACCGCTTCCGCAACGTGGGGGAGGACATCGCGCTGGTGGCCAACGAGTATGGCGTGGTGGTCGGGCTGATTACCCTCAACGACGTCATGGCGGCGATCATGGGCCGTATTGCCGAGGACGTGGCGCGCGAAAAAAGCATCGTCAAGATGACGGACCGTGACAACGCCTGGCTGATCGACGGCATGGCGGCGATCAGCGACGTGAAGGAACTGTTCGGTTGGGCGACGCTGCCGGGCGAGGAAAACTACGAGACGATCAGCGGGTTCCTGATGTCGCGCATCAAGAAGTGGCCGAGGAAGGCCGACACCATCGCCTACCAGGGGGTAAAGTTCGTGATCGTCGACACCGAAGGCTCGCGCATCGACCAGGTGATGGCCACGCAGGAAGTCGGGCCGGCCGCCGGAGCGCCGAAGCCATGAGCGCGACCGCCCCGCCGCCGCCCGCCGAGCGCAACCCCTGGGCGTGGATCCCCACGCTGTATTTCGCGCAGGGCATACCCTACGTGATGGTGATGAGCGTGTCGGTGGTGATGTACAAGAACCTCGGCATCTCGAACACCGACATCGCGCTCTATACCAGCTGGCTGTACCTGCCGTGGGTGATCAAGCCGCTGTGGTCGCCGCTCCTCGAACTGTTCAGGACCAAGCGCCTGTGGGTGGTGGCGACGCAATTTGTGGTCGGTGTTGCGCTGGCCCTGGTGGCGTTCACGCTGCCCACGCCGTTCTTTTTCCAGATGTCGCTCGCCATGTTGTGGCTGATGGCGTTTGCCTCCGCCACGCACGACATCGCGGCCGACGGCTTCTACATGCTGGCCCTGCCGACGCACCTGCAGGCCGCGTTCGTGGGCGTGCGCAGCACGTTCTACCGGATCGCCAACATCGCCGGGCAGGGTGCGCTGGTGTACCTGGCGGGCCAGCTGATGGAATCGAACATGGAGGCGCGCGCCGCGTGGCAGGTGGTGCTGGTGGTCCTCGCCGTGCTGTTCGCGCTGCTGTTTGCGTACCACGCGTGGGTGCTTCCCCGTCCGGCCGACGACCTGCCCACCGGCAAGGGCGCGGGCCTCGTCGACGGTTTCATGGAGACGTTCGCGTCCTTCTTCAAGCGCAAGGACATCGCGGTGGTGCTCTCCTTCCTGCTGCTGTTCCGGCTGGGAGAAGCGCAGGCGCTCAAGCTCATCGCCCCCTTCCTGCTGGATGCCACCGCCAAGGGTGGGCTGGGGCTTTCCACCAAGGAGGTCGGGCTGGTGTACGGCACGATCGGCGTGCTGGCGCTGACGGTGGGCGGCATCCTGGGCGGCCTGGCCATCTCGTCAGGCGGCTTGAAGAAATGGATCTGGCCCATGCTGGTATGCGTGCACGTGCCCAATCTTGCGTTCGTGTTCCTGGCCTACGTGCAGCCGACGAGCATCCCGGTGATCGCCACCGCGATCGCGATCGAGCAATTCGGCTACGGGTTCGGCTTTGCGGCCTTCCTGATGTTCATGATCATGGTGGCGGACGGGCGCCACAAGACCGCGCACTATGCGATCTGCACCGGGTTCATGGCTTTGGGCATGATGCTGCCGGGCATGGTGAGCGGCAAGATCCAGGAGTTCCTCGGCTACCCGCATTTCTTCATCTGGGTGCTGGTGTGCTGCCTGCCCTCGGTGGTGGCGACGGCCTTCGTGAAGATTGATGCGGATTTCGGAAAGAAGGCGCCGTGACGCCGGAACGCCTGGTCTCGCTGGATGCGTTCCGCGGCTTCACCATCGCCTCGATGGTGCTCGTCAACAACCCGGGCGACTGGGGACACCTCTACCGCCAGCTCGGCCACGCGGAATGGAACGGCTGGACCTTCACCGATTGGGTGTTTCCCTTCTTCCTGTTCATCGTCGGCGTGGCGATGACCTTTTCCCTGGCGCGCCGCCAGCTGCAGGTCCATGAGCGCGCGCCGCTGGTGTTGAGTCTTTGGAAGCGTGCCGCGATCATCATCGGCATCGGGCTGCTGTTGAATCTGATCCCCAATTTCAATTTTGAGACCGTGCGCGTGCCCGGTGTGCTGCAGCGCATCGGCCTGTGCATCCTGCTCGCCGCGCCCATCGTGGTGTACTGCGGGTGGCGCGCACAGGGCGCGTGGATCCTGCTGTGCTTTGCGGTGTATGCGGTCCTGATGCTCGCGGTGCCCGTTGCGGCGCCCGACGGCGTGATCGCCGCCGGCGCCCTGGAGCCGGGGCGCGATTTCGGCGCCCATGTGGATCGCCTGCTGCTGTCCGGCCACCTGTGGGCCAAATCGAAGACCTGGGATCCGGAGGGCTTGGTCAGCACGCTGCCGGCCGTAGCCACCCTGCTCTTCGGCGTGCTCGCAGGCCACGCGCTTGCCGCCCGGGTGGATGCGGCGGCGCGCACCGTCTGGCTGCTGCTGGCCGGCCTGCTGTGCCTGTGGGTGGGGGCGATGATGGATGCCGTGTTCATGCCCATCAACAAGAGCCTGTGGACGCCTTCCTACGCGGTGTTCATGACCGGCTGGGCGCTGGTCGTCTTCGCCGCGTTCTACTGGCTGATGGACGCCGTGGGTGAGGGCACGGTGCGCGCGCGGGCCCGTCGCGTGTTCCTGCCCTTCACCATCTACGGCATGAACGCCCTGTTCATTTTTGCGTTCAGCGGGCTGGTGGCGAAAATGATGGCATTCATCAAGTGGGGCGATCCCGCGGTCTCGCTCAAGGCCTGGGCCTATGCGCCGATCAAGGCCCTGCCCGTCGCCCCCGTGAATGCGTCGCTGCTGTTTGCGATCCTGTTCAACCTCGCCATGTTCGCCGTGGCCTGGTTCATGTGGAAGAAGAAGTGGTTCTGGAAGGTGTGAGTTCGTCATGAATGAAAAGACAAAGTCCAGGCAGGGCGGGGGTTTTCAGGGGTTTTTGCCTTGGAAGGCCCGCCAGTGCTTGAGTTTGCTGCTTTGCAGCGCCTTTGTGCTGGGGTCGTGCGTCAACGTGCCCATCGGCAAGCGCGAATTCACGGTCGAGAATTTGCCGGCGTCCGAATTGCCGCCCCCCGCGCCGCGCGAATTCCGCGCCGCCTGGGTGGCCACCGTGGCCAATATCGACTGGCCGAGCAAGCGGGCCACCACGACCGAGGCGCAAAAGGCCGAGGCGGTCGAGATCATCGAGAAGGCGCGCGCCATCGGGCTCAACGCGCTGATCTTCCAGGTGCGCCCGGCTGCGGATGCGCTGTATGCCTCGGTGCTGGAGCCGTGGTCCGAATACCTGACGGGTGAACAGGGCAGGGCGCCGGACCCGTACTACGACCCGCTGCAGTTCTGGATCGAAGAATCGCACAAGCGCGGCATTGAACTGCACGCCTGGTTCAATCCCTACCGTGCGCGCCATACCTCGGCAAAATCGAAGAACGCGCCGAACCATATCGCCAACACGCACCCGGCGGTGGTGAAGAGTTACGGCGGCTTCCTGTGGATGGACCCGGGCGAGCCGTTCGCCGCACAGCGCACCCTCGATGTGATCCTCGACGTGGTGCGCCGCTACGACATCGACGGCGTGCACATCGACGACTACTTCTATCCCTACCCGGTCAATGTGCCCGGCTCCATGCCGCCCGTGGAAATCGACTTTCCGGACGAGCGCCCGTGGAACGAGTTCCTTTCCCAGGGCGGTGCGCCCGACCGCGCGGCGTTCCGGCGCGACAACGTGAACCGGTTGGTGGAGGCGATCTACGCCGGCGTGAAGAAGGAGAAACCGTGGGTGCGTTTCGGCGTGAGCCCGTTCGGCCTGGGCCGGCCGGACAAGCGCCCGCCGGACATCAAGGGCTTCAGCCAGTACGACAAGCTCTATGCCGATGTGGAACTGTGGCTGCAGCAAGGCTGGATGGATTACCTGGCCCCGCAGCTTTACTGGCCCATCGCGCAAAAGGAGCAGGCGTTCGAGGTGCTGCTGGACTATTGGCACCGCGCGAACACCGCCGGCCGCCACGTCTTTCCCGGCCTCTACACCAGCCGCATCACCAATCCGGGCAACAACGCGGTGACCAATGAAGCGACCGACAAGACCTGGCTCCCGCAGGAAGTTTCCGATCAGATCGCGCTGACGCGCCTGCGCAAGGTACCGCAGGGGCATGTGCATTTCTCCGCGATCGCGCTCAAGGAAAACCGGCGCGGCATCAATGACGTCTTGAAGGCCGAGCGTTACGCGGGCCTGGCCGTGCCCCCGGCGGCCCCCTGGTTGAGCACCGCGCGGCCTGCGGCGCCCACGGTGTACACGAGCGCTTCGGCCGACCGGGACAGCGTGCGCATGGTCGTGAGCCCGCCATTCCCCGCGCGGCTCGGACTCTGGATCCGGCAGGAGGGCGCCTGGTCGTTCCAGCTGTTTCCGGTAACGTACGAGGGAAGTGCGCCGCAGGCGTTTGCCCAGGAGGTCGTGATCCCGCCGGGGCCGAAGGGCGGCCGTGTGCAGGCGGTGGCGGCCTCCGCATTTGATCGCTTTGGCGTCGAAAGCCTGCGGGTCCCCGTTGAATGGGGCACCGAGGGAACAGCACGATGAGCGCGCGCATGGGGCTCGGCCTCGACGCGGGCGGCACCAAGACGCTGTGGGCCTTGTCCACGGCGGACGGCACCCTCATCGCCGAGGGCAGCGGTGGTGGCATGACCGGCGTGCAGTTGTTGTCCGATCACGGATTGAAGGCGCTGGAGGCGACGCTCGATGAGCTGGGCCGCGCGGTCCTGAAAGTGGGGAGGCCGTCCGCAGTCTGCGCGGGCTTCACCGGATTGGACCAGCATGCGGAGGTCCTCGCGGGCCTGATTGCCAGGGCGTTCGCCGTGGACCCGGCGCGCGTGCAACTCAAGAGCGACATCGAGATCGCCTATTACGACCTGTTCCGGCCCGGCGAAGGCTACGTGATCTACGCGGGCACCGGTTCCATTGCCGCCTTTGTCGATGAGCACGGTGTGTTTCATCGCGCGGGCGGGCGCGGCGTCACGCTCGATGATGCCGGCGCCGGGTTCTGGATCGCCAAGGAGGCGTTGCGGCACATCTGGCGGCAGGAAGATGAGCGACCCGGCGCATGGCGCGATTCGCCCATGGCGCGCGCGGTGTTCGAGCACCTCGGCAGCCCGGAGTGGGCGGCCACGCGCGCGTTCTTCTATGGAAAGGAGCGCGGCGACATCGGGCGCCTCGCGCTCGCCGTGGCCAGCGCGGCCGGCGAGGATCCGGTGGCGATGGACCTCATGCGGCGCGCCGGGGAAGAGCTGGCGCGGCTCGGCCGCGCCATGATCGCCCGCTTTGGCTCGCGCCCGGTGGCGCTGTGCGGCCGCGCCATGCTGTTGCATCCGATGATTGAATCCACCATTCGTGCCGCGTTGCCCGGCGTGCCTCTGCAGGTGCGCGTGGCGGCGGCCCACCATGCGGCGGCGCACATCGCGGCGCGCCAGGCCGCACAGGAAACCCCATGAAAATTTCTTTCTTCCGAATGGTCGCGGTTGCGGCCCTGGCGCTCGTGTCCGGCTGCTCCACGCTGTATATCGACCGCTCCTACACCGCCAAGTCCCAGGACAGCCGCGCGCAGTTCCTGATCCTCCACTACACCGTGATCGACTGGCCGACCTCGCTTCGCGTGCTCACGCAGCAGGCGGTCAGCTCGCACTACCTGATCCGCGATGATCCGCCGGAGATCTACCAGCTGGTCGATGAGAACCGGCGCGCGTATCACGCCGGGCTCAGTTCCTGGAAGGGGCAAACCCAGCTGAATGCGGCGTCGATCGGCATCGAGATCGTCAACCGCGGATTCGTCAAGAACGACAAAGGCGAGCGTGTGTGGTTCGATTACCCGCCGGCGCAGCAGGACGCCATCGTCGCGTTGGTGAAGGACATCGTGCAGCGCCACCAGATCCTGCCCGAGCGCGTGCTCGGCCACAGCGACATCGCCCCGCAACGCAAGCAGGACCCCGGCCCGCGATTCCCCTGGAAGCGGCTGGCCGAGGCCGGGCTGATCCTGTGGCCGGACGAGGCGCGCGTCAAGGCGGCGATGCCGCGCTACGAGGCCCAATTGCCGGATGTCGAGTGGTTCCAGCAACAGCTTTCCAAGCACGGTTTCGAGATCAAGGTGAACGGGCAATACGACGAGGCGACCGTCAATGTGCTGGCCGCGTTCCAGATGAAATACCGGCCCTCGGACATCGAGGGCGCAATGGATGCGGAGACCGCCGCGCTGCTCGAGGTGCTGACGTCGAAGGGCACCCCCATTCCCCATGAACCGGAGTGAATTCCATGCGATGGATCGTCCTGATCGGTGCGGCCATGGCCGTTAGTGTCACGGCAAAGTCGTTGCCCCCCGCCCAGAAGGCGAAACTCGATGCGGAGCTGAAGTCCGTCGTCGAAGCGCCCGGCCACGCGTTGGCGAGCCTTTCCGTGTTGGCGATGAGAAACGGTGAAGTCGTCTATCACCAACAGTTCGGCCACAAGTGGATCGACCCGGCGACGCCGGGAAACTCGAAACCCGCCGACGCACAGACGCTCTACCGCATCGCGTCCATCTCCAAGCTGGTCACCACCCTGGGCGTGATGAAGCTCAGGGAGGAGGGCAAGCTCGATCTCGACCGCGACGTGGGCGACTACCTCGGATTCCGCTTTCGCAACCCGGCATTTCCGGATGTGCCGGTCACCCTGCGCATGATGCTCAACCACACCTCGTCCCTTCGCGACGACGGCGGCTACTATTGGGACGCGGCCAGCCGCACACACCTGAAGGACGTTTTCACACCCGGCGGAAAGCACTTCGGCACCGGCGCGATGTGGGATAAGAAGTTTGCGCCCGGCACGTACTTCCAATACGCCAACCTGCCCTGGGGTGTCATCGGCACGGTGATGGAACGGGTGACGAACGAGCGCTTTGACCGGCTCATGCGCAGGCTGGTCCTCGACCCGATGGAACTGCCCGGCGGATTCCATCCTGCGGACATGCCGGCACGGGACTTGGCAAACGTGGCAACGCTTTACCGCAAGCGAAAGGAGATCGGCGGGCGTGAAGTGTGGGACAGCAGCGGCCCTTGGGTGGCGCAAGTCGATGATTACTCGAAAACGCCGCCGGCGCCGCGCGCGCTGCCGGATTACGAAGTCGGCACCAACGGCACCTTGTTCGGCCCACAGGGCAACTGCCGCCTGTCTGCCGCGGGGCTGGCCACGGTGATGAAGATGCTGATGGACGGGGGCAAGGTCAACGGCAAGGTCATCCTCCAGAAAGCTTCCGTCGATGAAATGCTCAAGCAGTCGTGGCGCATCGACAAGAGCGGCAAGAAGGGCAACAACGACGGCGAGTCCAGTTTCGGGCAGCACAAGCGCTTCATGAATGCCTGGGGTCTGGGCAACCAGCATTTCCTGGACATCAGCGAGGCGGGGGCGGGCGACCGCTTGGTGGCCCCGGGCGAATTCAAGGCCAAGGGGCATCTGGGTGACGCGTGGGGCCTCACATCGGCGATGGTCTTCGATCCCAAGACGCGCAATGGCCTGGTGTTCCTGATCGGCGGGCCGTCGTTTGATCCAGAAACCTATCCGGGCAAGTACTCTGCCTTTTACCGGCACGAAGAGCAGATCATGACGTCACTCTACATTCGCGCAATCATGGGTCAATAGCCCGAATGGCGCATACGTCCAAGTTCAAAAGTCTTGGTTGACAATGTGAGGTAGGGTTTTTCCATTTGTTTTGCTGCACTCTCGCAAGGAAACGCTATGGGCATCCAGCCGTATCAGGGATTCAAGTGGCGCCTCACGTGCAGCAACGCCGAGGGTGTGGTGGCAAAGAGTTTGATGTACGGCAAGCCGCTCTACTAAGCGGCATTAGTTGAGGGTTTATACATGTCAACAACTGATTAGTTAGCAATTTGGGTTACGGAGTAGCAAATGAATTCAATCTACCGGTTTCTTCTGGCGATTTCGGCTTCTGTATTTAGCCTTTCTGGATTGTCTCAGGGTCTCCAAGTTGGAGATCCATCTGTGAACGCGATACTTTTGCCAGGCAATCCAACGTCATTGGATGTCATTCGACTGTCAATGAAAGACACTAGCTGTTCGGTTATTGATCGGGTTTATTCTGAAGCACCTTACAGTATCTCAATGGTCGGCAATGCGATCGAACTAGTATGGCGTGGTGCGGTAGCGGAGGTTGCTGGGCTATGCCCAGTGCGTCCGCGAGAAGAATTTGAAATTGGTCGACTGCCAGCGGGCAACTACACGATCTCGCTTATTTTTGAGCCCACTTTGCCGAGGCGGACTACTATAGCCTCCAACATTCCCTTTACCGTCACCGATGCACGCACGGCCAAGACGGCACCGTTTG
>CAZTYC010000025.1:0-21150 GCA_964617435.1 uncultured Burkholderiales bacterium
CCCGGCAGCTGGTTGCCCAGGTTGTCGGCCGAAAATTCCCCGGACTTGCCGCGGCCCTTGCCGCGTTTCTTGGCAACGGCGGCCGGCTTGCCGCGGCGCTTCTTGCCGAATTCGGTGCGGTCGCCGCGGCGGTTCTCGGGCTTCTCCTCGCCGACATACCGCCCATCCACATAGCCGCGCGCCTTGAGCCCGGTCGTGACGATGACTTTCTTGATCACGACGGATTTCCTTCCTGCTGGCCGGCGGTCGATTCATCATCCGCGGCCTTTTCAGCCGGCGGTTCCGGCGCGTCGGCCGCGTCCGCCTGCAGCATGGCCCCGCCGTCGTCCCCGGCATCGCCCACGCCGGGCAACTGCAGGGTTTCACCCGCGCCCAGCGCTGCACCCGCCTGGGTCAGGTCCAGCGTCGTCGCCAGTTCGCCCAGCGGCGGCAGTTCATCGAGGGACTTCAGGTTCAGGTCGTCGAGGAAGTGCTTGGTCGTGGCGAACAACACCGGCCGCCCCACGACTTCCTTGTGGCCGATCTCATCGATCCAGCCGCGATCCTGCAGGGTCTTGAGAATGTGCGGCGAGACCTGCACCCCGCGGATGCCTTCAATATCGCCGCGCGTCACCGGCTGGCGGTACGCGATGATGGCGAGTGTCTCAAGCACGGCACGCGAGTATTTCGGCGGCTTTTCGTTGGCCAGAATGTCCAGGTAACGCTGGTACTGCGGACGCACCCGATAGCGGTAACCGCTGGCCACCAGCGCCAATTCCACGCTGCGGCCGGCCGATTCGTCGCGCAACTGATCGAGCAAGGCCTTGAGTGTTTCAGGCGACACCTCGCCGTCGAACAATCGTTTCAATTCGTTCAGCGCAATGGGCTCGGACGCCGCCATCAAGACCGCCTCAAGTGCGCGCTTGACTTCCTCCGCGTCGATGCCAGGCGCCAATACAACGGCGGACTCGGGTGGGCCGATGCCGGGCAGTCCGGGCTCGGCGCATTGATCCGCCATGGCGGTGCCGCCCGGGGATTCGTGGATGTGTGCGTGATCGTTGGACATGGGCTTGTGACCTGGATTGCGTTCCGCCGGTCGAATCCCGGCGGAACGACAGCGTTCTAATTGGTTAATTCAAGGGGGGGCGCTTCCGCCACCTTGGACTTGACATAGATGGGCTCGAACGGCGCGCTTTGCGTCAGATCGATGAGAGATTCACGGGCCAGTTCCAGCACAGCGAGGAAGCTCACCACCACCACGGCCACGCCTTCTTCCGGCGCGAACAGGGATTCAAAATTGATGAAGCCCTGTCCGGAAAGCTGGCGGAGGATGCGCGTCATGTGCGCGCGCACGGAAAGTTCCTCGCGACCGACGCGGTGCTTTTGCGTCACTTTGGCGCGATTCAGAATCACGCGCCAGGCATCGGTCAGATCCGCCACCAGCACGGTCGGCACCCGGCCGACGAGCGATTTTTCCACCATCACGTCGACGATGGAAAAATCGCGGCCCGCACGCGGGTGTTCTTCCAGGGCAACTGCGGCGGCCTTCATCTGTTCGTACTCGAGCAGGCGGCGCACCAGTTCCGCGCGCGGGTCCTCGGGTTCCTGGCCGTCCTCTTTCGGGGGGCGCGGCAACAGCATTCTCGACTTGATCTCGATGAGCAGCGCGGCCATCAGCAGGTATTCGGCCGCGAGTTCCAGCTGGTCGTCGCGCATCGCCTCGACGTACGCCATGTACTGGCGCGTGAGGTCGGCCATCGGGATGTCGAGAATGTCCAGCGAGTGCTTGCGGATCAGGTACAGCAGCAGGTCAAGCGGCCCTTCGAACTGCTCGAGGATGACGGACAGCGCGTCCGGGGGGATGAACAGGTCCGGTGGCAATTCCGCCATCGGCTCGCCCTTGATGCGCGCCACGGGCATGGCCATGTCCAGCGCCGGTTGCGCGTCCTGGGTGTTGTCGACGACGAGTTCGACACTCATGAAAATGCCAGCCCCATGGCCTCGCGCACGTCGCGCATGGTTTCCTCGGCCGTGTCGCGCGCCTTCTCGCAACCGTCAGCCAGGATGTTCTTGACCAGCGTCGGGTCGTCCTCGAAAGGCGCGGCGCGCTCCCGCATCGGCGTCAACTCGTGCACGATCGCGTCGATCACCGGCTGCTTGCATTCGAGGCAGCCGATCCCGGCGCTCTTGCAGCCCTCGACCACCCACTTGCGCCGCGCGTCGTCCGAATACACCTGATGCAGCGTCCAGACGGGGCACTTCTCCGGATCGCCCGGGTCGGTGCGGCGGATGCGCGCGGGATCGGTCGGCATCTTCTTGACCTTGGTGCTGATCGCCTCCGGCCGGTCGCGCAGGTCGATGGTGTTGTCCAGGCTCTTGGACATCTTGCCGCCATCCGTGCCCACCAGGCGCGGCGTCACCGTGAGCAGGCTTTGCGGTTCCGGCAGGATGACCTTGCCCCCGCCTTCGAGGTAGCCGAACAGGCGTTCACGATCGCCCATGGAAAGGTTTTGCACGTCGGACAGCAGTTCGCGTGCCGCCTCCAGCGCGGCTGCATCGCCCTCCTGCTGGAACCGGGTGCGCAATTCGTTGTAGAGCTTGGCCTTCTTGGACCCGAGCTTCTTGATGGCGGCCTCGGCCTTTTCCTCAAAGCCCTTCTCGCGGCCGAACAGGTGGTTGAACCGGCGCGCCAGCTCGCGGGTGAGCTCGATATGCGCGACCTGATCCTCGCCCACCGGCACCTGGTTGGCGCGGTAGATGAGGATGTCGGCCGCCTGCATGAGCGGGTAGCCAAGGAAACCGTAGGTGGTGAGGTCGCGGCCGAACTGCGCGTGCTTGTCGACCTGGTCCTTGTATGTCGGCACGCGTTCCAGCCACGACAGCGGCGTGAAGAACGACATCAGCACCGTCAGCTCGGCATGCTGCGGCACCTTCGATTGCACGAACAGCGTCGCCTGGGCCGGATCCACGCCGGCGGCGATCCAGTCGATCACGGTGTCGTGAGTGTATTCCTCGATGACCGCGGGCGTCTCGTAATGCGTGGTGAGCGCATGCCAGTCGGCCACGAAGAAGTAGCACGGGTGCTCATGCTGCAACTTCACCCAGTTCTTGAGCGCACCATGGTAGTGGCCCAAATGCAATCGCCCGGTCGGGCGCATGCCGGAGAGTACTCTGTCAGGAAACATAAGGACGAATCGATCGACCTGGTCAGGTGGGGAAAATCAACGGGAAAACGGCCGGGCGGCGTGCCACGGGTTCAAGTGTCGCGAATCGCGCAATGCGTGAACGTCTGGATGCGTGAAGAACAGTCGGTACGAGAGGCTCGGGATCGCGCCGCGCGGCTTGGATGTGTTCTCGGTGCCGCACCGGATCCCCGAAGGCACATTTGCACGCCGGAAACGGCGGCGCGCCGGGTGCCTGCTCAGGATAGCCCGATTATACCGTAGATCGTTTTCATCGACAGGGCGACCAGCGGCCAGAGGAAATAGTTCATCGCCCCGGTCAACAGCAGCGCGATGAGGATGAGCATCCCGTAGGGTTCAATCCTCGAGAACTTGTAGGCCAGGGGGCCGGGCAACAGACCGGTGAGGATGCGCCCGCCGTCGAGCGGGGGCAGCGGAAACAGGTTGAACACCATCAGCAGCGCATTGACGAAGATCCCCGCCTGGGCGACCAGCGCCATGAACTCAACCGGCCCGGAGGCGGGCATCGAGATGACGATGCGCCCGAGGATCGCCCAGAGCACCATCATGGCGAGGTTGGCCAATGGTCCCGCCGCCGCCACCCAGATCATGTCGCGCTTGGGATTGCGCAGGGCGGCAAAATTGACCGGCACCGGCTTTGCGGCGCCGAAGATCAACGGGCTGAACAGCATCGTGACGATGGGGACCAGGATGGTCCAGACCGGATCGATGTGCTTCAACGGATTCAAGGTCATGCGCCCAAGCATGTAGGCCGTGGAGTCTCCAAAGCGCTTGGCGGCGAACGCATGCGCGGCCTCGTGCAGGGTGATCGCGAAGATCAACGGGATCGCGTAGATCGTGATTTTCTGGATGATGTTGGCGTCCACTTCAAGTCCTGTTTTTCTAGTTTGCGGTTTCCGGCAGGTCGAACCCGAAGGATGACACATCCCCCTTGCCGCGCCTCACGAGGTTGGGTTGATCGCCCGACAGGTCGATCACCGTGGTGGGTGCCAGCCCGCAGTGGCCGCCGTCGAGGATCAAGTCGAGACGGTGTTCGAGGGATTCGCGGATCAGCCGCGCTTCCGCCATGGGCTCGGTCTGGCCGGGCAGAATAAGGGTGCTGGTGAGCATGGGTTCGTTGAGTTCCGCCAGCAATGCAAGTGCGACCGGATGTTCCGGCACGCGCACGCCCACCGTGGCGCGCTTGGGATGCGCCAGGCGTCGAGGCAGCTCACGCGTCGCCTTCAAGATGAACGTGTAGGCCCCCGGCGTATGCGCCTTGAGCAAGCGGTATTGCGCGTTGTCGACCTTGGCATAGGTGCCGATCTCGGACAGGTCGCGGCACATGAGCGTGAAATGGTGGCGCTCGTCCACGCCGCGGATCACGCGGATGCGCTGCATCGCGGACTTGTCCCCGAGGTGGCAGCCGACCGCATAGGAGGAGTCGGTGGGATAGGCGATCACGCCGCCCGCGCGCACGATGTCCACCGCCCGGCGGATGAGGCGGGTCTCCGGATGCGTGGGGTGAAGGGCAAAGTACTGCGACATGGTGTCAGCCGCGCAACGAACAACGCATCAGAACAGATCCCAAACCGGTGTCAGACCGGCGGGCAGGGGCGGCAGGCGGCCGGGCTCGAACGCACTTTCCGCCGGCCCGTGAAAATCCGCACCGCGCGAGGCGGCGAGCCCGAATTCGCGGGCGAATCCCGCGAACTCGCCGTATTGGCGCGATGCGTGGCTGCCGGTGACCACCTCGATGGCGGCTCCGCCGAGCGACTTGAATTCGGAAAACAACTGGCGGCGCTCTTGGTCATCCAGTTTGTACCGCCCGGGATGCGCGATGACCGGGATGCCGCCAGCCTCAAGGATCCATTCGACCGCGTCGGGCAATGCCGCCCAGCGGTGCGGCACATAGCCGGGCTTTCCCGGTGTGAGGTAGCGGGTGAACACCTGCCCCACATTCTTGGCCGCGCCGCGCCCCACCAGCACGCGCGCAAAGTGGGTGCGGCCGATCATGTCCTCGTTGCCGGTGCAGGCGTAGGCGGCGTCGAGGGTATCCGGAATCCCCGCCAGTTCGAGCGCTTCGGCAATGCGCGCCGCGCGGGCGCGGCGGCCCGCGCGCACCGACGCCAGGCCGGCCGCGAAAACCGGGTTTGACACGTCCACATTCAACCCCACGATGTGCAGGGTGACGCCGGCGCGATCGGGCCAGACCCCTTCGCCGGGCCAGGACACCGAGATCTCCACACCGGGGACAAACCTGACGCCGGCCTCGCGCGCGGCTTCGGCGGCCGCGACCACGCCATCCGTGGTGTCGTGATCCGTGAGCGCCACGCCGTCGCAGCCGTTGCGCGCCGCCATCGACACCAGGTCCCGCGGCGTCAACAGCCCGTCGGAGGCATTGCTGTGGTTATGCAGGTCGAAATTGAGCAAAATGGCGCGATGACATGAAAACGGTCGCGCATCTTAACAAAACCGCAACTTGCCCCTGACATGAGTCCCGATCCAAAACCCGTGCAAATCCACTTCCGGCACGGCCCGCACGACACCCCCAGCGATTACCAGGGTGCGCTCGACGCATTCGCGCGGCTCCGCACCCTCGACGGCCTCGACAGCACGCACGCGCGGGCGCTGGAATCGATGCTGTCCATGATCATCAGGCTCGATCGCCAGTTTGGCGCCGACGCCGCCTTTCCCATCGAGGGCGTGGAGGACGCGCTGGCCGAGTCGCTGGTGGCGGCCGCCCATGTGGAGCGCGACTGGGCGGATGAGAGTCGGGCCGTGGAGGCGCTCGACCGCGCGGTCATCGCGCTCGGGCACTGGTCCATGCAGCACGGACTCGAGGTGCGACATCCGGACATCTGGGTCAACGCCCTGGCCCGGCGCGCGAATGCCGCGCAAACGCGCCAGGATTGCGCGGCGGTGTATGCGTTGATGCAGGGCGCGATTGCGCACCTGGCTCCCGTGCTTTCCGCGGACCTGGAACAGTCGAATCCCGAGCGGCCGTGGCGCATCCTGAACCTCAATTTCGCCATTACCGCGATCCGCGCGGGGGACCGTGCGTTGATGCGTTTTGCCTTCGACACCCTCAACACCCACCTGCCCCTGGATGCGCCGGGATTCTATGCAGATGCCGGCCGGCAAGCGACGCAGGGGAACCTTCCGGAGGAACTGCGGACGTTGATCGACCAGGAAATCGCCCGTTGGACGCGCGCGCATTGAACATGCGATAATGCCAAGTTGTTGATTTTTCAGCGCTTGCCAGCGCTTTTCTTGCAAAGCCCCCCTCCCCACGCGATGAAGTTGCTCGCTGATTTTCTGCCGGTCATCCTGTTCTTCGCAGCATTCAAGCTCGCGGACATTTTTGTCGCCACGGGTGTCGCGATCTTTGCAGCCATCGCGCACATCACCTACCTGAAACTGTCGCGCCAAGCCGTCAAGCCGGTGCACTGGATCGGCCTCGTGTTCATCCTGGTATTCGGGTCGCTGACCATCCTGCTGAAGGACGAATACTGGATCAAGATCAAATGGACCCTCTTCTACGGGCTGTTGGGAATGGTGATCCTGGTGGCCACCTGGTGGGGAAAGAACCCGCTGAAGAGCATCCTTGGCAACGAGATCGAATTGCCGCCCGAAGCGTGGAAGAAATTCTCCTTTTCCTGGGGGGCGTTCTTCCTCGTGCTCGCCGCGTTGAACCAATACTTTGCCACCACGCTCTCACTCGACGCTTGGGTGAAGGTCAAGGTATTCGGCGGCATGGGCGTGACCTTCCTGTTTGCTATGGGCCAGGCGGTCTGGCTGGCCCGGTATTTTCCGGATGATGCGCCGGTGAACCCCGAGTCCGGCGCTGCGCCGGCTCCGAAGGACTCCTGATGTTCTACGCAATCATGGCCGAAGATTTGCCCGGTTCACTGGAAAAGCGGTTGGCCGCACGCCCGTCGCACGTGGCGCGCCTGAATGCCCTCAAGGACGAAGGCCGGTTGCTGCTTGCCGGGCCGCATCCGCTGACCGACAGCGAGGACCCGGGACCGGCCGGCTTCAGCGGCTCGCTCATCGTGGCCGAGTTCGCCACGCGCGAAGCCGCCATCGCCTGGGCGTCCGAGGATCCATATTCGGTGGCCGGCGTGTACGCCAAAGTGACGGTCAAGCCGTTCAAGCGGGTGTTGCCATGACCCTGAGCGTGACAGAGGAGATCCGTCATCGCCTGGGCGCGTTGAATCCGGTGTCGCTCGACATCCGCGACGACTCCGCGATGCACGCAGGCCATGCCGGCGCGGCGGACCATGCCGCGCGGACCGGCGCGACGGACGGAACGCATTTCGAACTCACCATCGTTTCACCGATTTTTGCGGGGGCTTCGCCGGTCGCCCGGCACCGCATGATCTACGAGTTGTTGGGCGACCTGATGAAAACGCGCATCCATGCATTGAAGATCGATGCGCGCCCCGTTTGACGTTTGTTTTTGTTGATTCACTTTCCGAAGGACATTCCATGCAACTCAAGATGAAGACTCTCGCGCTGGCCCTCGCTGTGGCGGTGGCCGCACCCGCCGTCATGGCACAAGACAAGGCTGAAAGAGCCGCCAAGCCGAAAGCCGCCAAAGCCGTCGATGGCAAGGTCAGCGTAAACGGCGTGATCATTCCGCAAGCGTATTTCGACATGATGAACAAGGAGCGCGAGGCCTCCGGGCAACCCTCCTCCCCGGAAGTGCAGAAGGCCATCCAGGATGAACTGGTGAGCCGCGAAGTGCTGCGCCAGGCCGCCGTGAAGAAGGGGCTCGACAAGGATGCGACGGTCTCGACGCAGATGGACATGGCGCGCACCGCCGTCCTGATCCGCGCGTACTTCGACGACTACGTCAAGGCCAACCCCATCACCGAGGCGCAGCTCAAGTCCAACTACGAGCAGTACAAGGCGCAGCTGGGCGACAAGGAGTACAAGGCGCGCCACATCCTCGTCGACAACGAAGAGGAAGCCAAGAAGGTCATCGCGTCCCTGAAGGCGGGCGAAAACTTCGAAAAGCTCGCCAAGGAAAAATCCAAGGACACGGGCTCGAAGGACAACGGCGGCGACCTCGACTGGGGTCCGGCCGGCCGCTATGTGCCTGAATTCGCCAACGCCCTGCGCGCGCTGCAGAACAACCAGACCACCGACAAGCCGGTCAAGTCGCCGTTCGGCTACCACGTGATCCGCCTGGACGACTCGCGCGCCATGAAGGTGCCGGCGTTTGAGGAGATCAAGGACAACTTCCGCCAGCGCGCGCAGCAGGAACAGGTTGCCCGCCTGGTCGAAGAACTGAAGTCCAAGGCCAAGGTGGACATGAAGTAAGTCCGGATCGGGACGGAAACAAAAAGGGCGGCCTGCGGGCCGCCCTTTTTTTGCGCCCTCATGCGGGACCAAGGAACCAAGGATGCTACGCCAGCTTTGTGGTTTTGCATAGCGTTGCGAAGGCGGGTGGATTCCTTTAGGGTGTACCCATGTCGCTCCCTGCAAAACCCGTCGCCATCCAGTTTGCCAAGGCCGGAAATCTCTACCGGATGGATGTGTGCGTGTCGCCGCTCATTGCGCGCGAGATTCCCCAGGTGGTGGAAGTATTCACCGCGCACTGGGCCAAGCCCGAGGAAGTCGAACGCGCCAAGGTGCACGACGCACAGGCCTTGACGCTCTCTGCGGAACACGAACTGCGCGCAGGCGAACGCGCGTCCGACGTGGCACGGACGCTTTCATACGCGATCTGGAAAAAGCTGGACCGCTACGTGAAGGTGACGATCGAAGCGACCTACCTGGGCGAATCCCAGGACGGTCATTTCGAGTTCGGCGAAGTGGCCTATACCGAGGCCTTCGGCGCGCGCTTCGAAAACTGAAACTCAAGCACCGGCGCGGCCCACAAGGCGAAAATGGCCCAAGTCCCGCGCCGCGCCTTGACTTTTGAGTACCGAAGGCCCGCTTAGGCGTTGTGCGTCAGCACCACACCGAGTTCATAAATTCCGCGCGGATGGTCGACCCGGCCATAAGGCGGCTTGGGCCATTGCCAATCCGTCTCCGGAAACAACGCGCGCATGCCGTGAACGTCACAATGGTACGGCGGCCCCTCGACGAAGCCTTCGGAAGCGCCGGGACGCAGCGCCTGCATGAACATCGCGAACAGCAGGCCGCCCGGCTTGACCCACTCTTGCATCCGCGCGGCATACGCCACCCACTGGTCGGGATGTAGCGCGCAGAGGCAGGTTTGCTCGTATACCGCGTCGAAGCGTACGCTTGCCGGCCACGCCAGCGCGTCTGCTTCAATCACCACGGCATTGAGCCCCGCGTCGCCGAGGCGGGCGCGCGTCCGGTGCACCGCCTCGGGCGCGTAGTCGATTGCGGTCACCGAAAAACCGCGCGCAGCCAGGTAGGCCACTTCGTGCCCGGAGCCGCATCCGGGCACGAGGATTTCGCAAGGTGTCAAGCGGCCCGACTCCACCCAATGGACAAGTTGCGGGTGAACCTCCCCGCGGTCCCAGGGAATGTCATTGGCCTGGAATTTCTCCCGCCAGAAATCGCGCGTCGGGCCGGTCATGGTGCTTGGTCAGCGTGGGGGCGGCGTACCCGGGGATCGCGCCGCGTCGGCGACGGCCTTTGCAAAGACCCCGGCGATATACATGCGGCCGTATTCGTTCAAGTGGCCCCCGTCGTTCGTGTACACGGCAGCCAGCGTGGGCACGGACTTGCCATCCTTGACGAATGCACTGCGCGAGCCATCCGGCAAGGTGGATTCCGCAAGGGCAATGTCAAACAGCGGCTGGCCGGCAAACCGCCTGCGCAACTCGTCGTTGTACGCGCCCCGCAACACATTGTCCGCGTCCTCCCAAGTCTCCCGCCCGATCATGCGCTTGATGGCGGTCTTCCATCCCGGGGGATCGGATCGCAACGGCGCGGTTGAATGCACCAACCTTACGTTTGGATGCGCGGCCTTTATGGCCTCGGCCGCGCGCGCATAGGCCTCCACCAAGGCCCGCGGATCCTTGACCGCATCTTGCGCAATGTCGAGGTAACAGAACTTCAGCACAGCCACCTGGGTTCCCGCCATGTCCGGACGCGAGAGCACCTGGGAAAAATCCGCAATCTTGCCCAGGGGGTCGCCATTCTTGCCGATCTCCCCATGCTCCAGACCGGGCGTGGACGAAGCTGGGCCGTCCATCTTGTGTATCCGCAGCGGAACTTGTGCGGACTTGGACAATTCCTCAAGCCCTTGCACCACGTTGCGCCCCACAGACTGGTGGCCGAAATACACCTTGGTTTGGGCCAGGGTTTCAAGAGCACCCTTGTACTCCGCCGGGTTCATCGGAGGCAGTGCCGGCGTCTTTGTACACCCGCCTGACAACCCACACAGCACGGCAAATCCGATGCAATATCGCCGGGCAATTCGAATACTCCACATGGTTTTTCCTTCATGTTCCAGTTTCAGTTGCCTGCAGCGGCGCATTTGCCGCCGCCTGCTTGCGCCAGCCGACGACGCGGCCGGGATTTCCGGCGACCAGCGCGTAGGCGGGCACCGATTTCGTGACGACACTGCCGGCAGACACAATGGCGCCCTTTCCGAGGGTGACCCCGGGCATCACGAACACGTTTGCGGCAAGCCAGACGTCATCTTCTATGATCACCGGCTTCTTGATGGATCCCTGGCGCAGCCACGGCGTGTCCGGATCGTCGTACCGGTGGTTCACGGACCATATCTTGACATCGGGACCGAGCCCGACCCAATTGCCAATCGTCACACCGCCACCGCCGGTGATGAAGACGCCCTGCGCAAAATTGCAGTGGCTCCCGATGCTCACCATCTCCGGGGTAAACACGCGGAATCCGCGCTGGATCGTGTTGTCGCGGCCAAACTCTTTCAAGAACCGTCCTAAGAGTATCGAACGCAGCCACTGACCGGGGCCCACCGGGCATTCGCCGATGAACCACAGTGCCAGAAGCTTGCACTCGTGGCGCAAAGTCCAGTAGGTTTCCTTGAGCTTGCGGATCACGGGTCAGGCTACCTTTCGGCAGATCATGAATTCCATCGACGGGCCGGACGTCATGAATCGGCAGGCCAGCGAGTCGGCAAAACAGCCGAGTGCGCCGGCCACCCGGGGCAGGCGTGAAATCAGCGGGTAGGAAAATGCGCGCCACAACCCATCAAGCGCCTTGGCACGCAAGCCTTTCCAACTCGCGTTTTGCACCATGAAGAGAAACGTCGGCCGACGGTAAATGATCTCCAGTCCCGCCTCGTCAAACGCCGTCTCGAATTGTGCAAGCGTCCTCCAGCGGATATGAAGTCGATGATCGACGGGTTCCCTGGGCAAGAAGATGTCATGCAATACGAGCAGGCCGCCGGGCTTCAACGAGCACGACAGATCGTGAAGCGCATTGTTGAACCGGTCGTCGTCGAGCAGGTGATATAGGACATCGATTGCCACCACGCAGTCGAATCCGCCCCCGACAACGGAAAGGAGGCCGGGTTCATTCAGGTCGCACAGGAGAAAGCGGCGGGACGGATATTGTGAGTTGAGCTCATTGATCGCGTTTTGGCTCAGGTCAATTCCAAGGTAGTCCTCCACGCCCTGGGACTCCCAAAAATCCATCCATGCGCCAGTTCCCGCAGCCACCTCCAGAAGCCGGGCGCCCTTGAGCGATGCGTTGCAAGCCTTCATGGCCCGGGCAAACTGCGCCTGCTTTCGCCGGTACAGCCAGACGTTGTACGCCGCAGGCAAGTCAATGTGCCCGGACTTCGTGACATCCACGGTCGCATAGCGCTTGTTCCAATACGCCGCCGCGTCGAAGGGCGCCTTGCGATCATCCGACATCGGTGACCTCCTCGACCAGCACGGGCTTCTGGTGAAGGAAGCGCGTGGTGGAGCGCTTGGTATCGATATCCCTGTACACGTGCAGGACCTGTGCCTCGGTCAGCCCGGTTGCCGCGGCCACTTCCGCCTCGGGCACCTGGTGGTTCCGCCCGTACAGGCAAAGGTCCAGCTGCTGGTATGGCAGGCTGAAATAAAACTCATCCTGGCCCTGGGGCAGCGAATAGGTGTCGGTGGTGGGTGGCCGCCCGCGGATCGACGACGGCAGGCCGAGCCAGGCCGCCATCGCGTAGACCTGCGTCTTGTAAAGGTGGGCAATCGGCTTGATGTCGGCTGCGCCGTCGCCCTGCTTGACAAAGAATCCCTGATCGAACTCGAGGCGATTGGGCGTGCCGGCCACGATGTAATGCAGGCGGTCGGCCCAGTGATACTCCACGGCCTTGCGAATTCGCTGCTTGAAATTGGTGGCCGCCACGATGGCCAGGTAGGCATCGAGCGGCAGCCGCTCGCGTACCTCGCGGCCCTCCGGCGAACGGGCGACCACGGAAAAAAAGTTGAGGCCCTGATGCTGCGGTCCCGACAGCACAAGCTTGAACTTCCATTCGGGTGAAAACCCCGCGACCACGCGCGCCACGGCCTCGTTGCGTCGCTCATAGCAGCGCAGCGCCGCAAGTGCCGGCGCAATGTCCTCGACTTCGGCACGAATGCCCAGGTGACCGGCCAATTCACGACCAAGATCCAGCGATTCCGGGTCGCTGTCGGCCTCAGGCATGAAGAGTCCAAACACCCGATCCGCCCCGAGCGCGCGCACGGCGAGCGCCGCCGTGACCGAGCTGTCGATGCCACCGGACAAGCCGAGCACCACCCCCTTGCGGCGCGCGCCGAGCAGCGCCTGCCTGAGCGCGGCGGCAATGCGCCCGGCCTCGTGCTCGCAATCGATGTGGAGGCTCTCCTTGCCGAAGCTCATGAAAGTCCCTTCTTGCTGATCTTTCCGGTTGTGGTTTTGGGAAGGTCGGCAAGGAACGTCACGTGCTTGGGAACCATGTACCTCTCCATGCGCTGCTGGCAGTGCCGGATGACCTCCGATTCAGAGAGCGTCATACCGTCGCGCAAGACCAGAAACGCCTTGATGGCGCTGCCCAGCAAATCATCCGGAACACCAATCACCGCGGCTTCCCTGACCGCTTCGAGTTCATGGAGCACATTCTCGACTTCGCGCGGGCCCACGCGTTCTCCAGCCGTCTTGATGAGGTCATCCTTCCTGGAAATGAAGTACAGGTGGCCGTCTTCATCGCGGCGGAACAAGTCGCCCGTCCTGAGTTCGCGTTCATACGGATAGCGCCCGGGCCGCAAATAGCGCGCGTTTTCTTCAGGACGGTTCCAATAACCGGGCATCACGTGCGTGCCGCGGACGATGAGTTCGCCGGCGACGCCCGGTTCGGTCACCACGCGTCCGTCCTCGGACTCGATCCAGACCTCGGTGCCAGGAATGGCGATTCCCACCGAGGTGGGCTTGGCATCGATCAGATCGGGAGGCAGGTAGGCAACGCGCTTGCACTCGGTCAGACCATACATGGAATAGATCCTTGCCTTGGGCATCAACTGCCGCAACGAGCGGATGTGGTGCTCCGGCAATGCCTGCGCGGTGTTGGTCACATAACGCACCGACGAGAGATCCTGGCCCGCAAGTTCCTTCAGGTTCAGCAGGATTGCCGTGATGGTCGGCACGATCGGCAGTCCGGTCACCCGTTCTCGCGAGATGAGATCGAGGAAGGACTGCGGATACATGAACTGCCTTTCAAGCACGAGGGTCCCGCCGAACAGGACCGTCATCAGCCACTGGTAAAGGCCGTAATCGAAAGAGAGCGGCAGCGCCGAAAGGATGATGTCATCCGGCGCATTTTGCAGGTAGGTGGTAATCGATCGTGCCGCCGTCACCATGTTGAGGTGGGTGAGCATGACCCCCTTGGGCTGTCCGGTCGATCCCGAGGTGTAGATGAGGCTCGCCAAATCGAGTTCGATGTTCGGATTTGCCGGCACATGCCTGGGATGCGCCGCAACGAGTTCGTCGAAACGGTGCACTGATTTTCCGGACGACCGGAAAACCTGTTGCGTTTCATCATCGAGCTGCACATCTCCACAAAGCACGAGATGCCGCAGATTCCGGCATTGGACCAATTGGCTCCTGGCAGCAACCGCATTGCGCGCGCCGGTCACGAGCACCCGTGCCGCTGAATCGTCGAGGATGAATGCAAGCTTGTCCGGCTTGACCTGGGGATTGACCACCATGAAGACCGCGGCCGCACGCATGGACGCATGGATTGCGGTGGCGGTCTCCACGGAATTCTCGTGCTGGATGGCGATTCGGTCCTGGCGCAGCACCCCCAATGACAGGAATCCATGCGCGAGCGCGTTGGCCCCGCCCTCCATCTGTTCGTAACTGGCGCGCAGCGTGCCGCACACCAGCACGGTCTTGTGCGGGTGGCGCTCGGCGCTTTCCGTCAGGAAACGGTCAAGCAGCATGCGCGCGCTTGCCCAACACGAACCGCACCTGGTTGTCCACCGAATCGATGTTTGCGGGCGTGAGCTCCCGGTCTTCCACCTTGATGCCGAACCGCTCTTCGAGGAACAGGATGACCTCAAGCACGCCGGTCGAGTCGATGGTGCCGCTCTCGAGGAAGGACGCATCGTCGGCGGGCATGTGCGAGGCATCCCCCAGCAGAAAGGTATCGATCACGAACTGACGGATGGCTGCACGGATGTCGGGGTCGGTAAGCGTCTGGGTCATGGGCGTGAATGAGGTGGCTGGGTCATGTTCGGCGTTCAAGGAGGGGCCGCGTGGAATTGCTCATGCAGGGACTGCAATGAAGCCATCAGCGCCATGGCCATCTCGTCGCGTTCCGACAGCGAACCCGATTGGCGTGATTTTTGCACCAACCGGGATGCCGTGGAGGCATCGAAGTAGCCAAATGCCGCCAGCGCCTCGGGTTCAAGCAACCTCACGCCCGCATGGGAACCGTCCTTGCGAAAACACGCAGAGATCGGCGCGCGGTACGGCTGCTTGGGCCGCAGCGCGATCGCCGCGGGCAACTGTTCCCGGAAAGCATGCTTGAGCACATGCTTTTCGTCGAGGCCGCGCAACTTGAACCTGGGCGGAATACGCGCGGCAAGCTCGATCAGGCGGTGGTCGAGAAAAGGCACGCGGCCTTCCACGCCATGTGCCATCATCATGCGGTCGCCTTGCGCGGAGAGCAGGTAGCCGGACATGAACAGCTTGATTTCAAGATACTGCGCGCGCGCCATTGGATGCCAACGCGCGTTGGGGCCTCCCAGCACCGCCGCCACATCCTCGATGATCTCATCGTGCGAGGGCATGCCGTCCGCAAAGCCGTCCGCAAACAGTTTGCGCATCGATGCGGTGTTGCCCCAGCGGATGCGGTGCGAGTAAAACGGGTCGGCCGTCGCTTCAAGGTCGCCGCGGAAAAACTGCCGCCACATCGCCTCCGCGCGCGGATCGCGCTTCACGTATCCGTACAACCGGCTCAACAACGCCGGCCGCCAGGCTGATTGCGGCTGGCGCGCCCAGAACCGGCGCACCTTGTCTTCGCGGAAGATGTTGTAGCCTCCAAAAATTTCGTCCGCGCCCTCCCCGGTGAGCACCACCTTGATGCCGTTTTGACGCACCAGTCCGGCGAGGTCCAGCAACGGGGCGGGCGCACTCCGGGTCATCGGTCGTTCCGCCCACCAGACGGACTCGAAAAAAGCGCGGCCGATGTCGCCGGTACCCACGGTGATTTCGCGGTGATCCGTCCCCAAGGCGCCTACCATCATGCGCTGGTACTCGCGCTCGTCGAACGCCGCGTCCTCGAAGCCGAGCGAGAACGTGATCAGGTCATTGTTGTGGTGGCGCTTGACCAGGCTCGCCAGGATGGAGGAATCAAGCCCGCCACTCAGATAGGATGCCACCGGGACATCGGCCCGGAGCTGCAGGCGCACTGCATCGGCCAGCAATTCCCGGATGCGTTCCTCCCAAGCCTCCTGGGGGTCCGGTTCATAGTTGCTCGCATCGGGAAATTCCACGTCCCAGTACCGGCGCACCTTGCGCCCGCCATTTTCAAGAATGAGCATGGTGCCCGGCGCGAGTTCATCGATGCCTGCAAACGCCGTGCGTGGGGGAACCGGCACCCACAGCGCCGCGATCTGCGCGACGGCCACCCTGTCAATCCGGGGTTCGATGCCACCATGCGCGAAGATCGCCTTGCATTCGGAGGCGAACAACAAGGATCCATCCTGAAGTGTCGCGAGGAACAACGGGCGGATGCCCACACGGTCTCGCGCAAGCAGCAGCCGGCGGCGTGGCGAATCCCACAATGCCAGGGCGAATTGGCCGTTCAGCCGTTGCACGAACTCAACACCGTACTCCTCGTATGCGTGCACCAGCGTCTCGGTATCGCTGTGCGTGCGGAACACGTGGCCGCGACCCATCAAGTCGGCGCGCAACTCGACGTAGTTGAAGATCTCGCCATTGAAGGTCACCCAGATGCTGCCATCCTCGTTGCACAGTGGCTGCCGACCGGTTTCCAGGTCAATGATGGCGAGCCGGCGGTGCGCAAGGCCCACTCCGGGCTCGACATGGAATCCCTCGCCGTCCGGGCCGCGATGGGCGAGCGCCGCGGCCATCCGGGCCAGGGCCGGCTGGTCGACCGGCTTCAGTGGGTTTGCGTGGAAGATTCCGGCGATGCCGCACACAGGAGTTCAGGCCTTTAGTTTGAGTAAGGCGGCACTTTTCGCCTTGCATGCCATTTGTTCGAAAGCTTGCCCAGGACCAGCGACTCTGCGCCAGCAGGCTTGCCGGACAATTGCCAAAGGGCGCCGATCATCACCAAGTAGATCATCGCGCCGAGCGCGATTCCCAAGGCAAGCCAGCCCGCAGCTTCGGCGTTGCTCATGCTCTCCTCAAACCCCGGCAACGCCAGGCGCACCCCGCAAATCATGACGCCCGCAGCTGCAAGGGGGCGCACGACCGCGCCGGCGAACACGCCGAACCCGATGCCGATCTTTGTCGCCACCAGGGACACGTAGAGCGGCAACATCAGCGCGGAGGTGCACAGCACGGCCATCGCGACGCCGGTTGCGCCGAATTGCCGGCCGAGAACCAACAGCATGGGGATCTGCAACAGCAGATGCAAGAGGCTGTAGCGCCCGACTGCGGCTTGCGCACCACGCGAAACCAGCACCGTGCCGATCGAGGAGAGGAATAGAAGGACCAGGCCATTGAATGCAAGGATTTCCAGCAATGGCGTTGCAGGGAGCCACTGGCGCCCCAGCATCACCGGCACCACGTACGGTGCCACGGCGAAGATCCCGGCCGCCATCGGCATCGAGACCGCGGCGAGAACGCTCATCGCATTGCGATAGGCCTCGATGAGCGCGGGCCCGGTCTCCATCTTGGAAAAGCTGGGCATCAGCGCACGATTGATCGACTGCGACAACTCCACGGTCGTGATGTTGGCGACATCGTTGCTGATGTTGTACATGCCCAGCGTCGCAGAGCCCTGCAGGCGGCCGAGGAGCGCATCGGCGATTCGCTCGCGAAACACGGTGGTCACCCCGATGAGCAGAATCCAGCGCGAAAAATGCATCAGCTCGGCTTGTTTGGCAAGCGAAAACCTTGGCCGGAAGGGGTGGGAAAGATAGCTCAACACAGACCCGGCAAGTTTGCCAGACAAGAGCCCCACCACCAGCGCCCAATGGTTGCCGATCAGGAATGCGGCCGGCAAGGTCACGGCAAAGGCGATGAAACGGCGTGACGCGCGAAACATGAATTCGCGCCTGAACTCAAGGTCCTTTCGAAATCTCACGATTCCGATATTCTCAAGCGCGGCGAGCAGCGGGATGAATGCAAGGCAGCAAAGCACGGGGAGGACGCTGCTGTTTCCATAAAAACTCGCGGCCGGCCAAGAAAGGGCAAACAACACCGCACTGGCAATCGCACCAAAAATGACGTTGAGCGTCCACGCCGTGTGGAAATGGTCGGTCCCCGCGTCCTTGTTCTGGATCAGCGCCAGGTCGAAGCCGAATCCGGTCAAAACCTCGGCCATCATGACAAACGACATGGCCATCGCGACCAGCCCAAAGTCCGCGGGGGTCAGCAGGCGCACCAGGATCAGCGTGCTGACCAATCCAAGGCTCTTGTCAAATAGCTTGAACAGCACCATCCACGCCGCGCCGCGAAACATCTTGCTTTGGATGGCCTGGCTCATTGCAAGCCTACCTTGCCCAGCAACTTGCCGCGTTGCCTTCCAGCAACTTCGTGTACCCGCGCGCGACTCGACGCCGTCACGTCCCTGGCAAGACGGCTTTCGGCATCCGTTGCTAACACGACCGGTTGAGGAGAAATTCCATAGCGCGCATTCTAGCGGAGAGCCCGCGCGGGCCTCGTCGGCCAGTGCCCGCATCAATAAGCGGGCGCAGCGCAGTTGATCCCAAGACCGCGGAACGTCCTCATGCCTTTTGCAGCCTAAGCAGGCTCTCCGCTGGCCCAAAACGCTATAGATGTAGTAGTTACCCCGTGTGCCCTACCCTCCCGTGGGCAAATGCCGCACAATTCCGGTTCCCCTCATTCCCGCACCTCAGGAGTCCACCATGGGCACTCGCGACGTTGTCATCCTGGGCGCCACGCGCTCGGCCATCGGCACTTTCGGCGGCTCGCTCGCCGACATCGAACCGGCCGAGCTGGCGGGCACCATCATGAAGGCGGCGGTGGAGCGCTCGGGTGTCGATCCGAAGTCCATCAACTATGTGACGGTCGGCAACACGATCCCCACGGAAAGCCGGTTTGCCTATGTGGCGCGGGTGGCCTCGATCCAGGCCGGATTGCCGATGGATTCGGTGGCCATGGCGGTCAACCGCCTGTGCTCGTCGGGCCTGCAGGGCATCGTCACCACGGCCCAGAACATCCTGCTCGATGATTGCGGCATCGGCGGGGGTGTGGAGGTCATGAGCCGGGGCGCCTACCTCTCCCCGACCATGCGCAGCGGCGCCCGCATGGGCGACACCAAGATGATCGACAGCATGGTCGCCACATTGACCGACCCGTTCGGCGTCGGCCACATGGGCATTACCGCGGAAAACCTCGTCGCCAAGTGGAACATCACGCGCGAGGAGCAGGACGCGCTGGCCGTGGAATCCCACCGCCGCGCGGCGGCCGCCATCGCCGAGGGCCGCTTCAAGTCGCAGATCACGCCCATCGTCAAGCAAACGAAAAAGGGCGAGGTCGTGTTCGACACCGACGAGCACGTGAAGCCGTCGACCACCATGGAAACGCTGGCCAAGATGAAGCCCGCATTCAAGAAGGACGGCGGATCGGTTACCGCGGGCAATGCATCGGGCATCAACGATGGCGCCGCCTTCCTGGTCATGGGAGACGCCGCCGTGTCCGCCGCCAGGGGCTACAAGCCGATGGCGCGCCTGGTGTCCCATGCCGTGGCCGGCGTGCCCAATGAAATCATGGGCGAGGGCCCGATTCCGGCCTCGAAGCTGGCCCTCAAGAAGGCCGGCCTCACGCTCGACCACATGGACGTCATCGAAAGCAACGAGGCGTTTGCCGCACAGGCCATTGCCGTCGCGCGCGGGCTCGGCCTGGACATGGCCAAGACCAATCCCAACGGCGGCGCCATTGCGTTGGGCCATCCCATCGGCTGCTCCGGCGCCTTCCTGGCCGTCAAGGCGATCTACGAACTGCACCGCACCGGCAAACGCCACGCGTTGGTGACCATGTGCATCGGCGGCGGACAGGGCATCGCCGCGGTGTTCGAGCGCATGTAAACGGCACTTCCGCTCTCGCCGATCGGGCCACAATTGCGGCCCGATTGTTTTCCAGGCCGGCGAGCCGGAACGGGCAGTGCGATCCGATTCCCTTAGAATCCGCGCTTCCCGAAATTTCCCGCCCGCCGGTTCATGCGCCCATCGATCCAATCCCGACTCTGCCAGGACCTTTCCGCCAAGCCCCAGCAGGTGGCCGCCGCCATCGCGCTGCTTGATGAAGGCGCCACGGTGCCGTTCATCGCCCGCTACCGGAAGGAAGCCACCGGCGGCCTCGACGATGCACAATTGCGGTTGCTGGAGGAACGCCTGCGCTATCTGCGCGAATTGGAGGAGCGGCGTGCGGCCATCCTTGAATCGATCGAGTCCCAGGGCAAGCTGACTGACGCCTTGAAAGCCTCCATCGAGGGCGCGGAAGACAAGACCGCGCTCGAAGACCTGTACCTGCCCTACAAGCCCAAGCGCCGCACCAAGGCGATGATCGCCCGCGAGGCGGGGCTCGAACCGTTGGCCGATGCCTTGCTGGCCGATCCCACGCTGGCGCCCGAAACAGAGGCCGCAAAGTATGTGTCCGTCGAGCCAAAAGGCACCGAGAAAGACACGGCGGTTCCGGATGCCAAAGCCGCGCTGGAGGGCGCAAAGCAAATCCTCATGGAGCGCTTTGCCGAGGATGCCGCACTGCTCTCCCGCGTGCGTGACCATTTGGTGCAACACGGCGTGGTGGTGTCCACCGTGGTGGCGGGCCAGGAGCAGGCCGGCGCCAAGTTCTCCGATTACTTCAATTTCTCGGAGCCATGGAAGAGCGTGCCGTCGCACCGCGCGCTGGCCATGCTGCGTGGGCGCAATGAAGGTGTGCTGACCGTGAAGCTGCTGCTCGACACCGAGGCCGCTGATGAGCGGCCGGCGTGGAGCGCGCCGTTCAACGCCTGCGAATCGCTCATTGCCGGCAGGATGGGAATCAAGGACCAGGGCCGGCCCGCCGACAAATGGCTCAACGATGTCGTGCGCTGGACCTGGCGCATCAAGCTGTCGATGCACCTGGAAACGGAACTCATGGGCCTGCTGCGCGAGCGGGCCGAGGTCGAGGCGATCACCATCTTCGCGCGGAACCTGAAGGACCTCCTGCTGGCCGCGCCGGCCGGTCCGCGCGCAACCATGGGCATCGACCCCGGCATCCGCACCGGCTGCAAGGTGGCCGTGGTGGACGCCACCGGCAAGTTGCTCGAGACCGCGACCATCTATCCCCACGAACCGCGGCGCGACTGGAACGGCGCGCTGCAAACGCTGGCCCAGCTTGCGCGCAAGCACGCGGTCGATCTCGTGTCCATCGGCAACGGCAC
>CAZTYC010000026.1:0-20875 GCA_964617435.1 uncultured Burkholderiales bacterium
CAGTTTGACTTTTTCTTGATCGGTCATTCGGAATCCAGAATCAAATACGGGTACGTCATTCGGGAGAATACCGGCTGCGGCAACACCCCAAAGGCGCGTACGTTCATCGCTGGGTCAAAGGTCAAGGATTTCTCGCAACACCAACATGGCCCGGTCCGGAGAAAAGTGCATGCGGACATTCTCCAATCCGCCCTCGCGCAGCTTCTTCCACAGCGCCTCATCGCTGTGAACGCGTGCGATCGCCTCGGCAAAGTCTTGCGCACCGTCCGCCACGCAGGCATCAATGCCGTTTGCCAGGTGCATTCCCTCGATCGAGCACGAGGTGGCGACCACCGGCACACCAAATTGCATGGCCAGATTCACCTTGCCCTTGACTCCGGCGCCATAGCGCAGGGGTGAAATCGCCACCCGTGCCGCATTGAACAGGGGTTTCACGTCCGGAACATGGCCCGTCAACACGAAGTCGGGCGCGGCTTGTTTCAACAAGGTGTCGGGGGCATCCCCGCCAATGACCGTGGTGACCAACCCGGGCACCCGATCGCGCAGCAGAGGCATGACTTCGCTTGCGTACCAAAGCATGGCATCGACATTGGGCGGATGCAGGAAGCCCCCGATGAAAAGAACCCCTTGGCGGCGGGCAAAGCCGGCGTCGCCCGGATCCGGCTTGTGGATGTTGCTCAGGATATGCACGCGCGCGCGCGGCGCCTCAGACTCCAGTAGCGTCCTTTCAAAATCGCTTACCACCAGCGTGGTATCCGCCTGTCCCATGATGGCCAACTCGGTCGACTTCATCTGTGCGGCCGCCTTGGCGTCCAAGCTGCTTCCGGATGTTTCTGCTTCACGCTGCATCCGCAGGTAGTGCAAGTCGACTGTGTCATAGATGAACTTGGCACGCGGCATGTATTGCCGCACCAGGTCGGCGTACTTGGACGCCACAGAGGCGCGCGAGAGCATCACGGCGTCGAACTCCCCCGCAAGTTTGACAATTGCGTCGCTTGGCGGATTCACGAAAGGTGCATGCAGGACTTCCACTCCCAGGGACTGCAGGTTTCGCACATACGTTTCCGGGAGATAGCCGTTATCCGGCACAAAGCTGACCTTGCAGTTGAGCAAGCGCATGGCCTTCAGCATTTCAAACATGCGCAAAGAACCGGAATCGCGGTCCGGGCGCGGGACGCAGACGTCGATGACCAGTACCCGCCGCTTTGCGGCGCGATCACGCTCGCGTTGCGGCGCAACTCCGTGTGACCGATGTGTGGAAAGCGTTGCCCGCCATCGTTGCTCAAACACCGCCTGGTTGGTCAACTGGTGGCGTTTCACCCCTTGGGTAAGATCAGTCCCGGAAGTCTGGCCTTCGAAATGGACAACTTCGGCATGTGGCTGGTAGACGACTTTGTAGCCGGCCTCACGGACGCGGAACGCAAGGTCCGTGTCTTCATAGTAGGCCGGACAATAACGCGGGTCGAATCCTCCGAGTTGCTTCCAGAGCAACGCGGGAAGCATGATGCAGGCCCCGGAACAGTAGTCAACCTCCCGCCGGTAGTTGAACTCGGGGCGGCGTGAATCCATGCCGCGCCCGTAGTTGGAGGCCGAGCCATCGCGCCAGACGATGCCGCCGGCTTCCTGCAACCTGCCGTCCGGGAACAACAACTTCACGCCCACGAGGCCGATCTGGCGGTCCTCTGCAAATACGGAAGCCATTTGCGTCAGCCAATCGCCGGTGACGATGGTGTCATTGTTCAGCAAGACAATGAATTCGCCGCGCAATTGCCTGACTGCCGCATTGCAGGATTCAAGAAACCCCAGGTTCTTGTCGTTCCTGATCACCCGAATACCAGAAACCATGGATAACGCCTCGGCGGCGGGTTCCGGGGATGCGTCGTCCGCAACGACAATCTCGACTGCGAGTCCGTTGCAAGTTTCAGCAATGCTCTTTAGGCAGGTATAAGTCAGTGCATGCTGGCCGTAGGCGGGGATGAGGACGGACCAAACCGGCGATTCGCTGGAGGGAACCTTGAGCGGGGCAAATTCAGACTCGACATGGAATGCCTGGACGGCCCTTGGGGCAGAGTTTTCCGCGTTCGCAAATTTCGCGCGGATGCGGGACACCAGGGCTTTGGCGCCCTGGGTTCGATAGATGCGAACCACCATTGCAGCCTGCATGGGAAGCAGGCGGGCGCGTCGGCGCCAGACGCCGGCCGAAATCCGCAAGTCCTTTGCCGACTGCACAGCCTTGCGCAACGGGGCTGTGATTTTCCACGAGGTACTCGACACGATTTTCTCGTATTCGTGGTGCCACGCGCGTGCATTCTGCTCCTGCTGCTCGTACGCGATGCGGAATCGTTCTGCATTCGCCGTTTCGCGTTCACCCGCCTCGCGGGACAGTTCGTGCGCGACATCGGCGGACTCCTGCGCAACGCGCAACTGCTCGTCAAATTTCGCAATCCGCTTTTCCAGTTCCAGCCTCGCGGGCCGGTGACCGCACGACACCCCGCCGCGGTAAAGATGTTCCAGGCTCAGTTCATGGTCCCTGGGCAACTCGCGCGGAGCAAACAGGCGGAACTCGGGAACCGTCGGCTGCACTGCAGGGTGATCAATCGCCGTGATCGGGCGCAAATATTCCTCGACATAGGCGCGTCGGGCATCCAGGCCTGGCGCGGGCGACCGGTGCCGCTCACCTGCCAATTTCAATAGCGCGTCGTTCCAAACGGTAGCGGGTGCATCCCACGCCACAAGGGCCGCTTGGCGGTTTCCGGCGAGCCGTTCCGGAAAAGACCCCAAATTCGAGGCTACGATGGGCAGGCCCGCGCGCAACGCTGCACTGAGCGTAAAGGAAAAGCTCTCCGGGATCTGCGCCGGAAACATGGCGACATCCGCGCGCGACAATGAGATCAGACGATCCACGGCATCTTGCGGGTAGCTTCCCAGAACCGTCACGGGCAGGTCTGGGAATCCTTGAACCGGATGCTCCGTATGCCCCAGGATCTCGAAATGGAGTGGCAAATTGCGCGACTTCGCATCGCGTGCGCAAGCTTCGACAACGTCGAGCCCCTTGTCGCGTGTGATTCCACCGATCAGCAGTACTTTTGCAGGTTGGTCGCCCCGCGCGTCCTGCCATTCCGGATGCGGTAGCACCTTGATTGCCAGTTCCGGGAAATGCTGGCGAATGCGCTCTGCAAGGTCACGGCTCGGCGCAAGTATCCGGTCGGCGCCCGCCAGGAACCGGCGCATTTGCGCGCGCCATTCCGGCGTCGTCCAACCCCAAGCGCTCGTCGCATTCTCCGGAATGCGCGCGCCGGAATCGAGGTGGTATTGAGGCGTGAGTGGAAAGTAATCGTGCAGCGTCACATCGAGGGGCACGCCGACCATTTGCGCCAATCCGAGGACTTCCCGTGCATGGCCCTGGACGTGGTGCAGGTGGATCCTGCAAACACCGAGTCCCCGCAAGAACTCGACCATCGGCGCTTGATCCGAGACCCAATTGAAGTGAACGCAGAATTCCTCGGTGTTGATGTGGCCCGTGACCCAGCGCACTTCAATCGCGTGCCCGCCGTGCGGCTTCATCACGAAGACGTTGCATCGCCCGTCCAGCAGCGCGGCCAGGTCCGTCAGGTGCTGCTCTGTTCCGCCGCCCCACTGGTGCGTGATGAAAAGGATCTTGGGGAGCCGGGATGCGGCAAGCCTTGCGAAGTCGAGCCTGCGTCGCGCCATGCGTAGCGGGTCGAGACGGAAGAACTCAGCCACCTGGTCCGCGTAGGCAGGGTACCTTTGCGTGACGATCGAGTACGCGCGTGAACGCACGGTCTCCGTTTGCGCCCCGAAGGACACGCTTCCTTCGTGAAACACAAACGCGTCACAAGCCAGGAAGTGCTTCCAGCCCGCGCCCGCGGCACGCAGGCACCAGTCGTTTTCTTCTCCGTACCCTTTGCCGAAGGCTTCACGATCGAATGCGCCCACCTGCGCCCAAGCACGCCTCCGGATGAGCATGCAGAAACCCACGGATGTCGGGATTTCGCAATCGGCTGCCGCATTGGCACTTGCGGTGAGTAGGCTGAGCTGAGCCAAAGTCGTGCCAGCCGGCAAGTTGTTCGACTCGCCGATCCTCGGATAACTTGCAAGCGTGGCATTGTTTGAAAACGGGCAAACGCTTGCGGCATCCGGGTGCCGTCCCATGCAGTCTGAGAGGCGGTCCAGCCATCCGTCGGCAACCTCGGTGTCGCTGTTGAGCAGGACGGCATCGCGTTCCTCATGCAAGGCCATTGCTCGATTGACGCTTTGCACAAAGCCCGCGTTCTCCGAATTGCGGAGGACCTCAACAAGGCCCCTCGACGCAAGGTCATCAAGCCAGGCGACGATCTCGGGTTCGGGGCTCGCATCGTCCACGATGACGATGTGCATGGGTGTCGTGCACCGGGCCGCCAGGACGCTCTCTACGCAGCGGCGCGATTCAAGGTAGCCCCGATATACCGGAATGATGACGTCGATTGGGGGCACGCGAAGCGGTCTGGTGCGATGGGATGCGAGGCGGAATTATAAGCGAGGCTCAAGTAGCGGCCGCGCGTCGTGCGCCCCAGAAGACCACAGCAACGCCGGTCAGGATTCCCAGAAACAAGGGCACTTCCGTCCAGGGCATCGGTTCCCGCAGGAGTGCCCAGGCCAACGCCGCAGCGAACACGGGCTCCGCAAGTGTTGCGGCGGCCACTGGAAACGCGGACATGCGCCGCGCGGCCCAGTTCAACGCCCCATGGCCGAGAACGTGCGGAATGGCGGCCAGTGCAACCAAGGTGATCCAGCCGCATGCGGTATAGCCATGAAGGCGGATTCCGGCCATCAATGCATAGGCCAACAAAACCAGCGCTGCGGACGAAGTTACTCCTAGGAAGTAGGTCGGCAGTTCCAGGCGCACGCGCAGATGCCGGCCGCAAAGCAGGTAGCCGGAAAATGCGACGGCGCTTCCCAACGCCAACCAGGCGCCGCGTGTCGCGCCGGGCGGCAGGCCGGGAGTCACTGCGACCCCAATGCTGCAGACGATCGTCAGGGTCGCACCAATCCACGCGAGCAGGCCAATGCGCTCGCGAAAGATCAGCAGGGATGCAAGACCGACCCAAATCGGGCTGGTCGCCAGCAGGGCGGCGCTGACTGCGACGCTGAGCCGCTCCAAGGCGACCATCCAGAGAATGAAGTGTGCCGCAAGGAAGCTGCCCGAGAGAAGCATCCAAGGGAGCGACGGCCAATTCGAGATTTGCCGCGGAGCGCCGAAGATGCGTTGGCCAAGCGTCAAAAATCCCGTCGCAAATGCAACGCGCCAAAACGCAATGGCCTCCGACTCAACGCCTTCGGCCTGCGCCTGGCGTACAAGAACGGAGGAGATGGATATCGCGGCGATCCCGGCCACCGCGACCAATACGGGAATGGGTGCGGCGGCACCCTTCACAGGCGTGTGGGGGCGATGGTGCCCGGAACCGGAATCGAACCGGTACGGCAGTTTGACCCGCCGACGGATTTTAAGTCCGTTGTGTCTACCAATTTCACCATCCGGGCATCTGGAACGGACGCTGCATGCAGGAATTATCGCTTTGAAATTGGCAAGCCGACCGAAGGCAGGCGCGAGCCCATCTACATGGGCACCGGGCCAAGCGGCAGGGCATTGGGCGGCCAAGAGCCTTCGCTGCGATGCGAAGGATATTGGGGACGGCGACAGGAGGCAATTTCGGCCTTTTTCAACGAAATGGCCGCGGCGCGCGCGTTTGGAGGCGGGTGCCGGAATCGAACCGACGTAGACGGATTTGCAATCCGCTGCATAGCCACTTTGCTAACCCGCCGTGGCGACTATTGCCCCAAAACGAATCGGGGAAGGTTTCCACCTTCCCCGTGAGAGTCTGGAGCGGGAAACGAGTCTCGAACTCGCGACCTCAACCTTGGCAAGGTTGCGCTCTACCAACTGAGCTATTCCCGCGCAGGCGACATTATGTCATAAATGGGGTTTCATGCACAAGTTTGGAACCTGGTAAGAACCGGAAGGTTGGGCGCACCTTGCATTTGGGTGTACAAGCCTGATTTTCAACCGGTCCAATCGGCCCATCCATCAGGATTCACATGACCGGACCCCGCCTCCATAGGGAGGCTGAAAACGAGGCCCCAGCAAATAAACTGCGGGGTACAGTTCGCTCGCGCGAGCGCGACCGGATCCTGGCCAGTCTGGCGGACACGATCGGCATGCCGTTGTTGTACGTGGACCGGCAGCATGTGCTTCTGTACGCGAATCTCCCCTTCCTGCGCTGGGTAGACCGTCCTGAATCGGACGTCACCGGACGCCATGCCGCCGATGTACTCGGGAAGAAGGCGTACGCCTTTTACCAGCCTTTTCTGGCGCGCAGCGAGGCGGGCGAGTCCTGCAGCACAGAGACCCTTTCAAAGATTCGTGCCGAGCGGCATATCCGCGTGTCGTTTCACCCGGACCTTGGCGCCACGGGAACGCCAACCGGGACCTACATCATCGTCCAGGATATCGACGAAGACGTCCTCCTGAAGCGACGCCTCATCGCCAAGGAGGCGGAACTGCGGACGATTGCCGACAATATCGCGATGCCCATTTCACGCAGCGACACATCGTTGCGGTACAGATACGTGAACCGGGTGGCGTGCGAATGGTTTGGCCGGACTGAGCAGGAGATCATCGGCAGAACCTGGCCGGAGGTGATCGGGGCGGGGCAATTCGCGCAGATTGAACACTTCGCAAAAGACGCGCTGTCTGGAAAGGAGGTTAGCTACACACGGATTGCGGATTTTGCCAACCGCAAACGGATTCCGATTCGGGTAAACATCTTTCCGGAAATCTCTGCCGACGGGGACGTTGTCGGGCTCTACGTCACCATTGCCGATATTGCGACTGAATACCTGGCGCAAGCCGAGCTAGCCGAGCGGGAACGACAGCTTCGCCTCGTGACGGACAACATCGGCATGCCGCTCGGTTACTTCGATGCAAATCGCCGCGCCGGATTCCTGAATCGCACCTCGGAGGATTGGCTGGGACTAAAGGGTGACCAAGCGAGGGGGCAACCCATCGAGTCCATCTTTTCCGGCGATGTCATTGCCGCGATGGAGCCCCACATTCAACGCGCCCTCTCCGGACAGCGCGCCGTCTATGAACGCATCGCACGCATCCACGGCCGGGACTCCCGGTGGGTGCGTGGAACGCTGATTCCGGACCAGCGCGACGACGGAACGGTGGCCGGTTTCTACAGTGTGTTGACGGACATCCATGATGATGTACTCCTGCGGGAAAGCCTGCTTGCCCGGGAACGGCAACTCAGGCTGTACACGGACAACATTCCCGAGTCGATCGCCTACCTGGATCCCTCCGGCCGCTACCGTTTTGTCAACAACATGTTTCTCAAGCGCTGCGGACGGGCGCGTCACGAGGTCATCGGCCGGCACTACGAAGAAGTCCTGGCAAACGTGGCGCACGCGCTGGACAAGCCCCATGTGGATCGTGCACTGGAAGGCGAAGCCTTGACGTTCGAACGTCAAATCGACAGCCCGACCGGGGAAAGCGTCTGGTATCGCGTCTTGCTGGTACCGGATCAGGATGCCCAGGGTCAAGTTCTCGGCCTCTACATGCTGTCGATCGACGTGTCCGACATCAAACGCGCCCAGGAGTCACTAAGGGCGCGCGAAGAGGAATTGCGGGTGGCCATGGACAGCCTGCCGCACCCGATGGTGTACATCGACGCCGATTACAGGTACCAGTTGATCAACCGTCGGGTCGAGGAAATGTTTGGCTTGTCGCGGGAACAGTTGATCGGCCGCGACCTCAAGGAGGTCTTTGGCGAGCGCCGCTACAACGATGCAAAGCCGTATTGGGATCGTGCCATGGCGGGCGAGACCTTGACGGTGGAGCGGCAACTGGGTACAGATCCTTCCACCCAAAGATGGATGCTGACAAGGTACACCCCCCGTCTTGGCCCGGATGGCAGTGTCATCGGACTGTATGTTGCGGGTACCGATATCGACGATCTGAAACGCTCGGAAATCAGCCTGAAAAGGGCCAACTGGCTGCTGTCCTCGCACTTTGAGAACACGCCCTTGGCGGTGATTGAATGGGACAGCAAGTTGCAATTGCGCCGGTGGTCACCACAGGCGGAGCGCATCTTTGGGTGGACCGAGGCGGAACTCTTGGGCAGGCAGCTTGACAGTTGGCGGTTCACGGTCGAAGGCGACACCGAGCAGGCCAGCACCGTCATGGACCGGCTGATCCGCCAACGCGAACCCCGGGCGTCGAGCCTGCATCGCAATTACCGGAAGGACGGGCGCATCATCTGGTGCGAGTGGTACAACTCCTGCTTGCGCGACGAGAACGACGAACTGGTGTCCGTGCTATCGCTTGCCCAGGATGTCACGACCCGGGTGCTGGCGGAAGAACGGCTGGTCCACCAGGCAACCCACGACAGCCTGACGGGCCTGCCGAATCGCGCCATGCTCCAGGATCGACTGCGTCTGGCGATTTCGCGCGCCCGCCGAGGCGGCCAGCGGGTGGCGGCCATGTTCATCGACCTGGATCGCTTCAAGGATGTGAACGACACGCTGGGCCACCGCATTGGCGATGAGTTGCTCCGGGAAATGGCCCATCGGTTGGGACGCGTGGTCCGCGATACCGACCTGTTGGTCCGCCTCTCGGGCGACGAATTCATGGTGGTACTCGAGCAAATCGAGGACCTCGAGGCGCCGCGTCTTGTTGCGTCCAAGTTGCTGGATGAAATTCGCAAGCCTTCCCGCATCGAGGGGCACGACATCCACGTGTCCGGGTCCGTGGGGATCAGCGTGTTCCCGGATGACGCTGAAGATGCGGAGAGCCTGATGAAAAACGCGGACATGGCCATGTACCGCGCCAAGGAGCAAGGCAAGAATGCGTTCGAGGTGTTCTCGGCGGACCTTGCGGCGCGCGGACATGCCATGCGGCGCATGGAAAACGCGCTCCGGTCAGCTGTCGTCCGAAACGAGTTTGAACTCTACTACCAGCCGAAAGTCGCCCTCGAATCAGGACGCGTCGTGGGGGCCGAGGCCCTGCTTCGATGGCATCACCCGACGCGCGGCCTGATTTCGCCCCTGGAATTCATGCCGCTTGCGGAGGAAAGCGGGCTGATCCACGAAATCGGGGATTGGGTGATCGACGCCGCCTGCGCGGAACTTCGCAATTGGCAGCAGGAGGGTTTGGGCGAATTGACGCTGGCCGTGAATCTCTCCGCCGGGCAGTTTCGTGCGAGCCAGCTCGCGCCGCGCGTCAAGGAGCGTGTCCTGCGCGAGAAGTGCGACCCGCGCTTCCTCGAGGTGGAAATTACCGAGACCGGAATGCTGAGAGACCCGGAAGGCGTGGGCCAGACCCTTGCAGAGCTGCGCGATTTTGGCGTGCGCGTCGCCATCGACGATTTCGGAACGGGTTACTCAAGCCTGTCCCACCTGAAGCGGTTCCCGATCGATACATTGAAGGTCGACAAGACGTTCGTGGCGGGGATCGATGTCGATCGCGGCGATCATGCCATTGTGGCGGCGGTGATTGCGCTTGCGCGCGCGCTTGACATCGACGTCGTCGCCGAGGGCGTGGAAACCCAGGCGCAATTGGATGCCTTGCGGGCGCTGGGCTGCGATGCGTTCCAAGGGTACCTCTTCAGCAGGCCGGTGAAGTCCCGCGATTTCAAGGCCATGGCACAACGGGCCATTACCCAGGCGTGAAACCCTGCTAGGAACCGTCCGCGCGCCGCGCCTTTTCGTCCTGAAAGGCGGCCTTGAGGTAATACACCATCGACCATAGTGTCAATACGGCGGCGGCCCAAATGAAAATGCGCCCCGCGATGCGGGTGTCGAGGGTGTCGAACAGGATGCCGTCGAACAACAGGAATGGAATGGCGACCAGCTGCGCCACCGTCTTGATCTTGCCGAGCATGGAGACGGCGACATTTTTCGATTGTCCCAGCTGGGCCATCCATTCGCGCAGGGCTGAAATGGTGATTTCCCGACCGATGATGATGAGCGCGACGATGGCATCGATCCGGCTCAGTTCGACGAGCACGATCAGCGCAGCGGCCACCATGAGCTTGTCGGCCACGGGATCCAGAAAGGCGCCGAAGGCGGACGTCTGGTTGAGTTTGCGTGCGAGATATCCGTCAAACCAGTCGGTGACCGCGGCGGCAATGAAGATCCACATGGACAGGATGTTGGCCTGGCGCTGCGTGAACCAGGGCTCGTCGATGTAGAGAACTGCCACGAACAGCGGTATGGCGGCTATTCGCAGCCAGGTCAGCAGGATGGGGATGTTGAAGGTCACGCCACGGAGTTTACCGAAGCGGCGTGCATTCGCCTATGCAAGGTTGTCCCGGATGGCCTGCGCCAGCGCGCGGCTGACGCCCTCGACACGCATCAGGTCTTCCAGGCTGGCGTCCTTGACCCCCTGCAATCCGCCAAACCTCGCCAGCAGCGCTTTCTTTTTTTTCGGTCCGATGCCGGGCACGTCGTCCAACCGGGACGACTTGCGGTTCTTTCCACGGCGGGCCCGGTGCCCGGTGATGGCGAAACGGTGGGCTTCGTCCCGAATCTGCTGGATCAGGTGAAATCCGATATTGTCCGTGGGCAAATGGAGTTCCGTGCGCGAATAGCCAAAGATCAACGTTTCGAGGCCGGGCTTGCGTTCCTCGCCCTTGGCCACGCCGATCAGCGGAACGTCCGACAACCCGAGCGAGGACATCACGTCCTCCCCCACGCCCAACTGGCCCTTGCCGCCGTCGATCAGGATGAGGTCGGGCCGGGAACGCGCTTCGGCCCCCTCCTCCGGCGGTTCCGAAAGCACCGTATAGCGCCTGGTGAGGACATCGCGCATTGCCGCATAGTCATCCCCCGCCGTGATGCCCTGGACGTTGAAACGCCGGTACTCGCTCTTTTGCATCGCGCCGCGATCAAACACAACGCAGGACCCGACCGTGGCCTCGCCCATCGTGTGGCTGATGTCAAAGCATTCCACCCGTTGCACGCCGGGCAGGCCCAGGGCGTCCTGCATGGCCGTGAGCTTGCGTTCCTGCGACGCCCGGTCTGCCAAACGTTGCTCGATGGCAAAACGCGCATTCTTGGCCGCCATTTCCAGCCAGATCCGCTCTTCCCCCGTGGCATTGGTGATAAAGCGCACCTCGCGCCCGGCAAATTCGCCGAGGGCCGACGCATACAGACCCAGATCGAGGGTCGAGTCGACGATGATGCGGGGCGGTGGTGTCTGCTCGCCGTAGTGCTGGTCGAAAAATGCTTCGAGCACGGCGTCGCGGTCGGCTTGCGCCGCGTTTCCGGGAAAGAAACTCTTGTCGCCCAGATGGCGGCCGCCGCGCACCATGGCCAGGTTTACGCACCAGGTGCCGCCCGCCTCCACCGCGGCGAGGATGTCGGCGTCGCGCGAATGCTTGGTCTCGACAAACTGGGTCGCGACGATCTTTTGCAGTGTGCGGATCTGGTCGCGGCTCACGGCCGCCGCCTCATAGCGTTGCTGCGCCGCCTCCGTTTCCATCTTCGCAGTCAGCGTGTCGATGACTTCGGTTTCCTTGCCCTGCAGGAACAACGCGGCATTGGCAATGTCGCGCCCGTAGTCCGCTTCCGAGACGAGTCCGACGCAGGGCGCGGAACAGCGGCCGATCTGGTGCAGCAGGCAGGGCCGCGAGCGATTGGAAAACACCGCGTTGTCGCACGTGCGCAACTTGAACACCTTTTGCAGGTGCTGGATGGTTTCCCGGATCGCCCACGACGAGGGAAACGGCCCGAAATACCGATTGGGCTTGGCATGCGGCCCGCGATGGAACCGGATTTGCGGGTACGCATGATCGGTGATCATGATGTAGGCGTAGCTTTTGTCGTCTCGGAAGACAACGTTGTACTTGGGCTGCAGCGATTTGATGAGATTGTTTTCAAGGATCAGCGCCTCGGCCTCGCTGCGCACCACGGTCGTTTCGATGCCCTCGATCTGCGCCACCATGAGCGTGGTGCGCGGATTGTCGTGCTGCTTGGTGAAGTACGAGGACACGCGCTTCCTGAGATCGCGCGCCTTTCCCACGTAGATCACCTCGCCCAGCGCGTCCTTCATGCGGTAGACGCCCGGCAGTTCGGGCAGGCGGGCGAGGACGGGTTTCGGGTCAAAAGGCATGGCGTTCATTGGCGCCAATCGGCCCGGCTCAGCGGGAGTCGAGGTGGGAGCGAATGGCCTGGAACACGCCGCGAAACATTTCCGGGGTGAGGCGGCGCGTGTTCGTATTGTATCGGGAGCAATGGTAACTATCGAACAGCGTCAACCCGCCCGGAAGCGCATGCTGCGCACCATGCGCAAACTTTGCCGCGCCCGCCCGGAGTCCGAGGGCGCGCAACACCGCGCCATGGGAAATGGCACCTAGCGCGAGGACGGCGGTGCCCGGTTGCAAGGCGTGGAGCTCCGCGGACAGGTATCCGTTGCAATTGCGCACCTCAACGGCCTCCGGCTTGTTTTGCGGCGGCAGGCACTTCACGGCATTCGTGATGCGAGCATCGACCAGTTTCAGGCCGTCCGTGGACGATTCCGACACGGCGCGCGTGGCAAAGCCGAAAGCGTGCAGCGTCTCGTACAACAGCACGCCTGCATAGTCGCCGGTGAAGGGCCGTCCCGTGCGATTGGCCCCGTGCATGCCGGGCGCGAGGCCGACGACAAGCAAGCGCGGCCTGGCCACGCCAAACGGCGGCACCGGCCGGCAAAAGTAGCCCAGGTGGTTGCGTGCCGTGTCGTCCAGGAAGGCGGCCAGTCGCGGACAGGCGCGGCAATCGGGATTGTGCAATTCGGACATCAATGCGTGCCTTCAAATGAAAAAGGGCACGATGTCGTGCCCTGATTCAGGATTCACCAACCGTGGATCACACGCGACGGCGGTACTCGTTGGTCCGCGTATCGATTTCGATGCGGTCGCCGGATTCACAGAACAATGGGACCAGCACTTCGTGATTGGTCGGCTTGATGCGCGCCGGCTTCATGACCTTGCCAGAGGTGTCGCCGCGCACGGCGGGTTCGGTTTCGATTTCGCGTTCGACGCTGGTGGGCATTTCCACGGAGATCGCGCGGCCTTCGTAGAACACCACTTCGCACGGCATGCCGTCATCGAGGTAGTTCAACGCATCGCCCATGTTCTCGGCTTCCACCTCGAACTGGTTGTATTCCGAGTCCATGAACACGTACATCGGGTCCGAAAAATAGGAGTAGGTGCATTCCTTCTTGTCGAGCATGACGACTTCAAACTTGTCGTCGGCCTTGTACACGGTCTCGGTGCCGGAATTCGACAACAGGTTCTTCATTTTCATCTTGACCACGGCGGCGTTGCGGCCCGACTTGTTGTATTCGGCCTTGAGGATCACCATCGGATCCTTGCCGACCATGACCACATTGCCGGCGCGCAAATCTTGTGCGATTTTCATTCTGTAATACTCGGTGACGTTGGAAATTGGGTTGCCGGCGAAAACCTTCCAAAGGTGGTGCGCCGCAACAAAGCCCTAGATTTTAGCCAATTTTCCGAAGAAACTCAATAAGTTAGACGCAAGATCCGGTTCCCGCATCTGTTGCAGCGCGCGTTCCCGGGAAAACGCCACCCATTCCGGCCATCGGTGGCTCAATGCAAGCCAAGCCTCTGGAATTGAGGCGCCCGGCGCGCGGTTCCACGCAAGGGAAAAATCCCGCCAAGCGTTCCTCAGGGCTACGGGCATCTCGCGGCCATAGAACTCGAGAAAAGCGCCGAGCTTGGTCAGGTGGGCATTCCCTTCCTGGCGATACGGCTGCCATACAAAGGGCCTTGCGGACCAGAGGGCACGGACCAGCGAATCCTCGCCGCGGACCAGCAACAGGTCATGGGCGGCAAGCAGGTTGTCAAAGCTGGCTTGCGGGACAAAATCGATAAACTCCAAGCCAGGAGCGGCGTTTGAGGCTGTTTTGCCCCGGGCGGCGCGCCAGTGCTTGAGTTTTGCCTCTCGGTCTTGCGCGGGCACATGGACTGTTGCCCTGCTCCCCAGGGAAGCGAGGCTCGCGACCAAAGTCTCGATGCCTTCAAAGTCGTACGCAAACGCAAGGATTCGCGACGGGGGTTCCAGGGAACTTGGCGGTGGAGGCGCGACAACCGTGCGTTCGCGCAGCAGCCCTCCGGTTCCCTTCGTAAATCCCGGGAAAAAGAAATACTTGGTCAATGGCAGTCCGGGGTGTGGGGACGGCAATCCATGGTGGCCCGCAACCCAGGATTCCGCAGACAGGTACTCCAGATTGATCCATAGGGGTGGAGTCTCCTGCGCAGACATGCTGGCCAAATAGTCGGCAGGCAGCTCGCAGGCAAAGGCTTCGATGACGAGGTCCGTCTCGCAACGCAGGCCGGCGTCCGTCCAGGGTTCGATCGTGACACCATTGACGACTTGCCTGATCCCGCCGGGCGCGATTTCCGGCACCAACACTCTCGCCACATCGAGGCGGTCCACCACCAGGCGTACGCGAAGGCCTTCCTCCACGGCAAGTTGCCGCGCCAAGCGCCAACAGACGCCAATGTCGCCAAAGTTATCGACGACCCGGCAGAACAAATCGACACGGGACGGCCGCGTCCCCATCGGCAGGCTCAGGCGGAGGCCAGCGTTGCGCCCGCCAGGACCGATCTGGCTTCGGCGTATTGTTGGTCGCGCGGCTTGCAGTGGAGCATTGCGAGGCGCCGGGCAAGATCCCTGGAGATCCCGGTCTTGGCTGCAGACAAACCGGCCAACAATTCATCTGCCTTGTCCGGATCGTTGCAGATCAACACGACATCGCAACCGGCTTGCAACGCAGCCTGGGCGCGATCGACCACACCACCAGCCACACTGGCGCCTTCCATGGACAGGTCATCACTGAAGATCACCCCGTCAAATCCCAGGCGGGATCGCAGGACGTCCTTCAGCCACTTTTCAGAAAATCCCGCCGGTTTGTCGTCGAACTTCGGGTAGGTGACATGGGCGGGCATGACGCCGCCCATGGTCCCGTCCGAAAGCGCGCGGAAGGGCAGAAGATCGGTCTCCCAGATGTCGGCAAACTCGCGGTCGTCAACCGGGACTTCATGATGGGAGTCGGCGCGCACAAAACCATGTCCTGGAAAGTGCTTTCCGACGTTGGTCACGCCTGCTGCGTTCAATCCCAGCATCAGTGCGCGCGCCAAATCGGCAATCGCCGCCGGGTTCGAATGAAAGGCGCGGTGGCCGATGACCGTCGATTCACCATAATCGACGTCCAGCACGGGCGCAAAACTGAAATCGACCCCGTGGCTGGCGAGCTCATGCCCGATGATGAATCCGATGGAACGGGCGGCCGCACGGGCCTCGACGCGGGATCGATCCCACAGCTTGCCCAGTTCGCGCATCGGCGGGATCGGCGTGAATCCATTGCGGAAGCGCTGGACACGCCCGCCTTCGTGGTCCACGCAGATGGGCAGCGCGGGTTCGCGCAGGGCGTGGATGGCCGAGGTCAGCTGGCGCAACTGCTCCGGGCTTTCGTAGTTGCGCGCGAAAAGAATGACGCCGCCGACCAGGGGATGCATGAGCCTTGCGATGTCTTCGGCCTCCAACGCCAAGCCTGCCACATCGATCATCACCGGGCCCAAGGGCAAATGCACGTTCATGCCGTCTCCAGTACGACGAACGCGACCGCATGGTCGGCTTCGTCGGTCATCGTGATGTGGGCGAGCATGGACCGCGCAGCCATTTCCTGCCCGATGCGCTCGCTCGGCGCAATGAGCGGCTTGCCGCGCGGGTCGTGTGCCACGGCGATGTCGTGCCAGCCCAACGCGGCGCCGATACCGGACCCCCAGGCTTTGGAGAATGCCTCCTTGGCGGCAAACCGCTTGGCCAGGAAACGCGCGGGCTGCGGCGTGCGGGCGTATTCGCCCACTTCATCCTCGCGCAGGATGCGGTGAAGGAAGCGGTCCCCGTGACGAAACAAGGCCGCCTCGATGCGCGACACGCTGGCCAGATCCGCGCCGATACCGACGATCATGCCGCCCTGCCCTCCACGCGCGATTCAACCATTAGGCGTTTCATTTCACGCACCGCCTCGCGCAACCCGACAAAAACCGCGCGGCTGACGATGGCGTGGCCGATGTGCAGCTCCCGCACACCGGCGATTGCCGCGACCGGCTTGACGTTGGCATAGTTGAGCGCGTGGCCGGCATTGAAGCGCATGCCGAGTTCGCGGATTTGCTGTCCGGCTCGGCGGATCCTGTCCAATTCGAGCACGACCTGGGGGGATTCAGCATCCCTCCCCTTTTCGTAGAACGCGTGGGCATAGGGCCCTGTATGGATTTCGCACACACGCGCGCCGATCCGGTGCGCGGCATCCACCTGCGCCGGGTCGGCATCGATGAATACGCTGACCACGATGCCGGCATCGGCCAGGCGTGCGACCTGCGCCTTGAGTTTGGCTTCCTGGCCAAGGATGTCGAGCCCGCCCTCGGTGGTGACTTCGTGCCGTCCTTCGGGGACCAGCATGGCCATCTCCGGCTTCAGGTCCGCCGCAATGCCGACCATTTCCTCCGTGGCCGCCATCTCCAGGTTAAGCTTGATGTGGGTTAGTTCGCGCAGCCGCCGCACGTCCGCGTCCTGGATGTGGCGCCGATCCTCGCGCAAATGCACGGTGATGCCGTCTGCGCCGCCCAGATGCGCCTCGACGGCAGCCCAGACCGGATCCGGTTCATAGGTTCGCCTGGCCTGGCGAATGGTGGCGACGTGGTCGATGTTGACACCGAGCTCGATCATTTGATTTCACGCATGAGCGCCCTGGAAAAGATGACTTTGTCCCCCAACATGCGGCCCAACAGGTAACGCATGAGCAACTTCGACTCGTTCAAGGTTTCCGCATCCCGGAAGTCGTCGTCCGCCATGTCGACCAGCGTCTTGCCGCGCAATTCCAGTGCGTCGTGCTCCGCCGCCTTTGCGGCGCTGACCCGGATGGCGCCGCGATCGGCCACGAACCAATAGCGCGCCGCAGCGCTGATCGGCGCATGGGTGTCCGCCTCTTCCTCCAGCCGCAGCCCGTAGCCCAGTTCACGCAGGAACCGCAATTCGAACCGGCGAAGTATTGCCGCAATCTCGCCCTGACGCTGGCGGTCCATGCTGATTTCGGAAAGTGAAGCGAGAGCATCCGCGTAGGCGTCGAAAATCCCCTCGTGCGGCAGGTCGCGATGGGTCAGTTTCATCACCAGTTCATTGAGATAGAACGCCGAGACCAGCGCGGGGCCACTCAACTGGGGCAGAAAGCGGATGTGCTCGGCCGACTTGAGCGTTTTCATCTCGGATTTTCCAAACCATTGCACGTGTAGGGGCTGGAACAATTGCAGCACCCCGCGAATGGCGCTCTTTGGCCGCTTGGCTCCCTTGGCCACCAGCCCGATGCGCCCGTGCGAGCGCGTGAAGACCTCGGCGATGGCACTCGTTTCGCGCCAGGGCCAGGTGTGCAACACAAACGCGTGGTCCGCGACCTGGGTGCTGGCCTTGGCCGGCTTTTCCACGAGACGGCCGGCCAGCGGCGGCGTGGCAAGGTCATTCATAGCCGTATTGCCGCAGCAGCGCGGCGTCGTCGGACCACCCTTTCTTCACCCTGACCCAAAGTTCGAGGTACACCTTGGAACCAAAGGTGGCTTCCATGTCTTTGCGCGCATCGGTGCCGATGCGCTTCAAACGCTCGCCCTTTTCGCCGATGAGGATCGCTCGCTGGCTGGCCTTTTCCACAACGATGGTCGCAGCGATGCGCCGGAGGTTTCCCTCGGTTTCATATTTTTCAATGACCACACTGGTGGCATACGGGAGTTCGTCGCCCAGTTGCCGGAACACCTTCTCCCGCACAAACTCGGCCGCCAGGAATCGCTCAGAGCGATCCGTGAAATCTTCCTTGTCGAATCGCGGCTCGCCTTCCGGTAGCAACGCCTTGATGGCCGATTTCAACGCCGCAAGCGACCGCGGTTCCTTGACGCTCACCGGCACGATGGCCGCAAAATTGCCCTTTTCCGGCAGGCTCGCCAGAAACGTCATCAGCTTCTGGCGGTCTTTCACGAGGTCGCATTTGGTGACCACCAGGATCAGTTGCTTGGCGCCGGTGACCAACCGCAACGCGGTGTCGTCGCCATCGCGCCATCCACCGGCCTCCACCAGAAACAGCACGACATCCGCGTCTTTCGCCGCCTGCGTCGCCGTGCGGTTGAGGACGCGATTCAGGGCATTGCGTTGGGTATTCTGCAATCCGGGCGTATCCAGGAACACGAACTGCGCGTCATCCTCGGAGAGAATCCCCGCAACGCGGTGGCGCGTCGTTTGCGCACGCCGGGACGTGATGCTGACCTTTTGTCCGACCAGATGGTTGAGCAGGGTTGATTTCCCCGCGTTGGGCCGGCCGGCGATGGCGATGTCTCCGCAGCGAAACGGCATGTCAGGCCACCACTTCCTTGTCCAGGAGTTTCAGCATCGCGTCTGCGGCGTGCTGTTCCGCGACGCGCCGGTTCGGCCCGCGACCTTCGCTCGACAAGTTTGGATCCGCGATGCGGCATTCCACGAGGAACGCCTGCTGGTGTTGCGCGCCCTCGATGCGCACTACGCGATACTCGGGAAGCGGCTGGCGCCGTGCCTGCAACCATTCCTGAAGCCGCGTTTTGGGATCCTTGCCGCGAATGGAATCCGCCGACTCGTCCAGCAAGGGCATGAAGAAACGGTCGATCACTCCCGTGACCGCGTCGAATCCGGCATCCAGGTAAATGGCGCCCAAGACCGCTTCGTAAGCATCGGCCAGGATGGAGGCGCGCGAGGCGCCACCGGAACGCAATTCGCCTTCGCCCAGCCGCAGGTGGTTGCCCAAGCAAATATCCGTGGCAATTTTCGCCAGGGACGACTGGTTGACCAGGTTGGCGCGAATGCGGCTCAGGTCACCTTCCGGAAGGTGACCGAAACGGTCGTAAAGCAGCGACGCGATGCGGAAATTGAGGACGCCGTCGCCCAGGAACTCGAGCCGCTCATTGTTGGCGGCGCCAAAACTCCGGTGGGTCAGCGCCCGGGCAAGCAATTCCTGGTCAGAAAAGCGGTGGCCAATTGCGGACTCGATGGCCGTCTGCGTCATCTCGGACACGAACAAGTTTCGCCACCGCCTGGCACTACTTGTCCGCCGTGCTCACGGAGAAATCGATCAACAGGGTCCAGCTGGTGAACAACGGCAACTTGGCCTGCCAGACTGCCGAGACCACCGTCTCGTTGCCTTCCTTCGTGATCTCCAGATCGTCCGGCGTGACAGACTTCTGGTAGTCAATGGTCGCGCGGCGCTCGAAACTCTTGCGAATGTCCTGGACCGTTCCGGAGCGCACCTCTTCACTGGTAGCCATGCTGGCAAAAATCTTCTTGACCGTGAAATAGTCCAGATAGGCCGGAATCACCTTCAAGGCCAGCAGGGCGATGCCCGCGCCCACGGCGAAATACACGACCAGCATGATGAAACTGATGCCGCGCTGGCGCTTGGCTCCAAACGAATGTGATCTCATGTTCTTCCTCTACGGTTGGATATCGCGCGGATATCCCTATTCGATTCGCGTGCCCACGCGCTTCAGGGCCCCGAAATTCATCCAGATCAGCACCGCCTTGCCGACGATATTTTTCTCCGGGACGAATCCCCAATACCTGCTGTCGTCGCTGTTGTCGCGGTTGTCACCCATCATGAAGTAATGGCCGGCCGGCACCTTGCACGACACCCCTTCATTATTGTATTCGCAATTCTCCGCATTGGGAAAGTTGCGGACGCCGCCAAGATTGACGCTTGGCATGAGGGGATCCGCGTATGCGCGATGCTCCTTTTCCCCCAGCTTTTCGCCAAAGACCTCGAAACGCCGCAGCAGCAGGTTCGGGTCCGCGTGCGTCTGGCTGCCCAGCACGCTGGCCGGCACCGGCGTGCCATTGATGGTGAGGCGCTTGTTCTTGTAGGTCACCACGTCGCCGGGCACGCCCACAATCCGCTTGATGAAGTCCTTGCGCGGGTCCACCGGGTAGCGAAACACCATGACATCGCCGCGCTGGGGGGCGTTGCCTTCGGTGATCTTTTCGTTGAGCACCGGAATCCGCACGCCGTAGGTGAACTTGTTGACCAGGATGAAGTCGCCCGCCTCCAGGGTCGGCAACATGGATTCGGACGGGATCTTGAAGGGCTCGTAGAGGAAGGATCGGAGCAGGAAGACAATCGCCAGAACGGGGAAAAAGCTTCTCGCCATTTCCACCAGCACCGGTTCGCCCTTGTCCGCCCGCGTCTTGCGCAGCGCGAAATGATCGACTCCCCAAATCACCCCGGTGACCACCGTGGCCAGCAACAGCACGGCTGCAAAACTCATGACCTCCTTGAGCGTCAACATGCCCATTCCGGCGATGAAGAAGACGGGCCAGGCAAATTCGAGCCACACCAGCACCGGATGCATGGACTGCTCGCCCGAATTCACCGTCGTCGCGCCGGCCGGAGCGGCGGGCCGCGCCACGAAGAAGCTCGCGACGATGACAGCGCCCGAGATCGCCAAAGCCCACCAACCGATGGTTTCCCAATTCATGTTCTCAACGTCCTCTGAATTCGACCCTGCGCATTTTGTCGTGCCTCAGGCATTGCGTCCGCACCCTTGCGACCAACCGCCGGCAATCGGGCATGAACGGGCGTCCACGGCCTATTTGCTGTCCACCTGCAGGATGGCCAGGAAGGCCTCCTGCGGGATCTCCACGCTGCCCACCTGCTTCATGCGCTTCTTGCCCGCCTTCTGCTTTTCCAACAGCTTGCGCTTGCGCGTGATGTCGCCGCCGTAGCACTTGGCCAGCACGTTCTTGC
>CAZTYC010000027.1:0-20577 GCA_964617435.1 uncultured Burkholderiales bacterium
CGACCATCGTCATGCCGAATCCGAGCCAGGCGGATTGCACGGCGGCGCTGTGCGGGCGGGGAATTCCGGATGCTGCGAAGGCGATTGCCGCCGCAGGCAGCTGGGGAACGGCGGTTCCAATGATCACTGCCGGAAGCGGCTTTAGTGCGGGCCTGCGGGCGGATGGACATGTGCTCGCGTGGGGTGACAATTTCTTTGGCCAGTTGGGAAATGGTACGGCGACCGCACAGCTATTACCTGCACCGATCCCCGCGTTCGGTGGCGTGACACAAGTGGCCGCCAATTCCAGGGGCATTCACATGCTGGCCGTACGTGCGGATGGCTCGGTGTGGTCGTGGGGCCTGAATGCTTATGGCATGCTCGGAGATGGGACCACGACGCAGCGTGCAGTCCCGGTGCGGGTCCAGTCCCTGGTAGACGCGACAATGGTGTCCGCCGGTGAGTTGCATTCCCTTGCCGTGACCCGCGATGGATCGGTATGGGCCTGGGGAAGGGGCCAGAATTTTGACGGCACCGTCTCCGACGCGCTGTTGCCGGTCAAGGCCCCTGGCCTGTCGGGCGTGGTCGCGGTTGCGGCAGGCAGCAACCATTCGCTGGCGCTCAAGAGCGATGGCACGGTATGGGGCTGGGGTTACAACAGCTTTGGCCAGTTGGGATTGGGGGGAACCGGCGATACCCAGTATCACTCTCTTCCGGCGCAGGTTCCGGGCCTTAGCGGCGTCATTGCCATTGCGGGAGGCGAAAACCACTCATTGGCCTTGAAAGGCGACGGCACGGTCTGGGCGTGGGGTGGCAACAATTCCGGCGAATTGGGCGACGGCACCACGACCTTTCGCTACAGCCCTGAGCAAGTGCCCGGGCTGACCGGCATCTCAGCGATCGCGGCGGGCGGACACTCCATGGCTCGCAAAAGTGATGGTACGGTGTGGACCTGGGGTACAAATTTGTCCGGCCAATTGGGCGACGGCACCACCATCAATCGCTATGTTCCAGCGCAAGTGCAGGGCATCAATGCTGTCGTGAGAGTCGCCGCGGGCGGCAACCACTCTCTCGCACAAACAATCGACGGCGCGATATGGGCGTGGGGCGGCAATGCGTCGGGGCAACTCGGCTTCGGCGACAACGTGAGCCAACGGCTGTCGTCGCCGGTTTTGAATCCGCCTGGAACAGCGGGACTCAACCTGAGCGCCAGTGCCACGGCGTTCGTGCCGGTTGTTAACGCCTTGGGCGCGACGACTCAGACATCAAATGCGATCGTTCCGGCCGCAGTTACGCCGGGCAGTGCGATCAGCATCTCGGGCGGCCAGTACTCCATCGACGACGGGCCCTTTGTGTCCACGGCGGGCACGATCAATCCCGGGCAGCGGGTGGTGGTCCAGGTGATGTCGCCTGCGACCTGTGGCTCGGTCGTCACCGCGACGCTGACGATTGCCGGCGGGACCTTTCCGATCAGCGTCGCCACCGCCCCGTGCGACGCAACACCGAACGACATCCATTTTCTGGGCATTGCGGACGCGGTTCCGGGATCCGTGGTGACTTCCAACACGGCGACGATCAGCGGAATCAACCAGCCGGTTTCCATCAGCATTACTGGCGGCAGCTATTCGATCGGCTGCACCTCGAGCTTCGTATCGGGTCCGGGCACGATCAATGCGAATCAGGCGGTCTGCGTACGCCAGACGGCATCGATGGCGAACAACGCCCTCACCACGGCGACGTTGCAGGTCGGCACGCGGAGCTTCGAATTTGCGGTATTCACGTTGCCTGCGCTGAATTTTTCCGCAACGCCAGCGGTCGCCATCGGTCACGATTTCAGCGCGGCGCTTGGCAAGGACGGCAAGATTCTCGTTTGGGGTGCCAACATCAACGGGGAGTTTGGAAACGGCACGGTGGAGCAGGCGACACATCCGTTTCCCGCACCCGTCTCCGGCTTGTCCGGCATGACACGCATCGCTGCCGGCAGCACCTACATGTTGGCATTGCACGTGGGCGGAACCCTTTGGACCTGGGGAGATAACAGCAGCGGTCAGCTTGGCGACGGTGGCACGATCGCCAACAACTTTCGGCCACGTCGCGTGCCCATCACGGGCAGCGTGACCTCCATGGCGGGTGGAATCAGCACCTCTCTTGCCATCAAAGGCGACGGCACCTTGTGGGCGTGGGGCGACAACAGCCGGGGACAATTGGGCGACAGCACGAGTACCAGCCGATATTCGCCCGTCCAGGTCACCGGCCTCTCCGGTGTGATCTCCGCAGGCGCCGGTGCCTTGCACAGCGTTGCAGCAACCTCGGATGGGAAGGTGTGGGTCTGGGGTGACAACAACTCCGGGCAATTGGGCCTTGGCAGCGTCGACAACACAGCGCGAACCACGCCGGTGCAGCTAAGCGGCTTGTCCAACGTGGCGGCAGTCGCATCGTCTTACTATCACTCACTCGCGCTCACGACGGATGGAACCGTTTGGGCGTGGGGCGAAGGCTCCAGCGGTCAACTCGGCGAGGGAATCGCCACGTACAACGGCGTCCCGATCCAGGTTGCCGGACTCACCGGTGTCATCGCCATCGCAACCGGCTGGGCGCATTCGCTGGCGCTCAAGAGCGACGGCACAGTCTGGACTTGGGGATACAACAACTTCGGCCAAATGGGCACGGGTGTGGTTGAGAACAGCGCCCAGCGTCAGGCGTTTCAGGTGCCGGGCCTGTCAGACGTGGTGGCGATTGCCGCAAATGATTTCCAGTCCATGGCGATTCGTAACGATGGCATGGTGTTCGGATGGGGCTACAACGGATTTGGCAATCTCGGTGTTGCCACCGGCTTTTATCAGCCGACACCGGTTCCACAGCCAAACTCGTCCGGTACGGCTTACCTGAACCTGAGTACTGGAATACTGTCTTTCGGCGCGGTCACGGGCGCAGCGCTTGGCAGCGTGCAAGTTTCAAATACGGTTACCGTTACTGGCGTGGCCGCGGGCAGCGCGATCAGCATCGCAGGGGGCGGCCAGTACTCCATTGATGGCGCTCCGTTTACAAGCTTGTCCTCGACGATTAGCCCGGGTCAAACAGTGACCCTGCGAGTCTCGGCCTCAAGTGCGTGCAACAGCACGATCACCACGACGCTTTCGATTGCCGGGGTTGCGTTGCCCTTCAGCGTCACCACCGCAGCCTGCGACTTGACGCCAGACGAGGTGACGTTTGCAACGCGCGCGGATGTGCCTTTGGGGACAACGCAAGTATCGAATGCGGTGACGATCACGGGTATTAATGCCGCAGCGCAGATCTCGATCGCCGGAGGCGACTACTCGATTGGCTGCACCGCAACGTTTTCGAGTGTGCAGAGCACCATCACCGCGGGCCAGACGGTTTGTGTGCGCCTCACGGCGCCCACGGCCAATGACGCGCTGGCTACGCTGCAACTGACCGTGGGAACCAGGACATTTCCCTTCACGGTCATGACACCGACCGCGACCGGGTTCAGTGCAACGCCAAGGATCATTGCCGGTGACGTGGTGGTGGCTTTGCGCTCGGACGGCCACGTTTGGACGTGGGGAACCAACTCCTATGGGCAATTGGGCCGCAACGGCAGTGGGAGCGTGCCGGGCCAGGTGCCGGGAATCAATGGCGTCAAGCAGATCGCATCCCTCGGCCTGCATGTGCTGGCGCTTCGTTCCGACGGAACCGTATGGGCGTGGGGCCACAATGGATTTGGAGAAATAGGCGACGGCACAACCACGAATCGCCCCACGCCGGTACAGGTCCCGGGCCTCACGGGCGTAACGTCGATCGCGGCAGGAGAGCACTCTCTTGCATTGAAGGGCGATGGCACGGTTTGGGCCTGGGGCAACAACGAACAGGGCCAGCTGGGCGACGGCTCGCAGATCAACCGCTTGTCGCCGGTGCACGTGGCTGGCGTTTCAGGGGTCACCGCGATCGCAGCGGGTCTATGGAGCACTTTTGTCCTCAAGACGGACGGCACGGTCCAACGCGTTTCAATCACGCCGTATCAGATCGAGGTACTTTCGGGCGTGACCGCCATCACGTCTGGTGACCTGCATTTGCTGGCGTTGAAGAATGACGGCACCGTATGGGCGTATGGCAGCAATCAGTATGGGCAACTCGGCGACGGGACATTGACCGACCAGTACGTGAATGCCATCCAGGTGCCCGGCTTGGGCAATGTAACTGGGATTGCGGCGAGTGAGCATTCCCTGGCGCTCAAGAGCGACGGCTCGGTATGGGCATGGGGGCGCAATACAAATGGAAAGCTGGGGGACGGCACCGTACTGCAGAGGAACTCTCCGGTACAGGTGGCGAGTTTGGGTAGCGGAAACGTCGTGCAGGTTGCGGCCGCCTTTGCAAATTCATTCGCGCTGATGAACGATGGCACGTTGCAGGCATGGGGAGGAATCGGCAACGGACAATCGGGCACCGGCCGATACGATAACGACGCGCACCCCTTGCCCGCCCCCGTGCCCTCACCCGACGAGAATGATGACTACTTTCATCTGACCGGCGTGGGTGTCCGACCTCGACCATTTGCATTTCTTGCCGCCTTTGGTGCGGATACCCTGTCGTACGTTTCGTCGTCACCGTTCATCGTTGCCGGGCTTGCGGCCGGGGTTAGTTCTCCTGTTTCGATTGCCGGCGGGCAGTTTTCAGTCAATGGCGGCGCGTTCACAAGCACCCCTGGCGTGGTTTCGAACGGGGACTCGCTCACAATACGAGTCCTTTCTTCATCATCGTTCAGCACAACCAACTCGGCTGTTCTCAATATTGGCGGCTCAAGCGGGCGCTCCTCGACATTCTTCGTTCGAACGCGTCCTTCGGGTGCCACCGCAGCGATCATCCCTCAGGCCGCGCTCGGCAACAGCCACAGCTATGTGCTCAATTCCGCCGGCACGCTGTTCGCTGTCGGCTACAACGGTAACGGACAGCTTGGCAACGGCACCAATCTGGGCAGCTCGGCCTTGCGTCCAGTGGCCGGCCTGCCACGGATCATCGCGACCGCGTCTGGCGCCCAGCATGGCTTGGCGTTGAAAGACGACGGCACCGTCGCGGCTTGGGGTTTCAACGCCGCCGGGCAATTGGGTCATGGCATCGACCGAAACAGCGAGTCCAACTTCGTCAATGTCAGCAGCCTTGCCAACGTCGTGGCCATAGCGGCCGGCGACTACCACTCGCTGGCCTTGAAAAGCGATGGCAGCGTGTGGGCATGGGGCCTCAATGTCGACGGCCAGATCGGCCAGGGCAATACCGCCACCTCGCGCTATCCCACGCCGGTCCAGGTGACGGGCCTCGCCAGTGTTGTCGCCATCGCCGCCGGCGGGCGGCACAACCTCGCGGTCCTTGCAAATGGCAGCGTCGTGGCCTGGGGCGCGAATGGCAGCGGACAGCTGGGGGATGGCACCACGACCAACCGCGCCAGCCCGGTGGCCGTCCTCACGCTCACCAGCGGCGTCCTGAACGTTGCGGCCGGCGGCGCCCACAGCCTTGCGTTGAAGAGCGACAGCAGTGTGGTGAGCTGGGGCGACAATGCCTTCGGTCAATTGGGGATTGGCAGCCAGACGAATCAGTCTGCACCAATAGCGGTCAGCGCGCTCGGTACCGGCATTGCCTTGATCGCCGCCGGCGCCAACCACAGCCTGGCCGTCAAGGCGGGCGGTGCGCTTTTCACCTGGGGCGCCAACACCAACAGCCAGTTGGGTGACGGCGCCACGGGGAACCGCAGCTTGCCATTCCAGGTTACCAACCCGCCCAACGTCGTCGCGATCGCCGGCGGCGGCCGCCACAGCGGTGCCATCGACAACCGCGGCAAGTTGTTTCTCTGGGGAGACAACTTCTTCGGGCAGGTCGGCAACAAGAGCGGCAATTACAATCCCAATACCGCCACGCTAAACGTGTTGCGCGGCGATTCAGAAATTTCCACCGTGGCGCAGCCGGCGGGAACCTCCACCGGCACCACCAGCAGCTCCGGCAGCGCGGTCATCGAGATCAACGAAATTGCGACCGGCTACGACTTTCGTACGGTCACCGTGAGCAGCGCGGCAGCGCCGGCACTCGGAAAGTTCAAGAACCAGGCCTTGACGGATGCCATCACCGGCATCGGCATCAGCGTGAGCGGCCCGGGATTCACGCTGCAATCCACCGATTGCCCGTCCTCGCTCAACGCCAGCGCCGAATGCAATTTCAGCATCGGCTTCTCGCCGGTGGCGGTGGGGGATGCGGTTGGTGAATTGCAGGTGGCGTCGAGCCTGGTGGGGTCGCCTGAGCGCCGCTCGCTGTTCGGCACCGGCCTGGCACCCGGATCGCCCGGCATTCGCGTCAATGCCACGGCGGGGGAGGCCTACCTTTCCTTCGCGCCGCAGCCCATCGGCAGTCCGAGCATGCCGGCCAACGTGGTGATCACCAATACCGGCACGGTGGTCCTGTCGATCAGCAGCGCAAGCATCACCACCGGCGCCAGCCATTTCAGCGTCCCCGGCACCTGCACCACCACCATCAGCGCGGGCGCCAGTTGTTCACTGCCGGTCACCTTCAATCCGAGCGCAGCCAATGCCATCGATGGCCGGCTCACGCTGGTCAGCAACGCCGGCACCGTGGGGGTCACGCTGTACGGCACCGGTGTCGGCAGCGGCACGACCGGCATCGTCCTGGCCGGCGTGGTGTCGCGCAAGAATCACGGCAGCGCGCAGACGCCCAACATCCGCGACCTCATTATCGACCGCAGCAAGACCGTCACCCAGGACGTCACCGTGGAGCCGCGCATGATTGGTGCCGGACACCAGATCGTGTTCCAGTTCAACGGCGCGATCACCAATCCGGGCACGGCCACGCTCACGGACCAGAACGGCCAGACAATCACGATCGCGCAAGCCACGACCCAGGCGAGTGGCAATGACGTGGTGGTCACGATCACAAACCTTCCGGACGCGAGCCGGACCACGATCAGCCTCGCCAACGTCAACGGCAGCAACGCCGCCAACAGCGCCGTGGCGATGGGGTTCCTCGTCGGTGACGTGAACGGTTCGGGCAAGGTGACCGGCGCCGACATCGCGGGCGTGAAGGCCAAGGCCTCCCCGACGGTGGACGCCGGCAATTACAAGGCGGACTTCAACTTCTCCGGCGCGGTCAACAGTGGCGATGTCAGCGTGGTGAAATCGCGGGCCGGAAATTCACTGCCTTGAGGCGCGGGTTTCGCAGGGCGAGCGCACCAAACCCCATAGTCCGCGCGGTATTCAGGCCGAAAATGTCCCGAACGCCGCGCCAGGCAATGAGTTTCAGTTCTTGATGTGGTAGGTGATGGCCATCGGCACGTTGTTGCGCCTGATCTCCGCGCGCACCGTGCCGAGCGAATCGAACTGGCTGTAGATGCGCACGAGGTCGCCCTGCGAGAGCACCGTCTGGCCGTTGATCGCAGTGAGGATGTCGCCGGCCTGCAGGCCGAGCTTGGCGGCGAGCGTGCCGTTGGAGGCATCCTCCACGCGCACGCCGCCGGAGGGCAGGGGGCCGATGCGGCCCAGGAAATTCAGTTGGCGCGAATCCTGCAGCACGGTGTTCAGTTCCTGCCGCGACAGGCTGTAGGTGTTGTTGGCGGTGTTGTCCACGTTCAGGCGAAAGCTGGTGGGCGCCGGGCCGCCGGACAACGTGCTGGCGCCGGGCTTGGCGTCGGTGCGCGTGCCGGGGCGTTCCAGGTCAATCTGCTCGCGCACACCGGCGCGGGAAACGATGATGTGGTCGGGCGCCACATCCGCCAGCTTGACGCCCTCGGAGATCTCGGCGCCTTTGACAAAGGTCTGGTCACGCCCGCCCAGGTTCACCACGGCGGCGGACAGCGTTTTTCCATCCACCGCAAAGACGCCCTTGAGCCGGATCGGGGCGCGCGCCGCTGCCGGGGCGGCTTCCCGGGAGGTTGCAGCAGATGCGGGCGCGGACTCCATCGATGGCAACACACGCGCAGCCCACGGCGGATAAGCAAAGTGCCAGCCCCACCACGCCAGCTGCACACCCAGCGCGAACAGCAGCACGCCGGTCAGCAGACGGCCGAGCAGGGTGAATTGCTTGTCTGTGAGGTGAAGCGGCATGCGAAACGAACGGGAGTTCAAGGTCACTTGGTTTTCGAGGCGGCGAGCCGCGCGAGGTCGATGTCCAGATAGCGCCAGGGCTCGTGCGCGAACGGATGGCGACGGTAGCCGATGAGCCACGGCTGGATCAATATGCTTCCGCGCTTGACGAAATTGACGCGCCACGGATTGTAAACCCACAGCATGTGCACCATCTTGCGGTACAGGGCCGTCCGCTCCGGCGAATCCGGCATGGTCTTCACTTTTTCGTAGAGCTCGTCGAACTCCGGCAGGTTGAACATTGTGTAGTTGGCCCCGCCGATGCTCTTGCTCCAGAACAGTTGCAGGAAGTTTTCCCCGTCCGGGTAATCGGCAATCCAGCCGTAGCTCCACATCTGGATTTTCCCGCTCTGCGCCATCTTGCGGATGTCCGGGGTCTTCTTCACGTTTTCAAACGTCATTCGAATGCCGATGGCGTTCATCGCGCGCTTCCAAAGTTCGTTGCGGCTGCGGTCGCGCTGGGTTTCGTTCGACGATTGGTCGATGACCAGCGGCGAGCCGTCCGGAAAGTCGCGCCAGCCGTCGCCGTCGCGATCCACATAACCGTACAAGTCCAGCAGCGCCATTGCCCGGGCCGGGTTGTAGTCGAAGCCGTCGAACCGCTCAGCAGTGAAGCCCGCCATGCCCTCGGCGATCGGGCTGTACGCCTTCACGGCCTGGTTTTTTTCGATGATGGCGATTTCCTCTTCCACCGGAAAGGCCATCGACAGCGCGCGGCGCAGGGCGATGTTCTCCGGCTTGTAGCCGCCGACCGGATTGCGCCGCCCGTCGATGATTTCGCTCAGGTTGAACATGGCATAGGTGATCCAGGCCTGCTCATCCGGGCGCTTCCAGATACCCTTTTGCGCCAGATAAGGCGCCACCTCGCCGCCCGGCACCGCCACGTCGACAAACGGCGTGGGCACCGGGTTGATGTACTCGTAGTCCCCGTTGAGGAACGAGAGCCAGCGCGGCTGCTCTTCCTCCACGGGGAAGTACTCGATGCGGCCGATCAGCGGCAGGCGCTTGCCCTTGAGATGCGCGATGGTGGCCTTGTCGTGTTCGTCGAGCGACTTTTCATCGGCCTGCGTGGAAAAGAAATCCTCCCGGTAGTCCGGGTTCGCTTCCAGCACCACGCGCGAGGCGCGCCGCCATTCCTTGAGCCGGTAGGCGCCGGTGCCCACAGGATGCTCCGGGAATGCCGGGCCGTAGCGTTCCACCACCTCGCGCGCCACGGCGGCGGTGGCCGGCATGGCCAGGATGTAGAGCATGTTGTAGTCCGGCGCCACCAGCCGCACGATGAGCGTATAGCGGTCCCGGGCCTCCAGCCCGGGAATCGGCTTGTCATAGTCGAACCGGCCGGTGCGCTTGGCGTCCGCCGTCAGATCGTCGCCGCCCACCAGCTTGCCTTCGACCAGGAACTGCCACTGCGCCTTGACCTTGGGGTCGATGAGCCGCTTGATGCTGTACACGTAGTCGGCCGCGGTGAGCTCGCGCCGCGCGCCGCCGAAGGCCGGGTCCGACGTGAAGTAGATGCCGGGCTTGATCCGGATTATGTAGGTCTTGCCGTCGGCGGAGATCTCCGGCATGGCCGCCGCGGCGCGCGGCTGCAGCTTGATCGGCCGGGCCAGGTAGTCGTATTGGAGCAGTGAATCGAAGATGGCATCGCACAGGGCGCCGGTATTGGCGTCGGACTCCAGTGCGCAGTCAAACCCGCGTTCGGCCGATTGCACCGGCAGCCGCAGGACCTTGTTCAGGTCGGCCGCGTGGAGCGGCGTGCATGCCGCGCAGAGTGCCAGCAGGGCGGCGGCCAGCGGACGGCGGCGACCCGTGGTATCCGGCATGGGGTGCAAAACGCTCAGTGCAGCATGCGGCCCACGCCCTGGTCCTCCGGCGTGGTGCCCTGCGGCGACAGCGAGGCGTGGTGCACGATCATGCGCCAGCCGTTGGGCGTGAGCAGGTACGCGTTGGTGGCCAGCACCGGCGGGATCTTGGTCTGCGGGTTCGGTGCCTTGAAAATCTCGTACACGTTGTGGATCGCCAGGGTCTGGCCCACGTGGCGCCGCAACTCGCTCACCTGCAGCCCTGCGCTGGGCCCGTGCGAAAAGATCTCCGCAAAGCTCTCGCGGATGGCGGAAAGACCGGCCAGCCGCGGCCCGTTGGGATGGATGCACATGGCGTTGGGGTCATCCGCCCAGACCGCCATCATGAGCTTGAGATCCGCGCGTTCCATCGCATCATAAAAGGCGGCCTCGCATTCGTGCGGCGTGGCGAAGAGCTTGAGTTCTTTCTTGGGCATCCGGCAATGATAGCCCGTGGGCGCAGCACCCGGCGCGCCGGTGACGTGATTTGCCGGCCATTCGGCGTAAACTCAAGCGGCGCGATTTGGCACGTTCCGGCCATCTTCCCCACCCCAAAATCCAGGAGTTCTTCATGATCCGTTTCACCGTCAATGGCGAGCGTGTCGAGACCAATGTCGACGCCGACACGCCGCTGCTCTGGTTCATCCGCGACAACCTGCAACTCACCGGCACCAAATTCGGGTGCGGCATGGCGCTGTGCGGCGCCTGCACCGTGCACGTGAACGGCGAACCGGCGCGCGCCTGCTCGACACCGATTTCCGCGGTGGCCGGCAAGCGCGTGCAGACCATCGAGGAAGTCTCCGGCAGCACGGTGGGCAAGCGCGTGGTGGATGCGTGGATTGCCGAGGACGTGGTGCAGTGCGGATATTGCCAATCCGGGCAGATCATGGCGGCCACGGCGCTGCTGGCGAAGAATCCCAACCCGTCGGATGCCGATATCGACAACGCCATGAGCGGCAACATCTGCCGTTGCGGCACCTACAACCGGGTGCGCGCCGCCATCAAGGTGGCCGCCAAGGGATCCCCGAAGTCCCCCGCCAAGGCGCCGGCAAAAGCGCCCGCCAAGGCCAAGGCCTGAGGAGACGACCATGCACAAACTCTTGTCTTCCCGCAAGTCTTCAACGCGCGCCGCCCGCGGCGCCGTCACGCGCCGCGACTTTCTCAAGGGCGCCGCAGCCTCCGGCGGCCTGGTGATCGGCTTTCACATGGCGGCCGGGCCCAGGATCGCCCGTGCCCAGCAACCGCCCGCGCCGCCCCCGTCGCCGCCGAACGCCTTCCTGCGCATCGGCAAGGACGGCAGCATCACCGTGCAGGTCAAGCATCTGGAATTCGGCCAGGGCGTGATGACCTCGCTGCCGATGTTGGTGGCCGAGGAACTCGATTGCGACTGGACCAAGGTGCGCTCGGAACTGGCACCCGCGGCGCCGGCGTATTACCACCTGGGCTTCGGCATGCAGGGCACCGGCGGGTCCTCTTCGGTGGTGAATTCGTGGACGCAACTGCGCACCGTCGGCGCGATGGCGCGTGCCATGCTCATCCAGGCGGCCGCAACGCAGTGGAAGGCCGATGCCGCACAGTGCAAGACGCAGAACGGCATGGTGCTCGGGCCCAAGGGCCAAAAGGCGAGCTATGGGTCGCTGGCCGATGCGGCCATGGCCCTGCCCATGCCTGCCAAGGTCGCCCTCAAGGACCCGAAGGACTACACCGTCATCGGCAAACCCACGCGGCGCCTCGATGCACCGGCCAAGGTCAATGGCACCGCCAAGTTCGGCATCGACGTCACGCCGAAGATGGTGCCAAACCTGCACACGGCCGTGGTGCTGCATGCCCCGCAATTCGGCGCGCGGCCGGGCAAGATCGATGCCTCCAAGGTGATGGGCAGGCCGGGGGTCACGCATGTGATCCAGACCAGCAATAGCGTTGCCGTGGTGGCCAAGAATTTCTGGCAGGCCAAGCAGGCCCGTGATCTGCTCAACGTGGAGTGGATCACGGATGCAGCCAGCAAGGCGGATTCTTCCAGGATCAAGGGCGAGTATCGCGAACTGGCGAAGTCGCCGACGGCGGTGGTCGCCAAGCCGGGTACACCCGATGCCTTGAAAGGCGCGGCGAAGACCATCAGCGCGGAATACGATTTCCCGTTCCTCGCCCACGCGCCGATGGAACCGCTCAATTGCACCATCGCGCCGCGCGGCGAGGGCGTCGAGGTGTGGGTCGGCTCGCAGTTCCAAACCGTGGACCAGGGCGCCATCGCCAAGGTGATGGGGCTGAAGCCTGAACAGGTCAAGCTCAATACCATGATTGCCGGGGGTGGTTTCGGCCGCCGTGCGACGCCGGACGCTGCGTACATTGTCGAGGCGGCCGAAATCGCCAAGGACGCAAAAGTGCCCGTGAAAGTGGTGTGGACGCGCGAGGATGACATCAAGGGCGGCTATTACCGTCCGGCGGTCTATCACAGCGTCAATGCGGGCGTGGATGCCAACGGCAAGATCGCCGGCTGGGAACATGCCATCGTCAGCCAATCGTTCATCGTCGGCACGCCGTTTGAGCCTTTCATGATCCAGAAGGGTGTGGACGCCACGATCGTGGAAGGCGTGGGCGATACGCCCTACGACATCCCGGCCATGAAGCTCACCCAGGCGATCTCCAAGACCGGCGTGCCGGGACTGTGGTGGCGGTCCGTCGGGCACACGCACACCGCGTTCGTGATGGAAACCATGATCGATGAGTTGGCGAAGGCCGCCGGCAAGGATGCCGTGGCCTTCCGTCGCGAACTGCTCGGAAAACATCCGCGCGTGCTGAAAACGCTGGAACTGGCCGCCGAGAAGGCCGGGTGGGGCAAGCCGGTGCCCAAGGGCGTGGGCCGTGGCGTTGCCGTGCACGAAAGTTTTGGCAGCGTCTGCGCGCAGGTGGCCGATGTCACCGTCGAGAACGGGCAGATCAAGGTGCGGCGGGTGGTGGCCGCGTTTGACTGCGGATTGGTTGTCAATCCCTTGTCCGTGGCGGCACAGGTGGAAAGCGCCATTGCCTATGGCCTTTCCGCGGCGCTCTACGGCAAGATCACGCTCAAGGACGGCGTGGTCGAGCAATCAAACTTCAATGATTACCCGGTGCTGCGCATGTCCGAGATGCCGAAGATCGAGGTGCACCTGGTGCCCGGCGGCAGCGAGCCGACCGGTGTCGGCGAGCCCGGCACGCCACCGGTTGCGCCGGCGGTGGCGAATGCGGTGTTCGCGCTGACCGGAAAGCGCCTGCGCGAATTGCCGTTGAAAGTGTGACGGCAGCAGCAGTCTTCGCACAGGAATTCTCGGTGGACCTCGGGGGCAGGGCGCTCACCGCAATCGAGGTCACCGAGGCTGATGCCGCGCTGCTCCAGCGGTTCTTCGACGCCAACCCTGAGTACTTCCTGGCGACAGGGGGTGCCCCCCCGCGGCCGGACGAAGCAGTGCAGGAGATCCGCGACGTGCCCCCGGACGGTTTCCGCCATGACCGCGTGATGGTGCTTTGCTGGCTGGATGCGGAAGGCGACGCGGCGGCGATGGCCACGCTGGTGTTCGGCCTGTTTATTCCCACCGTGCTGCATGTGGGGCTGTTCATTGTCGCCACCGCGCGCCACGGCGGGGGCGTCTCGCAAGTCTGCCATGCGGCGATCGAGCGCGTCGCGCGCAACCGGGGCTACCAATGGCTGCGGCTGGGCGTGGTGTCCGGAAACACGCGCGCCGAACGTTTTTGGGAACGTTGCGGCTACCTGCAGGTACGGGTGCGTGACGGCGTGGCCATCGGCCGGCTGACGCAAACGATCCGCGCGATGGTCAAGCCGCTCGGCCCTGCATCCATTCCTGACTACCTCCAGCAAGTGATCAGGGATCAACCGGGACAACCATGAGCCAAACCTTCGACACCTATCGCGGTGCGGTGTACCCGTGGCATTGCGACCACATGAACCACATGAACGTGATGCACTATGTCGGCAAGTTCGACGAGGCGACGTGGAATCTGTTTCATCTGATCGGCCTCACCCGCGCGCGGATGGCGGAAGCCAGGCGCGGCATGGCGGCGGTGGACCAGCACATCGTCTACGAGCGCGAATTGCCGGCGGGCGCGGTGATCGCCGTGACGTCCTCCTTGCTGGAAGTGCGCGAGAAGCTCATCGTGTTCCAGCACGTGATGACCAACGTCGAGACCGGCGCCGTCGCCGCACGCACCACGCTCAAGGCCGTGCACATGGACCTGGTGCTGCGCAAGGCCTGTGCGTTTGACGAATCGATTGCCGCCGACATGCGGCGTTGCCTCGAGGCCGCACCGTCATAGGGGCGGATCAGAAAACGCTAATGGCGGCGCGGTGTTCAAGACGAAAATGCCTGGAACACCGCGCCAGTGCTAGGGTTTACTTTGGCGCAAACGCAGCCTGAAGGGCGGTCTTGTCGAAATGCGCGCTGCCTTCACCCGAAGTCGCGTAGCGGTACAGGGCGGCCGAGTAGATGCCGGCCAGCGCGGACTGGATCAACGCGATCAGCAGGAAGCCGACCACCACCAACACGGCCGTGGCGATGATCAGGGCTGCGGTCTGGGTGGAGGCCGCGGCAATCAGCAGCAACACCGCCACGACGGCCGCAGCCATGTAGATGAACACGAACGCCGCCCCCATGCCCGCGCGGCCGATGAGATTTTCGCCCCAGGTGTTCTTGAGCAACAGCGTGCTCTCCTTGATCGCCTCGAACGGGCCGACATCGCGCGCGGCGAGGACCGGGACGACCATTGCGGTGGCCAGCGTCCAGCCCATGCCGATCAGCCCCACCACGATGCGCCCGAGGAAACTGGCGCGTTCCTGCAAGGCACGCAGGATCATCCCCACCGTGGCCGCGATGAAGGCGTAGCCCAAGATGCTGCCCATGCGGGAGGAGGCGATGGCCAGGCCGTCGCTCAACGTGGGGTTGCCGCCGGCCAGCCGCTTCATGGCCGCACCGACCAGCGCGGTGTTGAAGTAGAAGATCACGAAATACTGGGCGATGTAGAACAGGAACACCAGCAGGTAGGTGCCGGCGGACGGGGAACCGTGCCGGCCGTGGGAAAGGCCGTCCAGCGCGCCCATGCCGAACATGGGGATGGCAAATGCCGCCAGCACCAGCAGCGTCGAGATGGACGACACCACCGGGAACAGCAAGAGTTCCTTGTCCTCGCGCAACACGGCGGCGGAGGCTTTGACGAGTTCCCAGCTGCGGGACAGGCGTTCGAACATGATGGCGACTCGGGTGAGTAAGAGATGGCGGAATTTTGCACGTTTCAACGGGCGGGCGGAACGATTGCGATGAACGCCCGCCTGCGCGGCACGGGCTGCAACCCTGCGTCCCGTAGCCCGTTTGGGACCGATTGCCGATGCCTGGCGGCTGTGCAATGCTTGGCGCCGCGGACCCGCGATGGGGCCTGCGCCACCGGAGCGGCCCATGGCCAACGAGCGACGCTACTACGGATTCGACGCCCTGCGCGGCGGCATGATGATGCTGGGCCTGGTGATCCACTCGGCGATGTTCTACCTCACGGATCCGCCGCCGACCATTCCGGTGGCGCTGGATCGCAACCAGTCGCCGATGATGGACGTGCTGTTCCATTTCGTCCATGCGTTCCGCATGCCGGCATTCTTCGTCATGGCGGGCTTTTTTGCCTCGCTGCTGGTGGACAAGCGCGGGATCGCCGACATGCTGAAAAACCGCGCCGCCCGGGTGCTGGCGCCGCTGGGCGCCGGCCTGTTCACCGTGGTGCCGCTGTCCATCCTGCTGTGGGTGAGTTTTTCCGTCAGCGTGCGCTATGGCGGGCACGATTTCCTGCCCAACCTTGAGCATGCGCGCGCGCTGGGCATGGAAGCCAGGGAAAAATTGCCCGAACTGGACACCCCGGGTGCGCTGCACCTGTGGTTCCTGTATTTCCTCTGCCTGTTTTATCTGCTGGTTCCCGTGCTGGAGAGAGTCGCGAGGTGGACAACTCCACGAATTGCGGCACCCGGTGAGAGTCTTGGCGGTTGGCGGGTCTTCGCGGGACTCAGCGTGGTGACGTTCCTCACGCTGTGGCCGTTCCCTGCAGCCCGCGTCCACGAGGGATTCTTTTCCTTCCTTCCCCGGCCGCATGCGCTGCTCTATTACGGACAGTTTTTCGTGCTGGGCTATGCGCTCAATGCCACGCGCGCCATCGAGGCGGTACGGTTTTCGCATCCGTTCATCTATGGGGCGGCCGGCGTGGGCCTGTTGTCGTTGTCGCTGCAGATCTCGTCCGCCGACCAGTCGATGGACTCGCAAGATCTTGCATGGCACGCCTTGGCGTGCGCCATCAATGCCACCTGCACCTGGGCCTGGATCTTCTTTTTCACCGCCGCCGCGCTCCGGTGGTTCGACAAGCCGTCGCCGTGGTCGTTGTACGTGTCGCAGTCGTCCTACTGGGTGTTCATGGTGCATCTGCCACTGGCCTGTTTTGCGGCCTGGGTGCTGGTGGTGAGGGATCTGGATGCGTTGATCAAGTTCTTCCTGGTGTTCTCGTTCACGACGATCTTGTCCTTCCTCAGCTACCACTACCTCGTTCAGCGCTCATGGATCAGCGTCTTTCTCAATGGGAAGCGGTTTGCGCAGGATTGGCCGTGGCGGGGGCAAAATATCGTCCCGGTACCGCAAGGCCCCGCCAGGAACCCGAAATGATTTATCCCTGTAGTCCACCGATGCCGCCAATCCGGTCGGCGCATGAAGGCGGCCGATGATCCGGCGACGGCGTTGCAATGGGTCCCGGCGCGCATGGGCTGCCGCATGCGTTGCCTTGCTGGCCACAAACGCGTTTGCCCAACTGACCATCCGCCCGGAGTCGCCTGCCGCGGGCAGCGTCGTCAGCATCGAAGGACTCACGGCCTGTTACGGATTCGGCGCGGGATACAGCCTGGAATTGCCGACCGACACGGAGCCACGGTCCGTGATCAAGATCTCCGATCGCGGGATCGTGCTGCCGCCGCCGCTCACGTGCCCGGCGTCCAAGCGGAACCGCATTGCCGTGGGTCCGCTGGAAGCCGGCGACTACCGGGTCGAGTACTACATCGTCGGGCATCCGGGCGGGCCGCCCCACCTGGTGGAGACCAAGCTTTTCAGCGTCGTGCAGCGGAGCAATGCGGCGTTTCCGTTCGATTGGGCTGGCTTGTGGTCGGACCCGGCCAACCCCGGCTGGGGCATCACCATCGACCGCGATGCCGCCAGCGGGCACGTGTTCGTCGCCTGGTACCTGCACGAGGCCATGGCGGGCGCCGGCACCCGGCCGGTCTGGCTGGTGGCGACCAACATGGTGATCGACGGCCCAGCCGACCTGCCGTTGCTCGAGCGCGGGCTGAACACCAAGCTGCGCGGCGATCTTGCGCGGGGACTCTCAAACCGCGCCTTCATGGACAATCCATCGGCCGCGTACTCGCTGGCGCAGATCGAGCTGGCCGGAAAGATCGAAATCGAGTTCCTCAGTTCCACAGAAGCGCGGCTTTCCTGGGAGATCACCAACTCCAATCTGTTTTCCGGCGCGTTGCAGCCGCCGGCGGCCGGCCTTTCACGTTCTGGCAGCACGCGAATCTTCCGCCTGGCGTACTGAACCCGCGCGGTGCGGCGGAACGGGCATGAGACCGATGGCCGATGCCCGATGCCCGATGGCTAGCCGGCTTCCGGTTCCCCATACGCAGCGGCCAGGCGCTTGGGCGCTTTGCGCTTCCAGGCATTCTCCATGAGCATGCGGATCAGGGCGGGCTTGGCCTTGGGAAGGTCGACGCGAACGCCGACGACCTTTTGGCCCCACCAGAGTTTTTCCACGCAGGCGGGGTGGGTGAGCAGCACCGAGTCCCGCACATCGTCATCCACAAACACATGGAGGTGCAGGCCGTCCGGCGGCAGCGTGGCAAAGATCTTGCCGCGGATGCGAAAGGAATCGTATTCGAAATGCGGTTCCTCATGCGCCTCGGGCAGCGCCAGCGCGATGCGCCGGGCGTCCGAGGCCCTCACACCCGCTTCTCCAGGGAGATGGTCATACCGGCGCCAGCGACAGTCACGTGCGGCCAATGCAGGCGCGACTCGATCGCCGCCTTGAACGGTGTGGAGGCGCGCGGCTCGCCATGCGTGAGCCACACGGATTCCGGGGGCGCCTTGAAACCGGACAGCCAGTGCAGCAATCCGCCCTGGCCCGCATGGGCGGAGAGGCCGCCGATGGTGGACACGCGGGCGCGAACGGCGATGTCCTCGCCGAACAGGCGGACCGTGCGGGCGCCATCGACGATGCGCCGCCCGAGCGTGCCGAACGCCTGGTAGCCGGTGAACACGACGGCGTTCTCGTCGCGGTTGAGGCGGCGGCGAAGATGGTGGCGGATGCGGCCCGCCTCGCACATGCCCGAGGCAGCGATGATGATGGCGCCGGACTCGATGCGGTTGATGGCCATCGAATCCTCGGGCGATTCCGTGAAATGCACGGCCGGCATGCGTCCCTGCGTGCCATGCGTTCCCAGCATGGACCCGAACACCGAGTGGACATCGTCATCGAGGATGCGGTGGTGGCGCAGCGTAAGCTCCGTGGCCTTGCGCCCGAGCGGCGAATCCACGAACACATTGATGCCGCCCTTGGGATTGCCGATGCGTCCCTCGCGCGCGAGCTGGCCGATCAGGTAGAGCACCTCCTGGATGCGGCCGACCGCGAAGGCGGGCACCAGCACGTTTCCGCGCCGCCGGAGCAGCGTGTCCTCGATGAGGAAGGCGAACTCGGCACGCGTGCTGTCCAGGCTCTTGTGGTCGCGGTCGCCATAGGTGGATTCAATGAGCAGCACATCCGCGGCATCCGGCGGATCCGGGTCGCGCAGGATGGGTCGGCCACGGTCGCCGATGTCGCCGGAGAACACCACCTTGCGGCGCGCGCCGTCCACGCCGGACAGCCACACCTCGATCGAGGCCGCGCCGAGGATGTGCCCGGCGTCGCGGAAGCGTGCCCGGATGCCGTCCGCCGGTGAAAACTCGACGCCATACTCGACCGCGCGGAACTGCTTCATGCAGCGCTCGACGTCGTGGCTGGTGTACAGGATGGTTTCGTCGCTGTCACCGGTGATCTTGCCGCGCTCGCGGTCGCGCGCCAGGTGGCGCAGCGCGCGCTCGGCATCCTTGGCCTGCACATGCGCGCTGTCCATGAGCATGATCGCGGCCAGGTCCAGGGTGGCCGGCGTGCAAAAGACCGGGCCGCGGAAGCCCTTGGCCACGAGGCGGGGCAGCAGGCCGCAATGATCGATGTGGGCGTGGGTGAGCAGCAGGAAGCGGATCGCCGACACGTCGAAATCAAGCGCATCGAGGTTCTTCTTCAGCGCCTCGCGGTCCCCCTGGAACATCCCGCAGTCGACCAGGAACGACAACCCGCCGGTGTCGACGCGATAGCAGGAGCCGGTGACTTCGCCGGCCGCCCCGAGAAAGGTCAGTTGCAAAATGTGCTTCCCGCCGGATCGCCGATTACCGGACGCCCAGGCCGCGTAACGCCTGCGGCGTGAAATCGGCCGCGGTCTTCTTGGTGGGAATGTAGACGGTCGACTTTTCGTTCCGCAGGCCCATGGCAATGTAGCGGCCGTTCTGGAAATCGTAGTGCACGTCCACCATCGGGAAGTACAGGTTCATGTCGTAGAGCGTGATCGAGTGGAGTTCGGCCGTGCGCCATAGCGCGCCGCGCGCGTCGTACTTGTCCGTCAGCGTGACCATCCAGCTGTCTTCGTCCACGTACATGATGCGCTTGGCGTAGAGATGGCTGGTACCCTGCTTCAATGTGGCTTCCACCACCCACATGCGGTGCAGCTCATAGCGCAGGTGGTCCGGGTTCAGGTGGCCCGGGCGGATCACGTCGGTGTACTTCAACGCGTTGGAACTGAGCTTGTAGGAGTTGTACGGCACGTACATTTCCTTCTTGCCGATCAGCTTCCATTCATAGCGATCCAGCGAGCCATTGAACATGAAGCCGTCGTCGACGGTGCGCTGGCCGTCGGAGCCGACGATCGGATTGTCGTACGCCACCGTCGGCGCCAGGCGCACGCGGCGCTGGCCGGGGTTGTAAATCCACGCGGAACGCGCCTCTTTGGAGAAATCCACGTTTTCGTGGATGAGGATCACTTCACCCGCCAGGCGCGCGGGCGCCGTCACCGTCTGCATGTAATTCACGCGACGGTTGGGGATGACCTCGGCCGCGGGCAGGGTGAGGTTCCCGTAGTGGAAGTCCGCCTGGAACTCGAACTCAGTGGCGGTGTAATCCCCGGCGCGCGTCGGTGCGATGTGCACAAACTGCGTCTCGAAGGTATCGCCCCAGTACCGGAGGTTGTGGTTCCACATCACCTCGTAGCCGTTCTTGGGCACGGGAAACGGAACGCCGCCCGTGCAACCGGTCACGCCGTTGTTGTCCGCGGCCAGTTTGGCCTTTTGCGCGCATTCGCGCGTCTGGTCATAGTGCTTCTGCGGGAAAAGGGCCGTGCGGCGCGTGGGATACACCGGCATCCTGAAGGCCGGATATTGCTTGAGCAGCATCACCTGGCCGGGCGTCAGGTTGTCCTTGTATTTCTCGACATTTTCCGCGGTGATGAAGAACAGCGGCTTGTCGTTGGGGAA
>CAZTYC010000028.1:0-20459 GCA_964617435.1 uncultured Burkholderiales bacterium
TCGCAGGCGTTGATCAATCCGGTCACATCCTTGCGTTTGATCAGCTTGACCACCGCCTTGAGGCGGTCCGCCGTTTTCTCGATCGGGCGCAGGTCGAAGCGCGAGGGAATCGCCGGCAGGTGCGCGAACGTCCACTTGCCGCGCTTGACCTCCTCGTCCTCCGGCATGGCGATCTCGACGAGGTGGCCGACGGCCGAGGTGAGCACGAAGTCGTCGGACTCGAAGAAGTCCTTCTCCTTGGAAAACCCGCCGAGCGCCTTGGCGATGTCATTGGCCACGGAAGGCTTCTCGGCGATGATGAGGGACTTGCCCATGGGGGAGGGGTTTCCTTGGAAGGCGTGGAGTGGCCGGGGGAAGGCGCCTGCAGGAATCGCGGCGCCCGGCCAAAAGGGGTCAAATGATAAGCAAGGAAGCGCAAAGGCCGCAAGCACAACCGGCGCGGGATGGTTTTGCCGGAATCAGGCCACGCGCTGGTATTTTCCCCCCGCCAGGGCCACGACGGCGCCCTCGATTTCCCATTGCGTCAATTTGCCGAGCAGGGTTCCGGCGTCCAGCGACGTGCGTTGGGCAAGGGTGTCAAGAGTCACCGGATCGAATCCCATGGCGGCCAGAAGCGGATCGCCGTCGTCTTCCGGCCGCGTGGGTGCCGGCTTGCCCATGGCACCCTTTGCCGCCCCGGACATGCCCAATTCGACAAGGATGTCGGCGGCGTCATCCACCAGCTTGGCGCCCTGCTTGATGAGCGTGTGGCAGCCCTTGGAAAACGGCGAGTGGATGGAGCCGGGAATGGCAAACACGTCGCGCCCCTGCTCCCCGGCAAGCCGGGCGGTGATCAACGACCCGGAATTGAGCGTGGCCTCGACGACGAGGATGCCGCGCGAAAGCCCGCTGATGATGCGGTTGCGGCGCGGAAAATTCCCCGCCATGGCCGGGGTGCCGAGATTGAACTCGGACACCAGCAAACCGGTTTCCGACAGGCGATGCGCCAGCGCGCGGTTGCGCGCCGGGTATACCAAGTCCAGCCCGGTGCCGACCACCGCGATCGAGGACCCGCGGCCCTTGAGGCCGCCGGCGTGCGCGGCGGCATCGATGCCCATGGCCAGTCCGGAGACGATGGTCAGGCCTTCCCCGGACAACGCTTCTGAAAACGCTTCTGCCAGCTGAATGCCGCCCGGTGTGGCGTTGCGGCTGCCCACCACGCCGAGGGCCATGTTGCCGAGCAGTTCACGGCGCCCCTTGAGATACAGCACGAAGGGGGGATCGCCGATTTCCAGCAGGCGCTGGGGATAGTCCTCGTCCGCCCAGGTGAGCAGGTGGTTTTCCGGCGCCTCGAGCCAGCGCAGCGCGGCGTCCGCGTCGGCGGAAGTTTTCCTGTCGATGATGGCCTGCGCGAGTTTCGCGCCGACCACGCCCGTCAGCGCGGCCACGCCGGCATTCAGGACGCTCTCGGGATCACCGAACGCCTGCAGCAGCTTTCGCGCGGCGTCCGGCCCGAGCCCGGGCACGTGCGCCAGCGCCAGCCATGCCGCGGGGGCGGCGCCGGCCGGCGGGATGGGCATCGTTGCGTGCGGGTTGAAGAGGGTTACGGGGTCTGCACGACGTCGCCGACCTTCATCGGGCGACGGCTCGACATCACCAGCGCGAATGACACGCGGTCGAACACGCGGAACACAAAGGCCAGGCCGTTGCGCTCATCCGGAAGCTTGACTTCCGATGCGAGCTGTCCGCCGTCCTTGTCCTTCGATTCTTCTTGCGCCGGCAACAGGGTCTTGAGGCCGGAGAATCCCCAGCGCTCGGCAAAGCCGGGTTCGCCCTGGTCCGACGTCGACACCACATCGCCCTTCTGGAGAACGCTCAGCACATGCCCGATCTCCATGCCATCCTTCTTGCCCAGGTTGATCGAGATCACCGAATACTGCGCGGCATCGCCCAGCGCGCCCTTGACGGACACGATGGCGCCCTTGACAAAGGTGTCCGGCGCGTGGGGGCTGTAGGACGGCAGGGTCGACTCGACCGTCGGCGTGAGGCGGTCGCCCCGGTTGATTTCCTGCGCCGAGCGCAGCACCTCGAGCGTCGAGGCTTCGCCAAACTTGGTCACGCGTGCGTCGCCGAGGTAGGTTGCCTCGTAACCGAGCACTTCCTGCGTGACCGGATCGAGCAGCGCGGCGCCCGGGCGATAGACCTGCCACTTGGTGCCTTGCGACGGGCGCATGCCGGCCGAATAGATCAGGTTGCCGGCCCCCACGATGACGCGCCCGTCCTCGGTGGACACGATGCGGGGCGCGTTGTCGAGCGCGCCGGCGTCCACCACCAGCGGCAGGGTCAGGAACGGCCCGATGACGCGCACCGGAATCGAGGGAATAGCCAGTGCCTTCGGGTCGGAGCGCACCTGCGGTGACAGTTTCACGGTGCCACCGACACCGGTGTCGCCAAATCTTCCTCCTGCACCGACCGACAGCAACGGCCGGCCGTTGGCGTCGAAGGAGAGCGAAATCACGTCACCCGGGTAGATCCAGTGCGGGTCCTTGATCTGCTCGCGGTTCATGTTCCAGATTTCCGGCCAGCGCCACGGTTCCTTGAGGAATCGTCCCGAGATGTCCCACAGCGTGTCTCCCTTGACCACGGTGTACATGGTGGGGGCGTTGTCGGCCAGCTGGAGGGGCGGCTTTTCGGCCTTGGGCTTGGCTTTTTCCGCCTTCTTGGCGGCGGGCTTGTCCGCAGCCTTTTCAGCCGGCTTGTCGGCGGCCGGCTGGGCGGCAGGGGCGGATTTGGCGTCCGGCGCGGCCTTGGCCGCCGCTTCGGACTTGGCATCGGGCTGTGTCTGGGCGTGCAGGGATAAGGGAACCATTCCCGTACATCCGAACACCAAGCCTAGCGCGAGGACACTTTTTTTCATGGCGTTTCTCACTTGTCGAAATCCACAAAATCTGGCGGTTTTTTGGGGCCCCAACCGTCCGGGCGAATTGCCAGAAAGGGCGGTTTCAACTAGACTTGCAAGTCAGTTAGCCGCCCCAAACTTAAAGCAGTCTCTTAAGATTCTGCACCTAAATTATTCTAATCGCAAGCAAATATGGCCATTCTGGACGTTTTGACCTACCCCGATCCCCGCCTTGCCCGCGTGGCGGAGCCCATCAAGATCATCGACAACAAAATCAAGAAGTTAGTCGATGACATGGCGGAGACCATGTACAAGGCTCCCGGCATCGGCCTGGCGGCGACGCAGGTCGGCGAACTGAAGCGGATCATGGTGATCGATGTCTCGGAAGAACGCGACCAGCTGCGCGTGTTCATCAATCCGGAAATCATCCGCAAGGAAGGCACCGCGGTCAACGAGGAGGGCTGCCTGTCGGTGCCCGGCTTCTACGACAAGGTCGAGCGCGCGGAAACCGTCATGGTGACGGCGCTGGATCGCGACGGCCAGCGCTTCACCATCAACGCCTCCGGAATGCTGGCCGTGTGCATCCAGCACGAAATGGATCACCTGGACGGCCATGTGTTTGTCGAGTACCTTTCGCCGCTCAAGGCCAACCGCATCCGCAACAAATTGGTCAAGCGCCAGCGCGAGATCGAGCGTGAAGCGGAAATGGCCGAGCCGCGCCGCCGCATCGCCGCACGCGCGTAACGCCGCATTCCCGCCGCGCAACGCGTGGCGACCGCATCCCCCACGCCGGCCCCAGGCCGGCGTGTTTGTTTGTAGCCCAGCCAGGTCACTACGCCGATGAACCTCGTTTTCGCCGGGACCCCACCGTTCGCCGCCGCGGCGCTGGCCGCGCTGCACGCGCAGGGTCACCGCATTGCCGGGGTCCTCACGCAGCCGGCGCGCCGCGCCGGGCGCGGCATGCAGGTGCAGCCGTCGGCGGTGGCGCAGGAGGCCGCACGGCTCGGGCTCACCGTGCTCGAACCGCCCACCCTGAAGGACCCGGCGGTGCAGGCGCAATTGCGCGCATGGGCGGCGGACGTGTTCGTGGTGGCCGCGTACGGACTGCTGCTCCCGCAGGCCGTGCTCGACATTCCCCCGCGCGGCTGCCTCAACATCCACGGTTCGCTGCTGCCGCGCTGGCGCGGCGCGGCACCCGTGCAGCGCGCCATCGAGGCGGGCGATGCGGAAACCGGCATCTGCATCATGCGCATGGACGCCGGGCTCGACACCGGCCCCGTCCTGCTCGAGCGCCGCCTGCCGATCGCGCCGGAAGAAACCAGCGCCAGCCTGTTCGACAAGCTCACCGCCCTGGGCGCGCGCTGCATCGTCGAAGCGCTGGCGCGCCTGGACGAGCTTACCCCCCAAGCGCAGCCCGATACCGGCGTGACCTACGCAAAGAAGATCCTCAAGGACGAGGCGCGCATCGATTGGGCCCAACCCGCGCGGGTTATCGAGCGAAAGCTGCGCGCCTTCGATCCCCATCCCGGCTGTGAGGCCACGCTGGACGGAACCAAACTCAAGATCTGGCGCGCCGTTCCGGCCGAAAGTGCCCCGAACGCCGCACCAGGCGTGGTGTTTGCCGCCGGCGCCGATGGCGTGTCGGTGCAAACCGGCGAGGGCGCCTTGGTATTGAAAACCGTGCAGTTGCCGGGCGGCAAGCGACTGCCGATCGGCGACTTCCTGCGCGGCCACCCGGTCAACGTCGGAAGCCGCTTCGAATGAACCTGGACGCCAAACCCGACCACGCGGGCCTCGCCGCCGTGCAGTGCACGGCATCGCGGGTGATCGGGCAAACGCTCAAGGGCCACAACCTCGATCGCGAACTCGAGTCCGCGCTGGCGAGGCAAGCGGACCTCGGGCCCGGGGAACGCGCGGCCGTCCACGCCATCACCTTTTCCACGCTGCGGCACCTTGGCCTGCTGCAGGCGCAGCTCGCGCGCCTGGTGTCGCGGCCGCTCACCGACGCGCCGGTGCGCCACCTGCTGCTGGTGGCGCTCGCGCAACTGCAGTTTTCGAAGACGGCGCCGCACGTGATCGTCGACCAGGCGGTGCGCGCGGTCGAGCAACTGCAACTGGCGCGCGCCAAGGGCCTGGTCAACGCCATCCTGCGCAATTACCTGCGCAAGGCCGAAACGCTGGCGCGCGAGACCTTCAAAGACGACATTGCGCGCTACGATTTTCCGCTCTGGTGGATCGAGCGCATGCGCGCGGAGTATCCGCAAGACTGGCAGCGCGTCCTGGAATCCGCCCACGCACCGCCGCCGATGTGGCTGCGCGTGAACACGCGCCGCACCCGCGTGGAGGACTACGTCGCGGCACTGGCGCAGGATGGCGTCGGCGTGGAGGCGCAGCAGGGCAACGCGGTGCGCCTGGCCCACGGGCTGCCGATCGACCGGTTGCCGGGGTTCGCCGACGGGCGGGTGTCCGTGCAGGACCTGGGCGCGCAATGGGCCGCGCCGCTGCTGCAGGCGCAACCGGGCATGCGCGTGCTCGATGCGTGTGCCGCGCCGGGCGGAAAGGCCGGCCACCTGCTCGAGCTCGCCGATTGCCATCTGCTCGCGCTCGACCACGATGCGCAGCGCCTGCAGCGTGTGGAAAGCAACCTGAAGCGCCTCGGCCTTGCGGCCGAGTTGCGCGTGGCCGACGCCGCCAAGCGCGACACTTGGTGGGACGGCCAGCCCTTCGACCGCATCCTTGCCGACGTGCCGTGCAGCGGGTCGGGCGTGGTGCGCCGCCATCCGGACATCAAGTGGACGCGCCGCGCCGCCGACCTCGCCGCCCTCGCCGCGCAGCAGCACGCGCTGCTCGCCTCGCTGTGGCCCGCGCTGGCGCCCGGCGGACGCCTGCTCTACGCGACGTGCTCGGTGTTCCACGCCGAGAACGGCGGGGTCATCGACTGGTTTCTCGCCCGGCATGCCGACGCCACGCGTGTGGAGGTGCCCTTGCCGCGCGCGCAGGGCGGGCCGATCGGCGAGAATCCCGCCGAGCCTTTGCCCGGCATCCTCCTGCCCAACGATGCGCACGATGGTTTCTTCTACGCCCTGCTGGAAAAGCGCCGCTGAGACCGCGTGGCCGGCGCGGGCGCGCCGGGCGCTCGCGTGGCTGGCGGCCTGCGTCTTCGCGCTCGCCGGCGCGGCGGTCCATGCGGCGGACAACGCCAGCGTCCTGTCGGCGCGGCTCGACGCTTCCGAAGACGGCTGGCAGGTCAACGCGGACCTCGAGCTCTCGCTCGCGCCCCAGTTGTTCGAGGCGGTCCGCAAGGGCGTGCCGCTGTACTTCGTCGCCGAGTTCGAGCTTACGCGCGGCCGCTGGTACTGGATCGACCAGAAGCTGGTCACCGAGCGCCGCGAGCGCCGCGTCAGCTTCGCGCCGCTCACCGACCAGTACCGCGTGGTCACCTCCGGCCTGACACAGACCCTCACCAGCTCCGAGGACGTCACGCGCCTGCTGGCCAGAATCCGTTCGTGGACGGTGGCCGAGCGCGCACAGCTGAGGAGCGGGGAGCGCTACGAGGCGGCGCTGCGGTTCCGGCTCGACAACGCGCAGCTGCCCAAGCCGTTCCAGCTCAACGTGCTCACGGCGCGCGAATGGTCGGTCAACACGGACTGGCACCGCTGGACGGTGACGCCATGAACACCCGCGGGGAGGCCTCATCATGATCGTGCGCGCCTTGGTCTTCGGTTGCATGGCGCTCGGCGTGGCGCTGATCGTGCTCATGTTGCAGGCCACCAGCAACACCGCGTTCTTCGCGCGCTACACCACGTGGCTGTACGGCATCGGCTTCGCGCTCACCGCCGGGCTGCTCGCGCTCATCGGCTTCCAGATCACCCGCCTCGCGCAAAAGCTCCGGCACCGCGAGTTCGGCGCCAAGCTGACCCTGCGCCTGATGGTGGTGCTCTCGCTCATGGCGGTGATTCCCGGCGCGCTGGTGTACGCGGTGTCCGTGCAGTTCATCCAGCGCTCCATCGACGCCTGGTTCGACGTCCCCGTGGACAAGGCCATGGACAGCGCACTCAAGCTCGGCAAGGGCGCGCTCGATTCCAGCCTGTCAGACCTCACGCGCAAGGCGCGCGAGGCGGCCTTCGCGCTCTCCGAGGGCAGTACGCCGGACGCGGCCGCGCTGCGCGAGATCCGCGAGCGCTTCGGGTTCCAGGAGGTCTCCTTGTCGCATGCAGACGGCCACCTGATGGCGCATGCGCCGGCCAGCGCGCGCGCGCTGCCCGAGACCCCGGCGCTCGCGGAGATCCGCGAGGCGCTGCAGAAGAATCCGGTGCGCGCGGCCGAGGCGGTCTCCGACAAGGCGATGCTGCTGCGCGTGGTGGTGCCGGTGGCGGCCAAGACGGCCTTCGAGGCCCCGCTGGCCCTGCAGGTGCTCTCGCCGGCCCCCGGCGCGTTGTCGGCGGACATGCAGGTGGTGGATGCCGGCATCCGCGATTTCCAGCAGCTGGGCCTGCAGCGCCAGGGACTCAAGCAGTTGTTTGCGCTCACGCTGACGCTGGCCATGGTGCTGACGCTGTTCTCGGCCCTGTCGCTGGCGTTCCTGCTCTCCGAAAAGCTGTCCGCGCCGCTCTCCGCGCTGGCCGAGTCGACGCGCGCGATCGCCAGGGGCGACTTCACGAAACTGAACCCGGTGACCAGCAAGGACGAATTCGGCGTGCTGACGCAATCGTTCAACACCATGACGCGCCAGCTCGCCGAGGCCTCGGACGCGGTGGCGAAGAAACAGGGCGAGCTCGAGCAGAGCAAGGCGTACCTCGAATCGATCCTGGGCAACCTCACCTCCGGCGTGATCACCCTCAACGCGGACCTGTACGCACGCACCCTCAACCTGACCGCGCGCAGCATGCTCCGCGTCAGTGACGCACTGGTCGCGCGGCGGGTGCCCGAATGGGGCGTGGACCACCCGCACCTTGCGGCGCTGGCCGAGGCGCTGGCGCAGGAAACCCGCGGCACGCGCGACAAGCCCTGGCAGCGCCAGCTGCAGATCGAGGGCGAGCCGGGCAAGCCGCCGCGCACCCTGCTCATCCGCGGCACGCAGCTGCCGGCCAGCATCGCGCCCGGGCACGTGCTGGTGCTCGACGACATTTCCGACCTCATCGCCGCACAGCGCAGCGCCGCCTGGGGCGAAGTCGCGCGGCGCCTCGCGCACGAGATCAAGAACCCGCTCACGCCGATCCAGCTTTCCGCGGAGCGGCTCGAGCGCAAGCTGTCCGACAAGCTCGACTTTGCCGACCGCGACATCCTCTCGCGCGCCACCGGCACCATCGTCGCGCAGGTCGGCTCGCTCAAGGCCATGGTCGACGATTTCAGCCTCTACTCGCACAGCGCGCGCGCCCGCCCGCTCGGGCCGGTGGACCTCAACGCGCTGCTGCGCGAGGTGCTGGTCCTCTATGAATCGACCGGCGCGCTGTGGCGCTGCCACTTCGACGACACCCTGCCGCCGGTGCAGGCCGACGCCTCGAACCTGCGCCAGGTGGTCCACAACCTGGTGCGCAACGCGCTCGATGCCTGCGCCGCGGTGAAGGAACCGGCGATCGAGATCACCACCGCGCGGCACGAGGGCCAGCTGCGCCTGACGGTGACCGACAACGGCAGCGGCATCCGCGAGGACATCCAGCCGCGCATTTTCGAGCCCTACGTCACCAGCAAGGCCAAGGGCACGGGGCTGGGGCTGGCCATCGTGAAGAAGATCGTCGAGGAGCACGGCGGCACCGTGCACCTGGCCAACACGCCGCAGGGCGGCGCCACCGCCGAGGTCCTGCTGCCCCTGCCGGCGGCGGCGGAGGCGGCCACTTGAATGATGTGATTGAATCGCACCGGAGACACCCATGAGCGCCAACAACATTCTGGTCGTCGATGACGAGATTGGCATCCGCGAACTGCTTTCGGAAATCCTCGCCGACGAGGGGTACTCGGTGCGCCTGGCCGAGAACGCGACGGCGGCGCGCCACCACCGGCGCGAGGCGCGTCCCGACCTCGTGCTGCTCGACATCTGGATGCCCGACACCGACGGCATCTCGCTGCTCAAGGAATGGGCCGCCTCGGGCCAGCTGACCATGCCGGTGGTGATGATGTCCGGCCACGGGACCATCGAATCCGCGATCGAAGCCACGCGCATCGGCGCGATCGATTTCCTGGAAAAGCCCATCAGCCTGCCCAAGCTCATCGCCACGGTGAGCAAGGCGCTGGCGGGCGGTCGCGCCTGGCAGCACCGCGGGCTCTCCTTCGCGCACCTGGGGCGCGCGCGCGTCATCATGGAACTCAAGCAACGCCTCGACCAGGTCGCGCGCCTGAAGTCCCCCCTGCTGCTCACCGGCGAAGCCGGCGCCGGGTTCGAGTTGGCCGCGCGCTGCGTGCATGCGCGCAACACGCCGTGGATCGCCATCGCCGACCACGCCTGGCTGGCGCAAAACCCGTTCGCGCCGCTGGCCGAGGCGCGCGATGGCGTGCTGTTCCTGGACCAGGTGGAGCGGCTCGACAAGGCCGAGCAGCGCGGCCTTGCGCAGGTGGTTGCCAAGCTGGAGAAATTCAACGTGCGCCTGATCGCCACGGCGGTGCAGCCGCTGGTGCCGCTGGTCGAGGCCGGCGAGTTCGACCCCGCGCTCTACCACCAGATCGCCGCTGTCGTCCTGCGCGTGCCCTCGCTGTCCGAACACTCCGAGGACATCCCGGACATCGCCAACACGCTGCTGCTGCAGATGGTGGAAGCCAACGAATGCCCGCTGCGCCAGCTCACCGTCGGCGCCCAGAACGCGCTGCGCAACCTCGACTGGCCGGGCAACCTGCCGGTGCTCGCCAATGTGGTGAAGACGCTGGCGCACACCAGCCTGGCCAACGACATCACGGCCGAGGACGTGGCGCGCGTGGCGCGGGAGATGAACCTCGACAGCAACGTGCATTCCACCGCGGTGAGCCGGATCCCCTTCGACCTGCCGCTGCGCGAGGCGCGCGAGCGCTTCGAGCACCAGTATTTCCTGCACCACATCCGCCTGGAGCAGGGCAACATGTCGCGCGTGGCCGAGCGCGTCGGGCTGGAGCGCACGCACCTCTACCGCAAGTTGAAGCAGCTCGGCATCCGGCCCTCCTCGAAGGGCGAGGACACCAGCGGATAGCCCGCATGCTGTCCATCGAGACCGCGCACACCGCCCTGCGGCCCTTCACGCCGGACGATGCGCCGCGCGTGGCGGCGCTGCTGGAAGACGGCACCGTGGCGCGCACCACCGCGCTGATCCCGCATCCGTACACGCTGGCCGATGCGGAAAGCTGGATCGCGATGCACCGCGAACTGGCGCGCACCGGGGACGAATACATCTTTGCCATCACCCGCAAGCCGAAGCTGGAGGTGGTCGGCGCGATCGGCGTGCGCAAGCAGCCGGATCGCTTCGGGCATATCGGCTACTGGGTCGGCACGCGCCACGCCAACCGCGGCCTGGCCACCGAGGCGCTGCAAAGCGTGGTGGCGATCGGCTTCGACTGGCTGCACGCCGAATTCCTGACCGCGGTGGCGCTCAAGGAGAATGCGGCCTCGTGCCGGGTGCTGGAAAAATCCAACTTCACGCCCACGGGCGAATCCGACATGGCGCACCGCGATTGGCCGGGCTTGCAGCGCTTCGTGCATTACCGCCTCGAGCGCGAGACCTGGGAACGGGCGCGCGCGGCGGCGCCGGGGAAACGGTCGCGGTGAACGCGGTGCGCGGGCTGGCCGGCAAGCTCGGGGCTGCGCGCGCCGCTTCGGACGGAAAGCGCGCGGCCCGCAAGGCCCTGCGCGCGCCCACGGCGCTCGATTTCGCCGTGTCCAGCCGCATCGCGCTGCTCGAGCCCGCGTTGTGGGACGCCGCCGCGGCGAGCGGCGGACTGTTCCTCTCGCGCGGCTATTTCACGATGCTCGAACAGGTGCTGCCCGCCAACCTGTCGCCGCGCTATGCGCTGGTGACGGCGCGCGAGGGCGGGCAGACGCTGCCGGTGGCCGCCATCCACATGAAGATCGCGCAATTGAGCGCCGCGCAGCTGCGCCCGCGCCGCGAAGGCCGCGGCCGTCTGCTCGATCCGGTCAAAGACCGCCTGTCGGAACGCCTGCAACAGCGCGTGCTGGCGTGCGGCAACCTGCTCTCCTACGGCCAGCACGGCGTGGCGATCGCCGCGGGCATCGATCCGGCCACCGCCTGGCACGCCGTGGCCGAGGTGCTCTATCGCGTGCGGCATGCGGAGAAACTCGCTGGCGGCGCGCAGTTCTCGCTCATCAAGGACCTGTGCGGCGGACATGCGGGCGCCGCGCGCGTGCTCGAAGGCCTGGATTACCGCTGGGTGGAGACCGAACCGAACATGGTGCTGGCGCTGGACCCGGCGTGGCGATCGTACGAGGATTACCTTGCCAGCCTTGCATCGAAGTATCGAAGCGGTATCCGCAATGCCGTGTTCAAACCGATCGACGCCGCCGGCTGCACGGTGGACGTGTTGGCCGATCCGGCTCCCGTGGCGGAACGCCTGCACCAGCTTTACCTGGACGTGCACGACAACGCCGCGGTCAGGCCCTTCACCCTTCCGGTGGATTACTTCCCCGCGCTGCTGCGCTTTGCCGGAGCGCGCGGGCGCCTGTCGGTGCTGCGCCGCCCGGCGGACCGCGCCATCCTGGGGTTTCTGGTGTCGCTCGCCGATGGCGACACCGGCTATGCGTACCACATCGGGTTCGACCGCGAGGCCTCGAAGGACCTGCCGGTGTACCTGCGCCTCCTGCATGCGGGCATCGCCGACGGAGTCGCGCTGGGCGTCAAGCGCATCTCCTACGGGCGCACCGCGCTCGAACCGAAGGCCGCGCTCGGCGCGAAACCGGAGCCCTACGGCGTGCTGATCCGCCACCGCCAGCCGGTGGTCAACAGCCTGATCAAGCGCCTGCTGGAAGGCATCGAGCACGCGGAGCCGCCCGAGCGCAATCCGTTCAAGCAATCGGCTTCCTAGCGCGCGGCACACAAACCCCGGCACGGACGCGCCTTCCGAGGCCATTTCGGCTCGAACATGGCGCCAGACCTCGGCATCAACGTGCCGATGCCTTTCATCAAAGTGAAACATCGGCCCGGCATCATGGCTGCGCCGTGGTAGGCGGGCCGGGCAACAGGCCCTCCCGCTGTTGGACCGAACGATGAAACGCTTGAGTGAGCCTCCTGCGCCCCCGTACCGCCATGTGAAAACCGCGGTTCCGGCGGGCGACGTTCCGGCACCCCGACGGGGTGCCGTTTTTTTTTGGCCACGCCACGCGGTTGGCATTGCGACGCCGGCGTGCACGCGGCCGCGCGGCCATCACGAAACTGCAACACGGCAACAGTAGCCTGCGACGCCATGTTTCCAACCCACCCGTCGAGTTGCCCATGTTGCTCCAATGCCTCCTCCTCCCGCCCTTCGCGCGGCTCCTGGCCATCCTGGCGGCCGCCGCCTTTTCCGGCGCGCTGTTGGTGATGCAGGCCTCGCTGCCGGCCGGCGCCGCACCCGCGCCTGCACCGATGGCGCGCGCCATCACCCCGCTCACGCAAGCCGCGCTGTCCGCCGGCGATTTGCGCGCCTCCACCCAGCGTTCTGCGCGCCTGTACCTTGAGTCGGCCAAGGCGTTGCGCCCGGTGAGGACCCAAACGGCGTTGGAGAAGGAAATCAAGCTGGTGGATGCGTCGATCGGCGCCTTGCGGGGCTTTGCGCCTGCGGAGGCCAAGCAAAAGCGCGAGTTCCAAAAAGCCTGTGCCACGGTCGAAGACTTGTGGGCGGAAATGAAGCCGATCGTGAGCCGTCCGCACGATTTGGGCCATGCGCAGCGGATCTACGACCTTTCCGAACAGCTCTACATTTACGCCTCAAAGCTCACGTTCATCACCGAAGACGCACTCGATTCACAGGCCGGCTACCTGGTCGATGTGGCCGGCCGTTTGCAGAGCACGTCGGAACGCATCGCCAAGGCCGCGATCCACAGTTTGTTGAGCGGCCGCATGAGCCCGATGGTCGATTACGCCACGTGGAAGAAGGAATACCTGGACGGCTACCGCGAACTGGTGGGGTCCGCGCTGAACGACGACTACCAGCGCCGCAACCTCGAGCTGGGCCGCGTCATGTGGGCGCTGTACGATGACATCGTCGGCGCGGCCACGCGCGGGCGGGACGACCAGCGCATCCTGGAAATCTCGAAGTGCGCGGACGGCATGTGGGACATTGCCATGGGGAGCCGCACGTCCTACGTGGCGCTCATGCGGCGCGGTGAAGGGGTCGCGCTGTCGGCCACGCGGCGCGCCACCTAGGCGGCGCATGGCGAGGAAAGCCAAACTCCAATACCGGCGCTGGTTTTCAGGCAAAAAGCCGCCTAACCCCGCGCCCAGTCTGGAGTTTGTCCATCGCGGATTTGCAATGGTTGTCACGAAGCCGTAATACAACCGTCTTACGATGCCGGTCGAACCAACCCCAAGGAGTTCGTCATGCGCTTCAACACCAAAGTTGCCGTTCTCGCCGCCACCCTCGTGCTGCCCCTAGGCACGGCGTACGCCCAGTCGATCATCAAGATCGACGGGTCCTCCACCGTCTACCCGGTGACCGAGGCCGTGGCCGAGGATTTCCAGAAGTCCAAAAAGGGCGTCGTCAAGGTGACCGTGGGCATTTCCGGCACCGGCGGCGGCTTCAAGAAGTTCTGCCGCGGCGAGACCGACATTTCCAACGCCTCGCGCCCGATCCTCAAGAAGGAAATGGAAGACTGCGCCAAAGAAGGCATCAAGTACATCGAGGTGCCGGTGGCCTTTGACGCACTGACCGTGGTGATCAACCCGAAGAACGAGTTCATCAAGCAGCTTACCGTCGAGGAACTGAAGAAGATGTGGGAGCCCGCCGCGCAGGGCAAGGTGAAGTCGTGGAAGGAAGTCAATGCCGCCTGGCCCGACGAGCCGCTCAAGCTCTACGGCCCCGGCGCGGATTCCGGCACGTTCGATTACTTCACCGAAGCCGTGGTCGGCAAGGCCAAGTCCAGCCGCGGCGATTACACCGCCTCGGAAGACGACAATGTGCTGGTGCAGGGCGTGTCGCGCGACAAGGGCGGCCTGGCGTACTTCGGCTTCTCGTACTACATCGAGAACCAGAAGAAACTGAAGTCGGTGCCCATCGTGCCCAAGGCCGGCGCCGCTGCGGTCGCGCCGTCGATGGAGGCGGTCCTCAAGGGCACCTACCAGCCGCTCGCCCGCCCGATCTTCATCTACGTCAATGAGAAATCCCTGGCACGGCAAGAGGTGAAGGACTTCGTGCAGTACTACCTGACCCACGGCGCCAAGCTGGCCAGGGAAGTGAAGTACGTGCCACTGCCGGACAGCGCCTACAAGCTGGGCTGGGAGCACGTGCTCAAGGGCAAGCTCGGCACCGTCTTCGGCGGCGTGGCCGAGGTCGGCGTCACGATTGAAGAACTGATGAAGCGCGAAGCCAAACTGTAATCGATCCGATTCGACGCCGCCGGTGAGCATCACCAAGACCCCCATGAATCTGTTGGACGCAGCCGAATCCGTTGCGCCCGCCAGCGGGCGCCTCAAGGCGCGCTTCTCGAGGAATCTCAAGGAGCGCGCCATCGAGGCCGTGCTGTTCCTGGCGGCGTTTTCCTCGGTGGCGACCACCCTCGGCATCGTCTACATCCTGTTGTCCGAATCATGGGTGTTCTTCCAGTCGGTTCCGCTCAAGGACTTTCTGACCGACACCCAGTGGACGCCGCTGTTCGACGACGCCCACTTCGGCATCATGGTGCTGCTGTCCGGCACCCTGGTCTCGTCGCTGGTGGCGCTGGCGGTGGCCATCCCGCTGGGCACCATCATCGCCATCTACCTTTCCGAGTTCGCGCCCTTCACGCTGCGCGAAATCGCCAAGCCGATCCTCGAACTCCTCGCCGGCGTGCCGACGGTGATCTACGGCTACTTCGCGCTCCTGTTCGTCACGCCGATCCTGCAATGGTTTTTCCCGAACCTCGGCGGGTTCAGCCTGCTGGCCGCGGGGCTGGTGATGGGCGTCATGATCATTCCGTACGTCAGTTCGGTGTCCGAAGACGCCATGCGCGCGGTGCCGATGGCGATCCGCGAAGGCTCCTACGCCATGGGCGCCACGCGCTTCCAGACCGCCGTGCGCGTGGTGATGCCCTCGGCGTTCTCCGGTATCGCGGCGGCGTACATCCTCGGCATTTCGCGCGCCGTGGGCGAGACCATGGTGGTGGCGGTGGCGGCGGGCATGCAGCCCAACCTCACCTGGAACCCCATGGAACCGGCGGCCACCATCACCGCCTACATCGTGCAGGTCGCGCTCGGGGACCTGCCCCACGGCTCCACCGGCTACCAGACCATCTTTGCCGCCGGCCTTTCGCTGTTCGTCATCACGCTCGCCTTCAACATCCTCGGCCACTGGCTGCGCCGGCGCTATCGTGAGGTCTATTGAGATGCGCCCGCCATCCCCGTCCCCGTCTCCGTCCCAGAACCCCGCCGAGACCCACCGGGCCAAGCTGGCGCGCCTGCGCGCGCTGATCGCCAAGGCCAAGCGCTTCGACCTGCTGTTCGCGGCGGTCGGGCTGCTGGCGCTCTCGTTCGGCCTACTTACACTAGTGGCGCTGTTCACCGACATGCTCGTCTCCGGCTGGGCGCGCATCCATCCGGATTTCTTCACCAGCTTTCCCTCGCGCCGCGCCGCCAATGCCGGCATCCTGTCTGCCTGGGTGGGCTCGCTCATGGTGATGTTCGTCACCGCGCTGTCCGCCATTCCCATCGGCGTGGCGGCCGGCGTGTACCTCGAGGAATACGCGCCGAAGAACCTGCTCACCGACATCATCGAGATCAACATCACCAACCTGGCGGGCGTGCCGTCGATCGTCTATGGCCTGCTCGCGCTGGGATTGTTCGTCTACCAGTTCGGCTTTGGACAAAGCGTGCTCTCGGCGGGCTTGACGCTGGGCCTGTTGATCCTGCCGATCGTCATCGTCGCCACGCGCGAGGCCATCCGCGCGATCCCGCAGGTGATCCGCGAAGGCGCCTATGCGCTGGGCGCCACGCGCTGGCAAACCACCGCCGACCACATCGTGCCGTACTCGATGCCCGGCATCCTGACCGGCTGCATCATCGGCTTGAGCCGCGCCATCGGGGAGACCGCGCCGATCATCACCATCGGGGCGCTGACCTTCATCGCCTTCCTGCCGCCGTCGCCCATCGGGCCGGAGGCGCCCTTCATCAATTTCGAGTGGCTCAAGTCCGGGTTCACCGTCATGCCGATCCAGATGTTCAACTGGACCTCGCGCCCGGAAGAGGCGTTCCAGCAGAACGCCGCCGCCGCCGGCGTGGTGCTGGTGGCCATGACGCTGGGCCTCAACGCGATCGCCATCTACCTGCGCTACCGGCTGCGCAAGAACATCAAGTGGTAAAAACCCCCCAGCGAAGAATGGAATCACCATGTCCGCCGTCCTGCAAGAACCCAGCGTCCTGACCCCCGCCGCCCCGTTGGCGAAGAAGGCGGAGGCGAAGGGTTTCAACTTCTACTACGGCGCGTTCCACGCGCTGAAGGACATCAACCTGCCGGTGTACGAGAAGAAGGTCACCGCCATGATCGGCCCCTCGGGCTGCGGCAAGTCCACCTTCCTGCGCTCGTTCAACCGCATGCACGACCTGTATCCCGGCAACCGCTACCAGGGCCAGATCCGCATGTATCCGGACGACGTCAACATCCTGGCGCCGGGCATCGACCCGATCGAGGTGCGCATGCGCGTGTCGATGGTGTTCCAGAAGCCGAACCCGTTCCCGAAGTCGATCTACGAGAACGTCGCCTACGGCCTGCGCGTGCGCGGGGTGAGGGACCGCCACACGCTGGATGAAAAGGTCGAGGCCGCCTTGCGCGGTGCGGCGTTGTGGAACGAGGTCAAGGATCGCCTGAACGACCTGGCCTTCAACCTGTCCGGCGGGCAGCAGCAGCGCATGTGCATCGCCCGCGCGCTGGCCACCGACCCGGAGATCCTGCTGTTCGACGAACCGACCTCGGCGCTCGACCCGATCGCCACCGGCAGCATCGAGGAACTGGTGCACGAATTGAAGAAGCAGGTCACCATCCTCATCGTCACCCACAACATGCAGCAGGCCGCGCGCGTGTCCGACTACACCGCCTACATGTACCTGGGCGAGCTGATCGAGTTCGACATCACCAACAACATCTTCCTGAAGCCGAAGAACAAGCAGACGGAAGACTACATCACCGGCCGGTTTGGCTGAGCGCGCGACTGACCTGCGGAGAACCCCATCATGACGGACAAGCACATTTCCACCCAGTTCGACAGCGAACTGTCCGACGTTTCCTCGCGCGTGCTCGAAATCGGCGGCATGGTCGAGGCCCAGCTGTCCGACGCCATCAACGCGCTGCTCAACGGCAGCGCTGCCGCGGCCGACCGCGCCATGGCCTCGGGGTCGCGGGTCAACGCGCTGGAAATGGAGATCGATTCGGAGATCACCTCGATCATCGCGCGCCGCCAGCCCGCCGCGCGCGACCTGCGGCTCCTGATCGCGATCTCCAAGACCACCGCGAACCTGGAGCGCGTGGGCGACGAGGCCGAAAAGATCGCGCGCATGATGAAGACCATCATCACCAGCGGCCACGTCAACCGCGTGCCGACGGCCGAGCTGCGCGTCGCCGCCGACCTCGCCGCCGCCCTGTTGAGAAAATCGCTCGACGGCTTCGCGCGCCTGGACACGGCGCTGGCGGTGTCGATCCTCAAGGATGACGACCTCATCGACGTCGAGTTCAACGGCTTCGTGAGGAAGCTCATCACCTACCTGATGGAAGACCCGCGCAAGATTTCCACCAGCCTCGAACTCCTGTTCGTGGCCAAGGCGCTCGAGCGCATCGGCGACCACGCCAAGAACATCGCCGAGTTCACCATCTATATCGTCAAGGGCGCGGACGTGCGCCATACTTCCCTTGACGAAATCGAAACGACCGTCCAATCCTCCAGCTGAGCCCATGAAACGCGGCCCCCGTGTCCTGGTTGTGGAAGATGAACCCGCGATTGCCGAACTGATTTCGGTCAACCTGCGCCATGACGGCTTCTCGCCGGTGCTGGCCGAGGATGGCGAGGCCGCGCAGCGCGCGCTCAACGACGTCCTGCCCGACGTGATCCTGCTCGACTGGATGCTGCCGGGCGAATCCGGCCTCGCGCTGGCGCGCCGCTGGCGCGCCGATGCGCGCACCCGCAACGTGCCCATCCTCATGCTCACCGCGCGCGGCGACGAACCGGACAAGATCGCCGGGCTCGACGCCGGCGCCGACGACTACCTCACCAAGCCGTTCTCCCCGCGCGAAATGCTGGCGCGCATCCGCGCCATCCTGCGGCGGCGCGCGCCTGAGCAAAGCCGGGAGCGCTGCGCACTGGGGGCGCTGGTGCTCGACGCGGGAACCCATCGCGTCACCTTCGCGGACGCCCCGCTCAAGGTGGGCCCCACCGAGTTCAAGATCCTGCATTTCCTGATGGCGCACCCGGAGCGCGTGCACACGCGCACCCAATTGCTCGACAAGGTCTGGGGCGACCACGTGTTCATCGAGGAGCGCACGGTGGACGTCCACATGCGCCGGCTGCGCATGGCGCTTGGCGCGGCCGCCGTTCACCTGGAAACCGTGCGCGGCGTCGGTTACCGCATGACGGCGACCCCGCAGCCCGCGCAGGCGCCGGTGGCCGACTGATCCGCGCATGGCGCCCTGACCCCCTGCCGGGCCGACCCCGGCGCCGCCGATAATGGCGGCTTCGAACCCGGTCGACCCGCGAGACTTCCCCCCACCATGTTCTGGCGCCTCTTCAACTTTGTCGCGATCCAGTTGTCCGGCGCCATCATCGGCGCCGCGCTGGCGGATTGGCTGTCCTCGGGACGCCATACCGCGCTGGGCGGTTTGCTGGGCGCGCTCACGGCGGCGGTGATCTGGCTCGGCCTGGACCTGGCGCGCGGGCGGCGGGTACTGCGCTGGCTCTCCGGGGGCGACGTGCTGGAACCCTCGGCGCGCTATGGCCTGTGGGGGGAGGTCGCGGCGCGCGCCCGCAAGCTGATCGAAACCCGCGAGGCGGACACCGCGCAGGCGCGCGAGCAGCTGCGCGCCTTCCTCAATGCCATCCAGGCCTCGCCCAACGGCGTGATGATCCTCGATGCACGCAACCGCATCGAATGGAGCAACCAGACCGCCGCCGAACAGTTCGGCATCGATGCCGCGCGCGACAAGCTGCAGCCGATCGTCAACCTGATCCGCGACCCCGCCTTCATCGACTACTTTCATGGCGAGGACTTCAGCCGCGACGTGGTCATCCACGCCAAGCAACAGCCCGCCTCGCGCCCCAAGCGCGTGTCGGTGCAGATCCATCCGTACGGCGAGGGCAGCAAGTTGTTGATCACGCGCGACGTCACCGCGATCGAACAGGCCGAAGCCATGCGGCGCGATTTCGTCGCCAACGTGTCGCATGAAATCCGCACCCCGCTCACGGTGCTGGCGGGGTTCGTCGAGACGATGCAGGATTTGCCGCTGGATGAGACCGAGCGCGGGCGCTACCTGGGATTGATGGCCTCGCAGGCCAGGCGCATGCAGAACCTGGTGGCGGACCTGCTCACGCTCTCACAGCTCGAGGGCAGCCCGCCGCCCGGCGTCGAGGATGCCGTGCCGGCCCAGCCGATGATGCAGGCGCTGCAGCAGGATGCGGAGGCCCTGTCAAAACTGGTCACGGCCGGCAAGGACGCGCACCGATTGATGTTTGCGCCGGCACCGGCCGTGGAGTTTCTGGGCGCGGGCGCGGAACTGCAAAGCGCGTTCGGCAACCTGGTGCAGAACGCCATCCGCTACACGCCCGCCGGCGGGTCGATCGCCGTCTCGCTCACCCTGCTCGACAACGGGCGCGCGGTGTTCCGCGTCGAGGACAGCGGTCCCGGCATTCCGGCCGAACATCTTTCGCGCCTGACCGAACGCTTCTACCGCGTGGACAAGAGCCGCTCGCGCGAGACCGGCGGCACCGGACTGGGCCTGGCGATCGTCAAGCACGTGGTGCAACGCCACGGTGGTGACCTGGGCATCGAAAGCACGCTGGGCGAGGGATCGGTGTTCTCGATCACGCTGCCCTCGCACCGGGTGCGACGGATCCGGCCCTGAATTTCCGCGGCGGGTGCGGGCGCATTTGCATTTCGAATTCACAGTCGAAGCGAAAAGCAAACCCCAGCACCGGCGCGGAGTTTGAGGCCAAAATGGCTGGATCAGCGCGCCGGTAAAGGACTTTTACCCGGGCGCACCGCGCAGCGCGCGAATCGTGCTACGCTCAAAACAATGATTCTCATCCCCTTGTCCTGAACGGGTGCACCATGCCCAGCATGCCACTGGCGGGTCTCAAAGTGATCGAAATGGGCACGCTCATCGCGGGCCCGTTCTGCGGACGGCTGCTGGCTGAATTCGGCGCTGAGGTCATCAAGATCGAAACGCCCGGCGAGGGCGATCCGTTGCGCAAATGGCGCAAGCTGCACGAGGGCACCTCGCTGTGGTGGTATGCGCAGGC
>CAZTYC010000029.1:0-12182 GCA_964617435.1 uncultured Burkholderiales bacterium
TACGATCAAGGCTGGAAGCAGGCAGATGTGAGAATCTTCACATTCTAGCGCCTGAAGCAGTTTGCCTCAGATTTCGCCCAAATGTCCAACGTCGCGATCTAGGACGATGCGCGATGAATTGGTGCGATTTAGCAACAAATGTCGCAAATTGCGCAAAACTGGATTGTCATCTGGCTCATCCGCATCTAGACGGGCGCGAAAGCGCTGCCAAAACGATCACCCACAGAGTCGATCGTTGACGTTATCCAATATTAGCGACTTTTAGAGACAATTGTCTCAATTTGGCCAATTTTAGCGTCATCCAGCGCGCCGAGAAATGTGGCGATGACCTCACCTTTGGGGGACAACAGGACACTATAGGGGAGCAACCCTGTGCGGTTTCCGAGGCGCCTGGAGAACTCGATCGCCTTGGCTTCATCCACCAAAAGGGGAAAGGTTATCTGGTGCTGATTTCTAAATTTATCGACATTTAAGCGAGAATCAGCCGCGATGCCGACAATTTGAATGGAGTTGGAGGATCTTGCATTCCAGGCATTGAGCCTGGGCATTTCCTCGATGCAGGGCGCGCACCAGGTTGCCCAGAAATTGATCAGGGCAAAACGGCCGGACCATTTTCCCAAAGACTGCGACTGGCCGGAAACATCCGGAAATGACTCGCCATGGATGGCCGCGCCGGACACGGTCGCCACAGCCGGGGGCGCCAGAGGTGCTTCGTTTGACAGGTGCACTGCCAGCCAGCCCAGACTTGCGAGCAAGACTGCAGTACCCACGACCCCACCCGCAATCTTCTGATTCACGGTTGCCGGGTGAATTTCTGGACCGAAGATCCTGTTGAAAACGCGCTCGCGGATTCGGTCTGGGCCGGCAGCCAAACGCCGGATTGGCCGGTGAGGGCAAATTCCTGGCTAAACGGCGGATAGCAGACCCCCGCCTTGGCGGCGCATCCCTGGGAAACGACTTTCAAGGACGCCGGCATGCCGCCCTGCGACGAATTCACCCGAATCCGCAAAGTAAGCACCCCCTCATACGTTTCCACACGTCCGAATGTAGGGTCCTGCTTGACCTTGCCCTTCGGAAAGCCCAGCCTTGAAGCAGGGACGGCCTTGCCGTCCAACTCCACGCGGAAGCGCTTTCGATAGAGATAGTGGTCCGGTGCGATGTCAAAACGAACTTCCGTCACGCCGCTGCTTGCGGCACGCGCCTGCGCTGCAAACGCCTTTTCCGCCGGCAGCAAGCCCTCGTCTGCCGCATGCGCGCCCATTGCCAGCACCAGCACGGCGGGCGCAAACGCGTGAATCCCTCTAGCCAAGCGTCTCATCCTTGATCCATTTCAGGTACGCCGCGGTTCCGGCCTCGATCGGCACGGCCAGGATCTCCGGCGTGTCGTAGGGATGCAGACTGCGGATCATGCGTTCAAGTTCCACCCACAACAGCCGGCGGGTCTTGATCAGGAGTGTGAACTCACTAGCCGTCTCGACGGTCCCATGCCAACGATAAGTGGAAACGCCGGCCGGCAAACGATGCACGCAGGCCGCCAAGCGGTGTTGCAGCAACGCGTCAGTCAACTTTACAGCGGTCGCCTCATCGGGTACTGTGGTCATCGCAATGACGGCTTCCGTCGTTTGGTCATCCTGCGTATGCATTTGCGCAGCCGGTGTCGAGTATTCCCAATGAGACGATGCACATGTTTCGCGGCATGATCCTGATGATTCTACTGGCCTTCCCCGTGGCGGAAGGCATGCTGCTGTTTCGCCTCGCGGACGGGCCGCCCGGCAGCGGCGCGTGGGTGCTGGCGTGGCTGATGTTCGCCGCAGCCGCCGGCGTCGTACTCATCAAGCAGGCGCGGTTCTCCCTGCTCGCCCGCCTGGGCAGCGCGTTGTCGCAAGGCCACTTTTCACTGGCCGCCCTGATCGACAGTTTCCGCACCGTACTGGCCGGCCTGCTGCTCATTTTCCCGGGTCTGATTTCGGATGTCATGGCCATCGTGGTTCTGCTCTGGCCGATCCGCGAACCGGTCCTCCAGGCGGTGCCGGTGCATCCCCAAAGCGCGCGCCGGGGACGCGTCATCGACGCGGATTTTCGCCGCGAAGGCTGATCACACGCCGGGCTTGCCGAACGCGCGGTCGAGCAGCACGTCGATATCGGGAAATCGCAACGCGAATTTGAGTTCGCGTTTCATGCGCGCGTTTGACAAGCGCCGCGACTCATCCATGAAGGAATACAGCAACGGCGGCAACGCGCGTTGCGCCTCTTCGCGCGAAATGCGGGGCGGCGCAGGCAGCCCGGCGCGTGCGGCGACGCGATCGAAATACTCTCCCATGAGCTGGGGCGCATCGTCCACGCAATTGAAGATGCGGCCGCGCCGCGCATGGCGCAGGGCCGCCACCGCTGCGCGGGCCAGATCCTGTGCATGGATATGGTTGACGTAGACATCATCCGCCGCGACCAGGGCAGGCGTTCCGCGACGCAGCCGTTCGAGCGGCAGACGCGTCTCGGACACGATGCCCGGTGCCCGCAGCACCGAGACCCGGACGCCTGTGCGCTTCGCCAGCTGCAACAGGACGCGCTCGGCATCCGCGCGCCGCGCCGCGCGCGCGGTTTGCGGACGCAGCGGCCGCGATTCGTCCACCCACGCGCCGCGACAATCCCCGTAAACGCCACTGGTGCTGATGTACGCAAGGCGCTGGCAGGACGTGTGGTGCCGCACCGGTTTCCCCCGGCGGGCACCGGCGGGCCAGAGCGCAGCCACCAGATTCCGGGTCCGCGTGTCGAATGGGCCGGCGGACGGCGGTGGGGCAAAATGGCAGACTCGCAGCCCCGGGAACCGTCCCAAGAGTGCGAGGGATTTCAGGGTACGGGGCTGGTCGAGGTCGGCGCGCACCACGTGGAGGCCCAAACGCCGGGCTTTCCTTGCCTGGTCCGCCTTGCGAACCAGCGCGACGACCCGATATCGACCCCGGAGCAGGCGCGCCGTGCGCTCCCCCACATCGCCAAAACCCGCAATCAGCACCGTTTTCGAATCACGCATGGGGCGTGAGTATAGTGAGCATCATGAGCCAGGAATTCACCATCACATTGCAGCCCTCCGGTCACACCTTCAAGGCCGAGGACGACGAAACCATCCTCGAGGCCGCGATGCGCCAGGGCATCGGGCTTCCTTACGGTTGCCGGAACGGGGCGTGCGGCTCCTGCAAGGGCACCTTGGTGTCCGGCGATTTCGACTACGGCGAATACCAGGAACGCACGCTGCGTCCCGAGGAAAAAGCCGCGGGGAAGGCGCTGTTCTGCGTGGGCAAGGCCAAGTCCGACTTGACGTTGATGGTCAAGGAAATCGGCGGTGCGGGGGACATGCAGGTGCGAACCCTTCCCTGCCGCGTGGAGAAGGTTGAAAAACCCGCGCCGGACGTCGCCATCCTGTACCTGAAGTTGCCCGCACAGGAGCGCCTGCAATTCCTCGCCGGCCAGTACCTGGACATCCTGCTGAAGGACGGCAAGCGCCGCAGTTTTTCAATGGCCAATGCGCCGCACCAGGACGCATTCATCGAGTTGCACATCCGCCTGGTGCCGGACGGGCACTTCACCAACTATGTGTTCAAGGAGATGCGCGACCGCGCCATCCTGCGCTTCGAGGCGCCGCTCGGCACCTTCTTCCTGCGCGAGGATTCTTCCAAGCCCATCATTTTCCTGGCCGGCGGCACCGGATTTGCGCCGATCAAGTCGGTAATCGAGCATGCCTTGCATATCCACACGGATCGCGAAATGATCCTCTACTGGGGTTGCCGGACCCTGGAAGATCTTTACATGCCGCAGCCGCCCGCCCAATGGGCGAGGGAGAATCCCAACTTTACTTTTATCCCGGTGCTTTCGGACCCCAAACCCGAAGATAATTGGACGGGCCGCACCGGATTCGTGCATCAGGCGGTGCTGGATGACTTCGATTCCCTCGCCGGGTACCAGGTGTATGCCTGCGGTGCGCCGCCGATGATCGACATCGCGCGCGAGACCTTTGCCTCGCGCGGGCTGCCGGACGACGAATTCTTTGCCGATTCATTCACTTTCGCGCCGCAAGCGGCGCCCACGACGTAAATCACCCCGAGGAGAACATCATGATCAAAGTTGGCGACACCCTGCCCGATGGCACCCTGAGCGAGTTCATTGCCGAAGAAACCGCCGGCTGCACGCTGGGCCCGAACAACTTCAAGGTCAGCGACCTGACCAAGGGCAAGAAGATCGCCATCTTCGGCCTGCCCGGCGCATTCACGCCGACCTGCTCCGCCCAGCATGTGCCGGGATACCTCAAGCACCATGCCGATCTCAAGGCCAAGGGCATCGATGAAATCTGGTGCGTGTCCGTCAACGACGCATTCGTGATGGGCGCCTGGGCCAAGGACCAGGGCACGCAGGGCAAGATCCGCATGATGGGCGACGGCGCCGCCACGTGGACCAAGGCGCTGGGCCTGGAACTGGACCTGACGGCCAAGAATTTCGGCGTGCGCATGAACCGCTGCTCGATGGTGGTCGACAACGGGGTGGTCAAGGCGCTGAACGTCGAGGGTCCGGGCAAGTTCGAAGTCTCCAATGCCGAGACCATGCTCGGCCAGATCTGAGGCATCGACGGCCCCATGTCCAGGCCCACCCTCTTCATCGACGGCGAGCACGGCACCACGGGCCTCTTGATCCGCGAGCTGTTGCTGGCCCGCGGCGACGTGGAGGTGGTGAGCATCGCGCCGGACAAGCGCAAGGATCGCGCGGAACGCCAGCGGTTGCTCAATGCCGTCGATCTGGCGATCCTTTGCCTGCCGGACGACGCGGCGAAGGAATCGGTGGCGATGATCGGCAACGATCGCACGCGCGTCATCGACGCGTCGACCGCGCACCGCGTCGCCGAGGGCTGGACCTTCGGGTTTCCCGAGTTGACGCGCGACCATGCAAAGGCGATCGCCGCGTCGAAGCGGGTCGCCAACCCGGGGTGCTGGTCCACCTGCTTCATCGCACTGGTGCGCCCGCTGGTCGACGCCGGCCTCATCGCGCCGCAGACGGCGCTGACCACCTGGGGCGTGTCCGGCTATTCAGGCGGCGGCCGGCAGATGATCGAGTCCTTCGAGGATGCGGATGGCGACAAGTCGAAGACGCCATTCATGGCCTACGGCCTCAAGTTGTCCCACAAGCACCTGCCGGAGATGCAGAAGTACAGCGGGTTGACCCACGCCCCGGTGTTCACGCCGTCGGTGGGCCGCTTCCGCCAGGGCATGCTGGTCGAGGTGCCGTTGCCGCTCTGGTCGTGGCCCAAGCCGGTGACCGGCGCGCAATTGCATGAGGCCTTGAGCGCGCATTACGCGGGACAAACGTTTGTCACCGTGAAGCCCTTCGGCGGCGAACCGCCGGCCGATCTCGAGGCCGAGGCGCTCAACGAAACGAATTTGCTCGAGCTCTTTGTGTTCGACAACCCCAAGCACGGCCAGGCCCTGCTGGTGGCGCGCCACGACAACCTGGGCAAGGGCGCGGGGCGGGCGGCGCTGCAGAATGCCGCGCTGATGCTTGGGCTGGCGACCTGAATCCGCTGTTCCGCAAGTCATCCTCAAACTCCAGTACTGGCGCCGTGTTCCGGGCAAAAATCGCCTGAACGCCGCACCAGCTCTTGAGTTTCACTTTCCCGCGTTTCGCCTGACCGCCGGGCCGCACTCGTACCACTGGCGCGTGCCGTTCACCACGCGCACCACCGCCAGCATCAGCGGCACTTCGATCAACACGCCGACCACCGTCGCCAACGCCGCGCCGGATTCGAACCCGAACAGGCTGATTGCCGCGGCGACGGCCAGCTCGAAAAAATTCGAAGCGCCGATCAGTGCGGACGGACAGGCCACCGCATGCTGCTCGCCCAACCGGCGGTTCAGCCCGTAGGCGAGCGAGGCGTTGAGAATGACCTGCAGCAGGATCGGCACCGCAAGCAGCGCGATCACCAACGGCTCTTTGAGGATCGCTTCGCCCTGGAACGCGAAGAGCAGCACCAATGTTGCCAGCAGCGCGCCGATCGACCACGGCTGGGAGCGGTTCAGGGCGCGCTCCAACGCATCCGCACCCTTCTTCAACAATGCGCGGCGCAGCGCCTGCGCGATCAACACCGGAATCACGATGTAGAGCAGGACCGAGATCAGCAGCGTATCCCACGGCACCGTGATGCTCGAGACGCCCAGCAGCAGTGCCACCAGCGGCGCAAACGCAAAGACCATGATCAAGTCGTTCAACGCGACTTGCGAGAGCGTGAAATACGGATCCCCCTGCGTCAGGCGGCTCCAGACGAACACCATCGCAGTGCACGGCGCGGCGGCGAGCAGGATGAGGCCCGCGACGTAACTGTCGATCTGCGCGGCGGGCAGCCACGGTGCAAACAGGTGGCGGACAAACACCCACGCCAACAGCGCCATGGAGAACGGCTTCACCAGCCAGTTGACCGCCAGCGTCACGCCGATCCCGCGCACGTGCCGGCGCACTTGTCCGAGGGCGCCAAAGTCGATCTTGACCAGCATCGGGATGATCATCACCCAGATCAACACGCCGACCGGCAGGTTGACGCGCGCAATTTCCAGCGCGCCGATGGCTTTGAACACGGCGGGCACCATCTGGCCCAGCGCGATGCCGGCAACGATGCAAATGGCCACCCAGGCGGACAAATGCCGCTCAAAAAAACTCATCGGCGCAGGCTTTGTGGACGGGGGATCCGCGGGTGACGGCATGCCAATCTCAGCGGTGGTGGATCTTGGCCAGCGCGGCACGCAACCTGTCCGGCTCGAATTCACGTTCCGGCAAATCGATCAGTGCCTCGATGCGGCGGCGGATATCGCCGAACACCCGGTGGAACGCCGCGCGCTGCGCTTCATCGCCGCCGTCGACGCGCGACGGGTCCGGAAACCCCCAATGCGTAACGGCGGGGTGGCCCAACCACACCGGACACGGTTCGTTCGCCGCATCGTCGCAAACGGTGATGATCAGATCCATCACCGGTGCGCCCGGTGCGGAAAATTCGTCCCAACTCTTGCTGCGAATGCACGATGTGGGGTAGCCGATCGAGCGCGCCAGCTCGATGGCGAACGGATTGACGCGCCCGCTCGGGTGGCTTCCGGCGGAGTAGGCGCGGAAGCGGTCGCGCCCCAGCACACCGAGCAGGGACTCGGCCAGCACCGAGCGGGCCGAGTTGTGGGTGCACAGGAACAGCACGTTTCGCACCCGCCGCGCTGGCGAGGCGTCAGCCATTGCAGCAGGCGGAAGCGGGCTTGGATTTGCCGTCTTTCAAGGTCGAGGGACAGCACGTGCCGGCACCGCATGCCGCACCGTCCGCGTCTCCATCGCCGTCAGGGGCCGCGCGTCCGGCCTCACCCTTGTGGCTGTGCTCGCCGTAGAACGGAATCGTGTCCAGCGAGCGGAAGCTCTCCCACGGAATGCCGGAGGGATCCTGTATCCAGTATTTGTCGGACTTGGCATAGCAGCAGTTGGCGCCTTTCTCGGCGACGATTTCGGCGCCGGCCTGCTTGAGGTTGGTGTGGAGGCCCTCGAGTTCAGCATCCGTGTCAGCCTGGAAACCAAGGTGGTTGAGCCCGGACGGACCGGCGCGCTCGGAGATCGCGAAATTGACACGCGGATCGTCAAGCATCCATTTGGCATAGTCGGGCTTCTGCACGCTCGGCGGCATGCCGAACAAGGTGGAATAGAACTGGGTGGAGGCCGCAAGGTCCTGGACGGCCACATGGACATGAAAGCGCTTCATGACGATTTCCTTCTGGATGAGGTGGGTTTCGCGGGTTCATGACGTTCCTTGCGCACGGGGGCGGGCGTCGCGCATGACGCCGGCCCCGGACCACACGAACTGCCCGCGCAGCAGTTCTCGGTCAGGAAGTCGAGAATGGAATTCATGGTTTCGAAATTGGCCGAATAGAGAATGGATCGGCCCTGCGGCGTGGCAAGGGTCAGGCCGGCCTGCGTGAGCTCCTTGAGATGGAACGACAGCGTGGCGTTGGCCAATCCCAGGTTCTCCGCAATGGCGCCCACGGGCAGCCCGGCCGGGCCGGCCACCACGAGCATGCGAAAGATGCGAAGGCGGGTGTCCTGGGCCAGGGCTGCGAGGACGGCAATGACTGATTTTGTTTCCATATTTCCAATATTATGGAAATAAGTGTGTTTGTCAAGCCGTTCCGGCGGATTTTTTTGTCATGCCCTCTCCACGCGTGCGACACAAGCCGGGACCCATGCATTCGAGCGCAATGCCGGTCTGTTCGTGCGCCCGTTCCGCGAATTGGCGCACAATCCGAGTCCCACAACCACCGATGGGGAATCATGAATCTTCGTCTTGCCCTCGCGGCCCTCATTGCATCGACTGCCGCCCTGCTGGCCCCGCAGGCCCAAGCCCAATCCAGCCGCCCGCTCGAATTCGGCGTCGGCCTGTTCCAGCCGGACAAGGAGAAAAATGACGCCACCTACCGCCCGCTGGCCGATTACCTTGCCGCCGCGCTCGGGCGCCCCGTCAAGCTGCGAACGGTGGATACCTGGGAGGGCCTGGCGAAGTCGCTGGCCAATGGCGAAACCGACATGGCCCTGATGGGTCCCTGGGGCTATGTGTTGGCCAACCACCAGGCCGGGGCGGAAGCCGTGGCCACCATCCTGTACCAGGGCAAGCCGGAGTACTTTGCCATCATGATTACCGGCCCCAACGGCGGCATCCGGTCCATCGAGGACCTCAAGGGCAAGACGTTTGCCTTCGGTGACAAGGGCTCGACCTCCGGGTACCTGATTCCCAATCACGAGTTCCAGAAGCGCGGCATCGACCCGGACAAATATTTTTCGAAGGTGATCTACACCAAGCACCAGGCGATCGAAACGCAGGTCGTGCGCGGCGAGCTCGACGCTGGGGCGGACTACAACCGCAATCGTGACGCCATGATTGCCGAAGGCCTGATCAAGGCCGCAGACAGCCGCATCATCTGGACTTCCGCACCGCTGCCCAACGATGCGTTTGCCGTGTCCCGGGAACTGGCGGGCGACAAGGGGTTCACGGCGGCGCTGGTCCGGGCACTGGAAGCGGTCGGCCCGCTGCTCGCCACGCGCCCCGCGCTGTTGCCGAAGAACTACACCGGTTTCATCGCGAAGGACAACGCCTATTACAAACCCATCCGCGATGCCGGCCTCGAATCCGGCAAGCTTGCCCCGGTGAAGAAGTAGCACGCATGAACAGCACGGCGCTCGACATTCCCGCACGGCCGCGCCGGGCGTTGCGGGGATTTTCGTCGCGCCGCAGCGCCGTGCTCATCGTGTGCTACGCGTTGCTGGTGGTGGCGTGCGTGGCGAGCCTGATCCGCGCGGGCGACTTTTCATTGGGCCGCAAACCGTGGGAAAACCTCAAGGCCACCGCCGCGGAGCTATCCTCGCCGAGCGTGCTGAAGCTCTGGTTTGGCAATCCGCACCTTGAGTACAAGTCGGACGACGGGCGCGTGCTGCGCATGGAAGATGAACGCGAGACGGAGGCGAAGTTCCTGCACGGCCTGGCCGAGGCGCTGTGGGTCACCTTCAAAATTGCCACGCTCGGGTCGCTTCTGGCCGCCATCCTGGGCGCGCCGCTAGGCTTCCTGTCCGCACGCAACATGCACGTGCCCGGCGTGTTTGCCTGGCTCGCGCGCCGCGCGCTGGACGTCTGCCGTTCCATTCACACGCTGGTCTTCGGACTGCTGATCGTCGGCATCATCGGGCTGGGCCCCATGGCCGGCATCCTGGCCATCGCGCTGCACTCGATGGGCACCTGGGGCAAGCTTTACGCGGAATCGATCGAAACCCTCGACATGCGGCCCATCGACGCGGTGCGCGCCACCGGGGCCACGCCGGTCCAGGTCTTCCTGTTCGCCGTGTGGCCGGCCCTGCTTCCCAACTTTGTGTCCAACCACCTCTATGTGTGGGAGTACAACATGCGCGATTCCACCGTGCTGGGCTTGATCGGCGCAGGCGGCCTGGGGCTGCTGGTGTCCGAGGCGGTGTCGCTGTTCCAATGGGGGCGGCTGGCCACGTTGCTGGTGGCCATCGTGTTGATGGTGGTGGCTTTTGATGCGCTGTCGCGCAGGATCCGCGCCGCGCTGTTGTAGCCGCAGGTTTCGCCAAGCCGCGCGATCAGCGCTCAACCATCGACGTCCAGTGCCTGCCGGCGTTTATTTTTCCCCCGCCACCGCCGTCAGTGTCTCGCCGAACATCCAGGTCCTGGTGATGTGCAGGATGTCGGTGTCGGCGCGGAATTCGCTGGGGAAGGCAGGGAACGGCGCGGACAACCGCACGATGCGCTGGACCGCGGCCACGAGCACCTTGTTCGGCCGCTTGGTGTGGATCTCGACGCCGTCGATTTCGCCGTTGGCCTTGATCGCCACGGTGACCTGCACCGTGCCGCGAATGCCCTGCGCGCGCGCCTGCTCGGGGTAATTGAGGTTGCCGACGCGCTCGATCTTCTGCCGCCACTGGTCCACGTAGGCGGCAAACCGGTAGGCCTGCGTGCGCCCGCCGACGAAGGCGCGCCGCGGGCGCTGCTGGTAGGCGGAATACTGCTTCGAGATTTCGGCCTCCAGGCGCGCGATTTCCACCGACTGCTGGTAGAGCTCCGCCGCGCTCACCGGTTTCGGGTTCCCGCTCTTTTCCGGCTGCAGTTGCGTCTGCAGCACCTGGGTGGCGGCCTTGGCCTGCGTCATCATGGTCTTGAGTTCCTGCTCCAGATCCTTGACGCGCTGCTTGGCCTCGGCCTCGTTGCGCGCGGTCGCCTGGTCCAGCGCCGGCAGCGGCGTGGAGGCGCGCACCTTGGCATCGGTATTGCCGCCGCCGTCCAGGTTTTGCTGCGCGAGGGCATCGGCCTTGGTGGGCTTGGTGCTGGATTTCGCATTCACCAGCACCACGTCGAGCACGTTGTGCGGCGAAATCAGCTTGCTGCCATCGAGGAGCTGGAAGCCGACGCCGAGGACGAGGAACAGGTGAAAGGCGATCGAGAACAACGTCGCGGACTGCATCGGCACCGACACCGCCAGCGCGCGCTGGATCGACAGGGCCAACGGAGGTGGCGGGATTGCGGCCACCGCGTCGAGCCGGGCATCGATGCGCGAGCGGACCTGCCGGGCCATGGCGCGCGGCTTCTCAAGCATTGGCGCGGGCTTTTTCTCTTGCGGTGGACATGCGGGCGATTTTATCAGCGGGCCTCACGCGTAAAGCACGACCGCACCGCCTGCGGATCATGCCAGGCGGAAGGTGCCGTCGATCCGCCAATCGTCGAGTTCGCCCACCGCCACGCGCACCGCGGTCTTGGCGTCGAGCGCCGGATTCTTGTCCAGCTTCACCACCAGCGGCAGGCGGGCGGCGCGCACCAGCTCGTCGCGGATGATGTGCCCGTCGAATTCGCCAATGCCCTCCTGCTTCAGGTACCGCAATGTCCAGAACCGCTCGAGCGAGCGCTGGAATTCGTTGTAGGCGTCGTAGGTGAGGTCAAACCGGCGCGCCAGCTCGGCCAACGCGCTGATCGAATCGCGCGAGCGCTTCGAAAACGGCGGCGCTTGCTGCCGCAGGTGCGCGATCAGCTGGCGTTGGTTCACCAGATCCACATAGCGCCGCAGGGGCGAGCTGGACCACGCGTACTGCGCCACGCCGAGCCCCTCGTGCGGCAGCGCGTCGGTACCCATGCGCGTCTTGCCGTTTTGCTGCGTGCGGTAGATGCCGGCGACGCCCTGCTCCGCGAGCAGCTTGCCCCATTCCTGGTTCACCAGGATCATCAGTTCCGAGACCACGGTGTCGACCGGATTGCCGCGCTGCCGGATGCCGATGCTCACCCGCCCATCCTTCACATCAAACTCGTAATCGACACGGTCGGAATCATCCGTCTTGCCGCGCAGCCCCGCCAGCGTGGTGGCCAGCCGGTGCAGCGTGACAAGTTCCGCGCCATACGCGCCCTCGATGCGTCCGGCGGCGACGGCCTCGGGTGTCATGCGCGACTCCAGCTCGTGCAGGCGCAGGTTCTCCGCGATCGGCACGCGCTCGATGGCGCTGCGCGACGCGACCATCAGATGCGACACCGGATCGAACACGCCGTAGAACGACAGGGCGGGCACGTCCTGCCCTGCGGCCAGCGTGGCGGCCTGCACGGCGGCCTCGGGCAGCATGGTGATCTTGTCGCCCGG
>CAZTYC010000029.1:12282-20350 GCA_964617435.1 uncultured Burkholderiales bacterium
CGATTGAGATGGAACTGGTAGGGCGCGCTGTCGCGGTCCGGCCACGCGCCGGCGTCGAAGAAGAGTTGCGGAAGCGTCTTGCCGGATTCCGCTACCGCTTGGTCGCACGCCTTGGCGATGAGGGTGTTGCGGTCCGGCTTGTAGAGCAGGGTGTCGCGGTGCGCGGCCAGGTCGGCGGGCATCTGGCCGCCGATCAGCGCCTTCACCCAGCCGGCCATTTGTTCCGCCTCGCGCTTCTTGCGCTCGATGGAGGCCAATGCGGCCTTGAGGTTGTCCTCCGGCGCCTTTTGATAGCGGCCCTTGCCGCGCTTGTAGAAATACATCGGCGAGGCGTGCAATTTCTCGGCCACCGCCGCCGCCTCGATGGCCGAGGGGGTGTGCCCGAAGTATTCGGCCGCCATGTCCTCGCATCCGAATTCGCCGTCGCCGAACGCCTCCCAGAGAAACTGCGGGTCGATCTCGGCCGCTAGCTTCTGCACCGCCGGGAGAAAGTCGCCCAGCGCGGACTCGAAGCGCAACAGCACGGACGAGGCCTTGATCTTGCTGCGCTTGCCGGACATCGACTCCACCTGCAGCGAGGTGCCGATGTCCGACAGCACATGCGCGACCTTGAAGCCGCCGTCCTCCTCAAAATAAACATTCATGCGAAATGGGTTCCCATCAGTAGGCAAACTCAAGCATCCGCGGGGCTTTCGAGGCAAAATCGCCCCGCAAGCGGCGTCCACCCTAGAGTTTCATTTGTTGGCGCCGCGAGACTCGGGCTTGGCGATATCCCCGTCAAGCGCGCGATTGAGGAGCCACGCCATGCGCGCGCCGCCCTTGGCCAGCATCGCGGGCACTTCATCGGCGGCGGCGTTCATGTAGGACGGCGGCAAGGCCACCACCTTGTCCATCGGCCAAGGCGTGCCGCAGGTGAACTCGGGCAACCTGCCATAGACGAGATCCCGCGCGTTGGCATAGGACTCCTTCATCCAGTCGCCCACGTCCCCGCTTTGCCACCTCGGAATGTCCTTGTCCTTGTAGCGGGCGACAAGCATGGCTGCGTAGTCCGTATCGCGGATGCCGCGCAGAGCCTGGCGCACCAGGTCCGAATCCCACACGCGATGCAGGTTGCGCGGCATGTCGGTATTGGGGGGCAGCGTGTTCTTGCGGTTGCCGCCCAGGTCATCGTCATCGGCCGTGTGGAGCGGCTGGTGGATATCGCCCACCATGTGCACGAGGAACATGGCGGCGCGCGCGCGTTCGGCGGTGGGCAGGCTGGCGTCGGACAGCCTGTTGAAGAAATGCGGAATCTTTGTTGACGCGCAATTGCCGCCGGCGCAGTACTGTTCGTAGGTCCGCGCGGCGCACAGGGGCTGGTTGTCGTAATGCCATTTTTCCGAATTCGGCACCTCGATCGACAGCGCCATCCGGAACACATCCATCTGGTTGGCAAAATCGGCCAAATCGCCGATCTGCATCGATTGCATCAACTGGTTCAGGCGGATGCGCGCCTTGGGCGTCAGCAACTCCTGGGCCACCAGGCCGGTGATGCGGTGCCCGTCGGGGCCCCAGGCGGTTGCCGGCGGCGCGCAGAGCAACAGGAGAACCACCCACCACCGGGACGAAACACGCATGATTTGACCGAATCTTTGATTTCCGCGATTCTATCCCCATGGTCCTCCTGATTCATGCACATCCCTACCCGTCCCACTCACGCGCCACGCGCGCCCTGCTCGAGTCCGCACGCGGCATCGAGGGGATTGACGTGCGTTCGCTGTACGACCGGTATCCGCAGTTCGACATCGATGTGCCGGCCGAGCAGGCCGCGCTGTCGGCCGCGCAATCGGTTGTATGGCTGCATCCGGTGTACTGGTACAGCGCGCCGGGGCTGATGAAGCATTGGTTCGACAGCGTGCTCGCGCGCGGCTGGGCCTACGGCCGCGGGGGCGACGCGTTGCGCGGCAAGCGCTGCCTGTGGGCGATCACCACCGGCGGCGACGAGCGCGGCTACGCGCCCGGCGGCATCCACGGGCGCCCGTTTGCCGATTTCCACGCCCCGGTCGAAATGACCGCGCGCTTCTGCGGCATGGATTGGCAGGAACCCTTCATCGTGCACGGCGCGCATGCCATCGGCGATGCCGCACTGCAGGCGGCCGCCCTTGCGTTCGGCGCGCGGCTCGCGGCGTTGGCGCAGGGGAATGCGCCGTGATCGAGGCGCTCGCCTATCTCACCGCGGCAGTGCTGTGCGTGCCGCTGGCCAAGCGGCTGGGGCTGGGGTCGGTGCTCGGCTACCTGATCGGCGGCGCGATCATCGGCCCGTGGGGGTTCGGCTGGGTCCGGGACATCGAGTCCGCCCAGCACCTGTCGGAATTCGGCGTCGTGCTGATGCTGTTCGTGATCGGCCTGGAACTCGAACCGAAGCGGTTGGTGGACATGCGCCGCGATGTGTTCGGCGGGGGCACGCTGCAGGTGGCCCTGTGCGGATCGCTGCTGATGGGCGCGATCCTGCTCATGGGCTGGGGCTGGAAGGCCGCGCTGGTGGCCGGCTTCGCCCTGGCGCTGTCGTCTACGGCCATCGCGGTGGCCACCATGAACGAGCGCAACTTCCTGCCCACGCCCACCGGCCAAACGGCGTTTTCGATCTTGCTGTTCCAGGACATCGCGGCCATTCCGTTGCTGGCCATCGTGCCCCTGCTCGGCGCGGCAGAGTCGGCCTCGCATGAGCCGGGCTGGATCGCCGCCGGCAAGGCCTTCGGCGCGATCGCGGCGGTCATCGTCATCGGGCGCTACCTCACGCGCCCGCTGTTGCGCGTCATTGCCGCCACCGACCTGCGCGAGGTGTTCACCGCGTTTGCACTGCTGCTGGTGATCGGCATCGCGGAGCTGATGGTGCTCGCCGGGCTGTCGATGGGCCTCGGCGCGTTCCTCGCCGGCGTGCTGCTCGCCAGTTCCGAGTACCGCCATGCGCTGGAGACCGACATCGAGCCGTTCAAGGGCCTGCTGCTCGGACTGTTCTTCATCGCCGTCGGCATGGCCATCGACTTCGGCCTGCTCATCGACGCGCCGGGCAAGGTGCTGGCGCTGGTGGCGGCTTATCTGGTGGTCAAGCTCGCGGCGCTCTGGCTGGTGGCGCGGCTGGCCGGCGTGAACGCCCGCCAGCGCCTGCTGTTCGCCATGCTGATCTCGCAAGGCGGTGAATTCGCGTTCGTGGTGTTCGGCACCGCGCGCCTGGCCGGCGTGCTCGACCGCGAATCCGAGGGGCTGCTCACCCTCGTGGTGGCGCTGTCGATGGCCACGACGCCGCTGCTGCTCATTATCCACGACTGGTGGATGGCGCGCACCGAATGCGCCAAGGGCAAGGCACAGGACGCGGACGTCATCGATGAAAGGGATGCACCGGTGATCGTGGCCGGGTTTGGCCGCTTCGGGCAGATTGTCGGGCGGCTGCTGATGGCCAACGGCGTGCGCACCGTCGTGCTCGACCACGACCCGGACCAGATCGAGATGCTGCGCCGTTTCGGCAACAAGGTGTTCTATGGCGACGCCACGCGGCTGGACCTGATCGAGGCGGCCGGGGCGAAGACCGCGCGCCTGCTCGTCAACGCCATCGACGACGTGGAGGACAACCTCGCGCTGACCGACCTGGTGCGCGCGCATTTTCCGCACCTCGGGATCGTGGCGCGCGCGCGCAATGTCACGCATTACGTGCAACTCAAGCAGCGCGGCGTGGATATTGTGGAGCGCGAGAGCTTCGAGGCGGCGCTCGCGGCCGGACGCCGCGCGCTCGAAGCGCTGGGCCACGACCCGTACCGCGCGGCGGAAATGACCAACCTCTTCCGCCGCCACAACGTGCGGACGCTCGACGCGATGGTGCCACTGTTTGCCGACGAGGAGCGCTGGGTGTCCGCGGCCAAGGCCGGACGCGAGGAGCTTGAGGCGCAGTTCGCCAAGGACCGCGCGCAGTTTGAAAAGACGCACCCCGGCAAGGGATGGGAGGCCGGTTCCGGGCCGCCCGCGGAAAGCGACCACGCTTCTGCGCGACAATAGCCCTTTCCGACCAGACGCAATCCCCATGCCGACCCCGCACCTCAATGCCAATCCCGGCGACTTCGCCGATACCGTCCTCATGCCGGGCGATCCGCTGCGCGCCGAGTTCATCGCTAAGACGTTTCTTGTCGATGCGAAATGCGTCAACACCGTGCGCAACATGTGGGGCTACACAGGCTCGTACAAGGGCACGCGCGTGTCGGTGCTGGCGCACGGCATGGGCATTCCCTCGGTGAGCATCTACGCGACCGAACTGGTCCGCGAATATGGCGTGAAGAACCTGATCCGCGTCGGCTCCTGCGGCGCCCTGGGCACCACGCTGAAGCTGGGCGACATCTTTGTGGCCATGGGTGCCTCGACCGACAGCAAGGTCAACCGCATGCGCCTGATGGACCACGACTATGCGGCCATCGCCGACTTCCATCTGCTGTCCACCGCCGTCAAGGTGGCCGGGGAACAGGGCAAGCCGGTGCACGTGGGCAATGTCTTTTCCGCCGACTTGTTCTACACGCCCCAACCGGAGTTGTTCGACAAACTGGAGAAGATGCAGGTGCTGGCGGTGGAGATGGAGTCGGCCGGCCTCTACGGGCTGGCCGCCGAAAACGGCGCGCGCGCCCTCACGCTGCTCACCGTCTCCGACCAGATCCGCACGCATGAGCACCTGAGCGCGGAGGCGCGCCAGACCAGCTTCGGCAGCATGATCGAGATCGCGCTGGAGACCGCCGTCCGCGCCTGATCGCCATGGCGGATGGAAGCCAAACCCCAGCATTGGCGCGCCGTTCGGGACGGTTTTGGCCTAGGCGCCGCGCCAGTGCTTGTGACTGACCAGCCGCCGTCGTGCCTTCCATCCTGACCCACCCCGCCGTCCCGCTCGGCCTTGCGCTGGCCTGCGGCAGCCGCCTCATCTCCAACCGCCTGCTGGTGGCAGGCGTCGCGGCGTCCATCCTGCCGGATCTCGATGTCGTGGCCCTGCGTTTTGGCGTGGCGTATCACGATGCCTTCGGGCATCGCGGGTTCACACATTCGATCACCTTCGCGGCCGCCTTGGCGTTTGCGGCGTGCCTGGTTGCGCGACAATTGCGCGCGCCTCCGTTCACCGCCGCACTGTTCATCTTCGTCGCAGCCGTGTCGCATCCGCTGCTCGACATGATGACCAACGGCGGCATGGGGGTGGCGTTGTTCTGGCCGCTCACCGAGGCGCGCCTGTCCGCTGCGTGGCGGGGGATCGAGGTGTCGCCGCTCAGCCTGGAACGCTTTTTCGGCAATGCCGGCGTGCGCGTACTGCGCTCGGAAGTGTTGTGGGTGTGGTTGCCGGTGATGGCTGCCGCGTTGGCCGCGCGCCTCCTGCGCACCCCCCTCGCGCGGCACACCCGGTGAACTGAACGCGGGGCGCGGCCTACTTGCCGGGCGACCAGCCCAACGACCGCAGGGCCGATGTGAACACCGCATAGAGCGCCGTGGCCAGAACCATGGCGAGGACCGCGCTTAGGACTGCGAGCGGGACGCCGCTCAACCCGAGTGCGGTGAGCGCGACCCAGGCAAGCCACGCGCCGGGGATGGCGGCGGCGAGAATCAAAACGACGCTGATCACGATGTCCTTCATGGGAATGCGAGGCTAAGGTCCGTTACAAATTGGGGGCGAGCCAGCGCTCGGCGGTGGCGAGATCCCATCCCTTGCGGGCGGCGTAGTCGTCGCGCTGGTCCGCGCCGATCTTGCCGACGGCGAAATAGCGCGCCTGCGGATGGGAAAAATAGAACCCGGACACCGCAGCCGCGGGCCACATGGCAAAGGATTCGGTCAGCGACACGCCGGCTTTTTCCGGCGCCCCGAGCAGCGCAAACAACGCGCCCTTCTCGCTGTGCTGAGGGCACGCCGGGTAGCCGGGTGCGGGGCGGATGCCCCGGTACTTTTCCGCGATCAGATCCTCGGCGCCGAGCGCCTCGTCCGGCGCATAGCCCCATGAATCGCGCCGCACCCTGGCGTGCAGGCATTCGGCGAACGCCTCGGACAGCCGGTCGGCCAGCGCCTTGAGCAGGATCGCGTTGTAGTCGTCGCCGCGCGCTTCAAACGCCTTCACGCGTTCCTCGCAGCCGAGGCCCGCGGTGAGGGCGAACGCGCCGAGGTAATCGGGCACGCCGGCGGGGCCGATGAAGTCGGCCAGGCACAGGTTGGGGTTGCCCGGCGGTTTTTCATTCTGCTGGCGCAGGTGATGGAAGGTGGCAAGCACCTTGTCGCGCGCCTCGTCCGCGTACACTTCGATGCTGTCGCCCTTTCGGTTGGCGGGCCAGAAACCGTACACCGCGTTGGCCGTGAGCCACCGGCCCTTGACGATCTGGTCGAGCATTTTTTGCGCGTGGCCGAACACTTCGCGCGCCGCCGCGCCGACGACATCGTCCTCGAGGATCTGCGGGTACTTCCCGGCCAGATCCCAGGTCTGGAAGAACGGGCTCCAGTCGATGAACGGCACCAGCTCCTCGAGCGCAAAGTTCTTCAATGCGCGCGCGCCGAGGAATGCCGGCTTGGGCGGGGCATCACCGGACCAGTCGATCGGCGCCGCGTTGGCGCGCGCCGCTTCGAGCGAAACCAGCTTGACGCCCTGCTTGTGCGCGTGTTGCTCGCGCACTTTCACATAATCCTCGCGCACCGACTTGACGTACCCGTCGCGCAGGTCCTCGGACAGCAGGTTGCTGCAGACGCCCACCGCGCGCGAGGCGTCCGGCACCCACACCACCGGATTTGCGTAGTGCGGCTCGATCTTGACCGCCGTGTGCGTGCGCGAGGTCGTCGCGCCGCCGATCAGCAACGGTTGCGTCATGCCGCGCCGCGCCATTTCCTTGGCCACGTGCGACATTTCCTCGAGCGAGGGTGTGATCAGGCCGGAGAGTCCCACGATGTCCGCGCCTTCTCTTTCCGCAGTGTCGAGGATCTTGTCGCAGGCCACCATCACGCCCAGGTCAATGACCTCGAAGTTGTTGCATTGCATGACCACGCCGACGATGTTCTTGCCGATGTCATGGACGTCGCCCTTCACGGTGGCCATGACGATCTTGCCCTTGGCCTTCGCGTCCGCACTGCCCATCAGGCGCTTTTCCTCCTCGATGAACGGCACCAGGTGGGCCACCGCCTGCTTCATCACGCGCGCGGACTTCACCACCTGCGGCAGGAACATCTTGCCGGCGCCGAACAGGTCGCCGACCACGTTCATGCCGTCCATCAAGGGACCTTCGATGACGTTGATCGGCCGGCCGCCCTCGGCCGCGACCTTGAGCCGGCACGCCTCGGTGTCCTCGACGATGTACTGCGTGATGCCCTTCACCAGCGCGTGCGACAGGCGCTTTTCCACCGGTTCGCTGCGCCAGGCGAGGTCCTCGATCTGCTCCTTCTTCTGCCCCTTGAACTGCTCGGCGAATTCCACCAGGCGCTCGGTGGCGTCAGCGCGGCGGTTGAACAGCACGTCCTCGACGCGCTCGAGCAGGTCCTTCGGGATCTCGTCGTACACGCCCAGCTGCCCGGCGTTGACGATGCCCATCGTCATGCCCGCCTTGCCGGCGTGGTACAGGAAGGCGGTGTGGATGGCCTCGCGCACCGGATCGTTGCCGCGGAAGGAGAACGAGACGTTCGACACCCCGCCGCTCACCTTGGCTTCCGGCAGGTTCTTGCGGATCCATTCGGTGGCGCGGATGAAATCGACGCCGTAGGTGGCGTGCTCCTCGATGCCGGTGGCGATGGCGAAGATGTTGGGGTCGAAGATGATGTCCTCAGCCGGAAAGCCGATCTCGTTCACCAGGATGTCGTAGGAGCGCCGGCAGATTTCCGTCTTGCGCGCATAGGTGTCGGCCTGGCCCGTTTCGTCGAAGGCCATCACGATCACGGCGGCCCCGTAGCGGCGCGCGAGCCTGGCATGGCGCTTGAATTCCTCAACGCCTTCCTTCATGGAAATGGAGTTGACGATGCACTTGCCCTGCGCGCACTTCAAGCCCGCCTCGATGACGCTCCACTTGGAGCTGTCGATCATGATCGGCACGCGCGAGATGTCGG
>CAZTYC010000030.1:0-19938 GCA_964617435.1 uncultured Burkholderiales bacterium
CGCGCGCCCTGCGTGAATTGCCCGGGCATGTCCGCGACATGGGCCCGATCGCGCTCTTTGCCGGCTTGTCCAACGTCGGATTCCTGTTTGCCGCCACGGGAACCGAAGTGGTGCGCGTGGTATTGCTGTTCTATCTCGCGCCGGTGTGGACGGTGCCACTTGCGCGGGTCCTGTTGCGCGAGCAGCTCGACGCGCGCGGCGTGTGGGTGATCGCCATCGCCATGGTCGGTGCGCTCATCATGCTCTGGCGCCCCGAGCTCGGCGCGCCGCTGCCAAGCAACGGATTTGAATGGATCGCGCTCGCCTCCGGCTTCTGTTTCGCGGTGACCAATGTGCTGGTTCGGCGCGCGCAGGCCGCCACCGCCATGGCGAAAGGGCTGGCGGCCTGCATCGGCGTGCTGGTCATCGCGGCGCCGGCGGCGCTGCTGCTCCAACCGAACGTGGGCGATTGGCCCGGCCTGGTCGCCGGCAACGCAACCTGGATTGTGGTCATGGGCGGGCTGCTGCTGGCGACGGCGATCGCGATGCAGCATGGCTTGACCGTGGTGGCGGCCAATCGCGCCGCGGTGATCCTGCTGGTTGAATTGATCGTGGCGGCGATCGCGGCGCACGTCCTCGCGGGCGAGGTGCTGAGGACGACCGACGCCCTTGGCGGCGCGTTGATCGTCGCCGCAGGCCTGGTGTCGGCGGTCAGGGACGGCGGCGGCGCTAGAACCTGACGGTCACGCCCGCCGAAAAGGTCGTCAGCCGAAGGTCGCCGCCGGTGGACTCATCGCCCAGTTTGGGGAAGCGTTCCACCTCCGCGCGCAACGCGAAAAACCGCGTGAAGTCATATTGCACGCCGACGCCGAAGTGCGAGGCCACGTGATCCTTCTTTGCGCGTTGATACGCGAGCTGAACCAGCCCGGTCGACGAAAAGCGCGCATCCATGCGGGTGTTGGAAACGCCGCCGCGCGAAAACACGGTGAACTGGTCATCGAGCGGCCATGAAAGCAGCAGGTCCAGGCTGGAGGCCTTGACCAAGTAAGTGGCGTTGACCGATCCGGAAGTGACCTGGGTCCGCGTCGAGAAATTGCCGATGTCGAGCTCGGCGAGCTCAAGTGCCACGAACGGTGAAAATGAGTATCCGACGAAGTACCTGAAACCGTTGTCGCGGCGGTCCACCACCGTGGCCGGATTGCCGTACCCGGCTGCAATGAGCGCGTTGTTGACCGCGTGGGCCGTCAGGTTGGACGTCACCGACGTGCTTGGCGCCACGCCGGCGTAGAACTGCGGCTCCTCCGGCGGCACGGCATGACACGGACTTGCGACGGCAAGCATCAGGAGCCCGAAGGGCGCTTTGAACAGGGTGGCCGTCTTCATTGGAGAGAGCTTGTCGAATTGATCTTACAGTAGCGTGGTGTGTCAGGCGTTTGAGTATTCCGGGGTTCCGGTGCCAGGCAACTTCGAAGTCTGATCGTACAGCGGGCGCGGATCCTGGATCGAAACGCCATCCCGCCCCGGATGGTTAAAGAGCCTTCCGGGGCGGGCGCGGAATCAGAACCGGTAGACGACCCCCAGAGAATAGGTGGCGGTGCGCAATTCTCCGCCGGTCGAATCGTCGCCCAGCTTGGCAAAACGCTCAAGTTCAGCGCGGATGGCCCATTCCTTGGCAATCGCGTATTGGAGACCGATGCCGAAGTGCGGCGCAGTTTTCTTGCGTTCTGCCTGCGTGAATTGCAGCCCGACGATGCCGGTGGACGCGAAGCGGGCGTCGGTGCGCGTGCGCGCCAGGCCCAGGCGGCCGAAAACGCTCAGGGCGTCGTTCACCGGCGCGGACAGTACGGCATCCAGGCTGGTGGCCTTTGCGCGATAGCTTGCGTCCACCGAGCCGCCGGTGACGGTGGTGCGGGTGGAAAACTCACCGATGTCGGATTCCGCCAACTCGATGGCCAGTTGCGGGGTGAACGCGTAGCCGCCAAACACCTTGAATCCGGAATCCTTGCGGTCCACCGAGGTGCTGGGATTGCGATAGCCCGCCTGGGCGAGGAAGTCGTTCACTTCGCCGGCGGAGAGGTTCGAGGCGCGCGAGGCGGTGGCGGAAGCGCCGATGTAACCGCCCAATTGCTGGGCCGTGGCGGGCATGGCAAACCCGAGGACTGCAGCCATGAACAAAACGACACGTGCATTCATCATCTTTCCTTTTCGGTGGGTGGAACTGGAGCCGATTCTAGGAACTATGACAAATCGCACAAGCGAAATATGCAAAAGGTGATACTAAATAATCGTCAGGAATAGTTTTTTAATACCAATTTCAATACGCGGACGAAACGCCGGGATGTCCTGATGATGGGGTTGCCGGGCGCTCGAGCAAATGCAGGTTGCCCTTCCATCCCTTTTCGCGGTGCTCGCTGACGATGGTGGTGAAAATGCCGCCGCGCACCCAGAATTTTGCCGTGAGCCTCGCGAATCGGGGGCGTATGGCCTTGACGATGTCGTCCAGAATCTCGTTGGTGACTGCCTCATGGAATTTGCCTTCATCGCGGAACGACCAGATGTAGAGCTTCAGGCTCTTCAGTTCGACACAGCGCGGGCCCGGGATGTAGTCGAGGTAGAGCGTGGCGAAGTCCGGTTGGCCGGTTTTGGGACACAGGCAGGTGAATTCCGGGATCTCCATGTGGATCAGGAAATCGCGGTCCGGATTGGGATTGGGAAAGGTCTCCAGCGCCTTGGACGGCCGCACGGTGGGTGTGGCGCCCAGCAGGGTGAGCTTGGCCAGCGCGCCGCGGCCGGTCAAGGAGTTGGCGCGTTTTGTTGAAGTAGTTTCTTTTTTCGGCATGGGAATCCGTCGCCCGTTTGGAATTTGCAAAATGCGATCAGTTAAAATCGGAGCGGATTATTTCATGAGACCCGCGCGGTGCAATGCCGTCGCGGGTTTTCCACAATTTGAAGCCGCGCGAACCGCGCGGCTGGACAAGAACAGAGCGGAATACAAGTGCGTCTGAATCACATCAAGCTCGCCGGTTTCAAATCCTTTGTCGATCCCACCAATATTGCAGTGCCCGGCCAACTGGTCGGCGTCGTCGGTCCCAACGGTTGCGGCAAGTCAAACGTCATCGATGCGGTGCGCTGGGTATTGGGCGAATCCTCCGCCAAGCACCTGCGCGGCGAGAAGATGGAGGACGTGATCTTCAACGGCTCGAGCACGCGCAAGCCGGGCGGGCGCGCCTCGGTGGAACTGGTGTTCGACAATTCCCTCGGCCGCATCGGCGGGCAGTGGGGCGCGTATTCGGAGATCTCCGTCAAGCGCGTGCTCACGCGCGACGGCAATTCGGATTACTACATCAACGGCCAGCACGTGCGCCGCCGCGACATCACCGACATGTTCCTCGGCACCGGCCTCGGCCCGCGTGCCTACGCGATCATCGAGCAGGGCATGATTTCGCGCGTGATCACCTCGAAACCCGAGGAGCTGCGCGTGTTCCTGGAGGAAGTCGCCGGCGTGTCGAAGTACCGCGAGCGCCGCAAGGAAACCGAGGCGCGGCTGGAGGATTCGAAGGAAAACCTCAATCGCGTCTCGGACATCCTCTCCGAACTGGACAAGCAGGTCGAGAAGCTCACCGAGCAGGCGGCGGTGGCGGCGAAGTACCACGAGTTCAACAACGAGCTGAAGCTCAACGAAAACTTGTGGGCCTTCACACGCCAGCGCGAGATGACGGCGGCGCGGAACCGCTATGCGAACGAAATCGTCAAGGCGGAATCCGGCGTGGAGGGCGAGATCGCCAAGCTGCGCGAATCCGAAATGGCGCTGGACAAACTGCGCCAGGACCACTACGCGGAAACCGACCAGCTCACCGCCGCGCAAAGCGCCATGTTCGAGGCCAACACCGCGGTCATGCAGCTGGAACAGGAAATCAACTACCTGGGCGAGAACCGTCGGCGCCTGACCGCGCAGATCGAGGGCGTGGTCCAGCAGATGGCCGAGATCGAATTGAACCGCGAGGCCACCGCCAATGAGCTGGAGCGCTGGCACCTCGAGTTGGCGAGCGGCATCGACAAGGTGTCCAGCGCGCGCGCCAACGTGGGCATTGTGCGCGACGCGGTCCCCGCGTTTGAGGAAAAGGTGAAGGCCGCGATGGCCGCCACGCGCGCGGCCGAGAACGAGGTCCGCAATGCGGAAGCCGGCCAGGCGCTCGACACCGCTGCGGAAGCCAACGCGCTCAAGATCCTTTCGCAACTGGAGCAGCGCAAGAACCGGCTCACCACCGAGAACATGAACCTTGTGGTGCCGGACAAGGATGCCATCGAGCAGGTGGCCGCCGAGCGCGCGGAAGTGGCCGAGCAACTGGCCCACCTCGACGAACAGCTGCACGCGTCGGAAGTTCAACTGGCGGACCTGGAAAAGGCGCGCAACAAGTCCATCGAGGACATCGGGCACGCCACGCGCGAACTGGCGCGCATCGAGGCGGCGCTGCTGGCGCTGCAGAACCAGCAGGCGCGGCTGGACAACAACAACCGGCTCGCCATGTGGCTGGCCAAGTACCAACTCGACAGCGCGCCGCGCCTGTGGCAATCGGTCAAGGTGAAGCAGGGCTGGGAAGACGCGCTGGAATCGGCGCTGGGCCTGAAACTCAACGCGATCAAGATGGCCGATCCGGCCGCCATTGCGCGCATCGCCGGGGATCCGCCGCCCGGCAGCGTGGCGTTGTTTTTCGAGAACGGTTCTCCTGCAGCGGCCCGCGCGGAAGGATTCACGCCCCTGTCCGATTGGGTGACGGCGGAGAACCCGGCGGTCCTGCCCTTCGTGCGCGAGGCGCTGGCCAATGTGTTCGTGCTGGAGAACGAGGCGCAGGCCGCGGCGCAGATGAAGGCGCTGCCGTTCGGCGCGGTGCTGGTATCCGCCAACGGCCACCTGTATAGCCAGCACGGGCTGGTGTTCCACGGCCCGCAGTCCGAATTGCATGGCGTGCTGCAACGCCAGCGCGAAATCGAGTCGCTCAAGACCGAGTTGCCGGGAAAGATCGAAGCCCGGCATGCGCTGGAGTCTGAGCAACGGTCGATCGAGGACAAGTTGACGTCCACGCGCGAAGCCCTGAAGACCATGCGCGCGGATGCCGCGGACAAGAAGAACCGCGAGCATGCGCTGTCGATGGAGGCGTTGAAGCTGGCGCAGGCGGCCGAGCAGGCGGAAGGCCGGCGGACGGCGATCCGCGAGGAACTGGCCGGGATCGACCTCGAAATCGAAAAGGAGCGCGGCGAGCTGGCCGAGGCGCAGGCACGCATGGAGGAAAGCGGCAACCGGATCGCCGAACTGACCGACAAGCTCATGGAGTTCGAGAAGGCCCAGGCCGCGGCCGAGTCCGCCCTGAACGAATCGCGCGAGCGCGTGAACCAGGCGGAGCGCGCGGTGCAGGAGGCCAATTATTTCGAGCGTTCCTGCCACGACAAGATCAAGTCGCTCGGCGACATGGTGGCCGACTATGTGAGGCGCGCGGGATTGATGGCCGCGAGCCAGACCTCCCTCGCGGCCGAGCTCGAGGGGCTGAAGGAAGGCAACATCCAGGAACGCCTGCAGGCGGCTGTCGCGCAGCGTGCCGAACGCGAAAAGGCGCTGGCCGCCGCGCGCGAGGCCATGGACTCGGCCTCCGGAAAGCTCCGGGAGCTGGAAGAGCGCAAGAGCGCGATCGAGAAATCGCTGCAGCCGCTGCGCGACCGCATCAACGAGCTGAAGCTCAAGGAGCAGGAAGCGCGCATCAACGAGGAAAACTTCACGCGGCAGCTGGAGGAATCCGGCGCCAACCTCGAGGAACTCGCGGAGACCGTCGAGAAAAAGACGCGCTCCACGGCGTACCAGGCCGAAATCAACCGTCTCAACGCCGCCATTGCGGAATTGGGCGCGGTGAACCTGGCGGCGCTGGCCGAGCTGGAGCAGGCGTCGGAGCGCAAGGCGTTCCTCGACGCGCAATCGCAGGACTTGCACGAGGCGGTCGCCACGCTCGAGGCGGCCATCAAGCGCATCGACCGCGAAACGCGCGACCTGCTGCAGACCACTTTCGACACGGTCAACAAGAACTTCACGGAACTGTTCCCGTCGCTGTTCGGCGGGGGCAACGCCTACCTGCGGCTGACCGGCGAGGAGATCCTCGACGCCGGCTTGCAGGTGTTCGCGCAGCCGCCGGGCAAGAAGAACCAGTCGATCCAGTTGCTCTCGGGCGGCGAGAAGGCGCTGACCGCGCTGTCGCTGGTGTTTTCGCTCTTCAAGCTCAACCCGGCGCCGTTCTGCCTGCTCGACGAGGTGGACGCGCCGCTGGACGATTCCAACACCGACCGCTTCTGCGACCTGGTGAAGAAGATGTCCTCGTCCACCCAGTTCCTGTTCATCACCCACAACAAGGTGACGATGGAAATGGGCGAGCAGCTGGTGGGCGTGACCATGAACGAGCCGGGGGTTTCGCGTATCGTGGAGGTGGATATCCACGCGGCCAAGAAATTCGCGGCGGCCCCCGTGGCCGCGGCGGCTTAAGCGGCATCGCGAGATATGAAACTCAAGCACTGGCAAGGCTTTCCAGCCGAAAATGCCCCGAAAGGCGCGCCGGTGCTTGGTTTCCATGATTTGGTGCTGCGGAGCTAGGAACCCCATGAGCGATCTTCAAATCGGCTTGGCCATCGGCGCGGTGCTGCTGGCGATCGCGGTGATGGGCTACAACTACTGGCAGGAAGCCAAGCACAAGAAGAAGGTCGAACGCGCGTTCGGCGCGCCGCACCAGGATGTGCTGATGGGCGACCGCGTCGAGCCCTCGATTGGCGACGTGCGGGCCGCGCGCGGCGACGACATCGCCGAAGGCCACCTCGCGCCGCTGGCCGATGCGCCGACCGTTCCGGTGGCCCTGCCCGGCGTGGACGCGCCCATCATCCACGGGCAGATCGACACCGTGGCCCTGATCCTGGCCGACGTCCCGCTGCCGATCGAGCGCATCTGGCCGGCCGTCGAACGCACGCGCGGGCTGTCCGACGAGATCCGCTGGGAAGGGCTGGTCAACGGCGTCTGGCAACCGGTGGACGACAACTCGGATGACGAAGCCGCCTACCGCGAATTGCGCGTGGGCCTGCAGCTGGCCAGCCGGCGCGGCCCCACGGAGCCCTCCACCATCCGCGCCTTCGACCGGCTGGTGTCCGATTTTGCCAACGAGGTCGGCGCCGTCTCGCAGCGCGAGGATGTGGCGGCGGCGGAGCGTCGCGCGCTCGATGTGGACAAGCTCTGTGCGGAATCGGACATCGAGATCGCCATCAACATCATCGGCAAGAATGGCGTGACCTTTGCCACCACCAAGGTCCGCGGGCTGGCCGAAGCGTCCGGCATGGCGCCGATGGAAATGGGCGAGTACGCCAGGCGCGACGACAAGGGGCACCTTGAGTACACGCTGCGCAACATGAATTCGCAGGAACCGCCCGGCATCAAGCAGGCCGGCGCCTACCTGACCGGGCTCACCTTCGCGCTCGATGTGCCGCGCACGCTCGATCCGGTGGGCACCTTCGAGCGCATGATGGCTGAAGCCCTGCGCTACGCCGACACGCTCGGCGGCGAGGTGGTCGACGACAACAAGCGCCCGCTGACGGCCAACGGCCGCAAGGCCATTGCGGCGACCATCGCGGAAATCGAGCGCACCATGGACGCGCGCGAAATCGTGCCGGGCAGCGCGGCGGCATTGCGGCTGTACGCCTGAGCGCCCCATGGGTGCCGATGCGGCAACGCCGCCGCCCGCCGCCCGCATCGCGCAACTCAAGCGCGAGATCGAACAGCACAACCACAATTACTACGTCCTCGACCAGCCCACCATCGCCGATGCGGATTGGGACCGGCTGTTTCATGAGCTCAAGGCGCTGGAGGCGGCGCATCCGGAGCTGGCCACGCCGGATTCCCCGACACAGCGCGTCGGTGCCAAGCCGCTCGAGGAATTCGCCGAGGTCACGCACCGCGTGCCGATGCTTTCCCTCGGCAACGCCTTCACCGACGACGACCTGGCCGCCTTTGACCGCCGCTGCCGCGAGGGGCTGGAGGCCGATGCCGACATCGAGTACGCGTGCGAGCCCAAATACGACGGCCTCGCCATCAGCCTCACGTACGAGCGGGGATTGTTCGTGCAGGGCGCCACGCGCGGCGACGGCTCCGTCGGCGAGGACGTGACGCAAAACCTGCGCACGGTGAAGGCCATTCCGCTGTCGGTCGATTCGCAGGCGGCGCGCCTCGAGGTGCGCGGCGAGGTGCTCATGCTGCGCAAGGATTTCAACGCGCTCAACGCGCGCCAGGCCGCGCGCGGCGAAAAGCAGTTCGTCAACCCGCGCAATGCGGCGGCCGGATCGCTGCGGCAACTCGACCCGCGGCTCACGGCCCAGCGGCCCCTGAGCTTCTTCGCTTACGGCCTGGGCGCCGTCGAGGGCATCGCGCTTCCCCCGACGCATTCGGCGCAGATGGACGTGCTGGAGTCCTTGAGGTTTCCGGTGTCGCGTGAACGCCGCGTGGTGAGGGGCGCGGAGGGACTGCGCGGCTATTACCAGGCGCTCGGCGAAAGGCGTCTCACGCTGCCCTACGACATCGACGGCGTGGTGTACAAGGTCAATCGTATCGACTCGCAGCAGCGGCTCGGGTTTGTCTCGCGCGCGCCGCGCTTCGCCATCGCGCACAAGTTTCCGGCCGAGGAGGCCACCACGGAGCTGTTGGGCATCGATGTCCAGGTCGGTCGCACCGGCGCCATCACGCCGGTGGCGCGGCTCAAGCCCGTGTTTGTCGGCGGCACCACGGTATCGAACGCAACGTTACACAACGAAGACGAAATCCGCCGCAAGGGCCTGATGATCGGTGACACCGTCATCGTGCGGCGCGCGGGAGACGTGATTCCCGAGGTCGCCGCGGTCATCGAAGCGAAGCGACCGAAGGATGCGAAGGCGTTCCTGATGCCCACAACCTGCCCGCAATGCGGTTCGGCGATCGTCCGGCTTGAAGGCGAGGCCGTGGCGCGCTGCACGGGCGGCCTCATCTGCCCGGCGCAGGTCAAGCAATCGATCCTGCATTTCGCGCAGCGCCGTGCCATGGACATCGAAGGCCTCGGTGACAAGCTGGTGGAACAGCTGGTCGACCACAAGGTCATCCGCAATGCGGCGGACCTCTACCGGCTGGGCGTTGCCGCCCTGGCGGAACTCGAGCGCATGGGGGAGAAATCGGCGGGCAACCTGGTCGAGGCCATCGGCAAGAGCAAGTCGACGACACTGCAGCGATTCCTGTTCGGCCTCGGCATCCGGCACGTGGGGGAGGCCACCGCGCGCGATCTGGCGCGCCATTTCGGCGCCCTTGACGCGATCATCGCCGCGCCGCTCGATGCATTGCTGCAGGTCCGCGATGTCGGCCCCGTGGTGGCCGAGAGCATCCGCAGGTTTTTCGACGAGCCGCACAACCGCGAGGCGGTGGAGCAACTGCGGGCCGTCGGCATCACCTGGCCGGAAGGCGCCCCGGTGGCGGCGGCCGCCAGTGGGCCCTTCGCGGGAAAGACCGTGGTGCTCACCGGCACCTTGCCCGGGCTGACGCGCGATGAAGCGAAGGCGATGCTCGAGGGCGCCGGTGCAAAGGTATCCGGAAGCGTGTCGAAGAAGACCGATTTCGTGCTCGCGGGGGCCGAGGCCGGTTCGAAGCTGGACAAGGCGAAGGAATTGGGCGTGAGGGTGCTGGATGAGGCAGAATTCCGCTCCATGCTGGACTCGACGAACGCCCCATGAAAAGCAAACCCGCCAAGCGCGTTACCAAGGCCGTATTTCCCGTCGCCGGACTCGGCACCCGTTTCCTCCCGGCCACCAAGGCGAGCCCGAAGGAGATGCTGCCGGTGGTGGACAAGCCGCTGATCCAGTACGCCGTCGAGGAAGCCGCCGCGGCGGGCATCACCGAAATGATCTTCGTCACTGGCCGGGGAAAACGCACCATCGAGGACCACTTCGACAAGGCTTACGAGCTCGAATCCGAGCTTGCGGAAAAGGGCAAGCACAAGCTCCTGCAGGATGTGCGCGACATGCTGCCGCCGGGTGTGCAGTACGTGTACGTGCGGCAGGCTGAAGCACTCGGCCTCGGGCACGCCGTGCTGTGCGCCAAGCATCTTGTGGGTGACGCGCCGTTCGCAGTCATCCTGGCCGACGACCTCATCGATGCCCGGACGTCGGTCATGAAACAGATGGTCGAGCAGTACGAAGCCCGGCACGCCTCGATCCTCGGCGTGGTCAACGTCGAGCGCCGCGAGACCTCGTCCTACGGCATCGTCGATGCCAAGCCGGTGTCGAAGAAGGCGGGCGAGCGCGTTCACCAGCTTTCCGGCATTGTCGAAAAGCCGAAGCCAGAGGATGCGCCGTCGACGCTGTCGGTGGTGGGCCGCTACATCCTGACGCCGGAAGTCTTCGGGTACCTGGAAAAGATCCAGCGCGGCGTGGGCAAGGAAATCCAGTTGACCGACGGCATCGCCGCGTTGCTGGGCAAGCAGGACATCTTCGCGTACGAATTCGAGGGCACGCGCTACGACTGCGGTTCCAAGTTGGGGTACCTGAAGGCCACCATCGCGCTGGGCATGAAGCATCCGGAGGTCGGCAAGCCCTTCTCGCAGTTCCTCGCCACGCAAAAATTCAAGAAAGGCTGATCCCGCCATGAACGCAGACGATGCCCGCGCACTGCTGACCGAATCCGAGATCCTGTTCACCGCCGAGCAGGTCAATGCGGCCACTGCCAAGGTGGCGCGCCAGTTGAACCAGGACTATGCGGACAAGAACCCGCTGGTGCTGGGGGTGATGGGCGGCGCCGTGGTGTTTGCCGGGCAGCTCATGCCCCAACTCGATTTCCCGATGGACTTCGACATCGTGCAGGCCTCGCGCTACGGGGAGAAGACCGTCGGCACCCATCTCACCTGGCGCGTGACGCCGCGCGACAACGTCAAGGGCCGCCACGTGCTCCTGCTCGATGACATCCTCGACGAGGGCGTCACGCTGGCCGCCATCGTTGAATTGTTGAAGAGCCAGGGCGCCTTGAGCGTGGAGTGCGCGGTGTTTTGCGTCAAGGACTACGGGGCGGAGAAGAACGCACAAAAGCCGCTGAAAGCGAAATACGTCGGGCTCACCGTGCCGAACCGGTTCATCTTCGGCTACGGCATGGACGTGTCCGGCGCCTGGCGCAACCTGCCGGCCATCTGGGCGAAGCGGGAAGGCTAGGCGGCGCCATGCTGGCGATCATCGGTGGCACCGGCCTGACCAACCTGGCCAACCTCACCATCACGCACCGCGAGGTGGTGCGCACCCCGTACGGGGAGCCGTCGGGGCACCTGACGTTCGGGAGGATCGGCGAGGCGGAGATGGTGTTCCTGGCGCGGCACGGCTACGCGCACTCGTATGCGCCACACGAGGTCAATTACCGCGCGAATGTCTGGGCGCTGGCCGAGACCGGCGTGACGCGCATTCTTGCGGTGAACGCGGTCGGCGGCATAGCGGACACGATGGTGCCGGGGGCGTTGGCGGTCCCGGACCAGGTGATCGACTATACCCACGGGCGCAAGCACACCTTCTTTGAAGGGGGTGAGCCGGTCACCCACGTCGATTTCACGGAGCCCTTCTGCCCACGCGCGCGCAGGCTGATTCTGGACGCCGGGCGCGCGGCCAGGATCAGCGTGATCGACGGCGGGACGTTGGGCGTCACCCAAGGCCCCCGGCTGGAAACCCGCGCCGAGATCCTCAAGTTGAGGAGCGACGGCTGCGCGCTGGTGGGCATGACCACGATGCCCGAGGCGGCGTTGGCGCGCGAGCGCAAGCTCTCCTACGCCACGCTGGCGCTGTCCATGAATCATGCGGCGGGTCTGGGTACCTCTGCGGACGGCATCAAGCTGGCCGATGCCGACCAGGTGCTGGCCGCCGGCATGGAGAAAGTGCGCGCCATCCTTGCATGCGCCGTGGGAATGCATGCGGCGTTGCCGGCGGACGAGCGGGGGCCGGCCTGATGGCGGTGCGCCCCATCCTGAAAATGGGCACACCCAGCCTGTTCGAGAAATCCAGGCCGTGGCCGGACGACAAGTTCGGTTCCCCCGAACTCCAGCGCCTGCTGGAGGACATGCGGGAGACCATGATCGCGGCGAACGGCGCAGGACTGGCCGCGCCGCAGATTGGCGAGAATGTGCGGGTCGTGATTTTCGAGGTCGGAGACAACCCGCGTTATCCCGGGCGCGAACGGATTCCCTTCACTGTCCTCATCAATCCGGTTCTCACGCCGCTGGGCGATGAACGCGCGGAGGATTGGGAAGGCTGCCTTTCCGTTCCGGGCCTGCGCGGCAAGGTCTCGCGCGCGGCAAGGTTGCGCTACACCGGGTTCGACGCCCACGGCCACCCGATCGACCGCACGGTGGACCGGTTCCATGCGCGCGTGGTGCAGCATGAAGTGGACCACCTCGATGGCATCCTCTATCCCATGCGCATGAACGACATGACCCACCTGGGGTTCACCGAGGTGCTGTTCCCGGAACTGGCCGGCGTCGACGACGACTAGGGCATTCCGTCTTTCCCAGCTCTTTCAGGAGGCAAACATGCCGGACACTTTCGACAATAACCAGACAGGCCGCGATGTCAGCGACCAGGTCGGCCTGGTGCATATCAACTACGGCCTGCATGCGCTGGCGCCGTTCACGTTCTGGACGCTGGCCATCATTGCCATGATTGTCGGCCACGTGAAACGGCCGGATGTCTCCGGCACCTGGCTGGAGTCCCACTACAGTTGGCTTTCTCGCACCTTTTGGTGGGGGATCCTGTGGGCGCTCATCGCGTGGACGATCTTCTGGGTGATCGGCCTGCTCACCGCCGGCATCGGCATGCTGGTCCTGTGGCTGGGGCCCGCCGCCGTGTTCGTCTGGTACCTGTACCGGGTGGTCCGCGGCTGGTTGCGCCTGAGCGAGCGGAAGCCGGCGCCCTAGCCAGACGGCCCGGCATCGCGGGCTCCCCGCGCAGCACCGGCGCGCAGGTTGGAAACGCTGCCTGCGCGATTCAGGCGCTAGGCCTTGACGGAAGACAGAAGAGCGGCCTTCAGCGCGGCATCAAAGCCGTCTTCGCCCAATTGCTTGTGCATGATGACAAAGACGTCTTCCGCGCGGCTGCCCAGCGTGGTGATGCGCGCATCGTGCAAGTCGATGTGTTGATCCACCAGCACGCGCGCAATGGCAGATAGCAGGCCCGGCCGGTCTGCGCAGGTGATCGAAAGTTCCCAGAACGGCGCGCGGCGCGAGCGGTTTAGCGCGATCTCCGGGGGAATCGGAAAATGCCTTACCTGGCGGGCCAGTCGGCCGGATACAGGCGAAGGCGGCGGCTTTCCCGCGCCAAGGCACTCCGGCAGCTTGCGCTCAATATGGGCGATCGCCTCGGCCACCCGGAGGGCGGTCTTGGGAAGCACCTGGAACTGGTCGATCACAAAACCGTCGCGCGTGGTGTAGACGCGCGCCGCCACGATGTCGCAGGACAGCTTTTCAAAGAACCCCGTGATGCGGGCGAACAGCCCCGGCTGGTCCGGCGCCATCACCAGCACATCGAGGCGCTCCTCGCCACCTTCCCCGGATTCCGCGCGCACCCGCACACAAGGCGCGTCGCGGCTGGCTGTGGTGCTCCATTCCTTGGCATGCCACGCCATTTCGTCCGCGTCGAAGCGCTGGAAATAGCTTTCGTCGACCACCGACCAGAGCGGCGGCTCGGCCGGAGACGACTGGCCCGGGTGGATCATGGCCAGCGCTTCGGCGCGCTTGTTGGCCACCCAATGCTCGTTATTGACCGCATCGCCACGCAACAGGCGGCGCGTGGCGCGAAACAGCTGCTCGAGCAGGCGCGCCTTCCAGTTGTTCCACACGTGCGGGCTGGTGCCGCGCACGTCGGCCACTGTCAGGAGATAGAGCGCGGTCAGGCGCCGCTCGTCCCGGACCAGTTGCGCGAATTGCGAGATGACGTCCGGATCGCCGAGGTCCTGTTTCTGCGCCACCGTCGACATGCGCAGGTGGTGTTCCACCAGCCACGCGACCAGGTCGATGTCATAGGACGACAACGGCAGCCGGCGCGCGAACGCGCGTGCATCCTTCTTGCCGAGTTCCGAATGGTCTCCACCCCGACCCTTGGCGATGTCGTGGAACAGCGCGGCAAGGTAAAGCACCTCGGGCCGCGCGAACTCACGCGCCAGCTCATGGCAGAACGGAAACTCGTGCGCAAAACGCGGCAGCACCAGGCGGCGCAGGTTGCGGATGACCATCAGGATGTGCTCATCGACCGTGTACACATGGAACAGGTCGTGCTGCATCTGGCCGACGATCTTCCCGAATGCCGGGATGAGCTGCCCGAGCACGCCGTAGCGGCTCATCCGGCGCAGCGCGAAGGTGACCTTGTCGCTGCGGAGCATCTCGAGGAACAGCCGCCAGGTTTCCGGGTCCTCGCGCGTCCGGGCGTCGATGCGCTGCACCGCGCGCCACAGCGCGCGCAGCGTTTCAGGATCGAAGAACTCCGCCTCCTTCACGCGCTGCAACGCCAGGAAGGCGCGCAGGATCGCCAACGGATCGCGCTCGAACACGGTGATGTCCTGGGCGGCGATATGGCCGTTCACCAACGAAAACTCGGAATCGAACTTCCTGACCTGGTCCTTCTTTCGCGCGGCGACTTGTTCCATCAGTGCGGGAATCAGGATCGAGCAGAGTTGCCAGACGCCCTTGGCGGCAAGGTAATAGCGCTGCATCAGCAACTCCGAGGCGCGTTTGCTTTCATTGCCCTTGATCCCGATCTCGGCGGCCAGCGTGTTCTGGTGGTCGAACACCAGGCGGTCTTCTCGGCGACCGGCGAGGTAATGGAGCCGGATGCGCAGGTCCAGCAGCGTGAGGCGCAATTTGGCGATTGTCTTGGCCTCGAATTCGCTCAACAGCCCACGCTCGGCAAGGTCGTGCCAGTCGTCGCCCAGGCCCGCCGCGCGGGCGATCCACATCACGGTTTGCAGGTCGCGCAGACCGCCCGGGCTCTCCTTGATGTTGGGTTCCAGGTTCAGCGCCACATCGTTGTGCCGTGCATGGCGCGCGCGCTGCTCGTCAACCTTCGCCTCGCAGAACGCGCGCACATTGCGCGCGGCCCGCAAGGTTTGGACCAGCTGCGCCGTTGCCGGCGCGTCGCCCCAGACGTGCCGCGCCTCCAGCAGGCTGGTGGCCACGGTCAGGTCCTTGGCGGCTTCCTGCACGCATTCGTCGATGTTCCGCACTGCGATGCCCGGCTCGAGCCCGACATCCCACAGCAGCCCGACAAAGGCTTCGATGGCGCTGTTCGCGGGTACGTCGCCAAGCGCCGGCTGGAGGATCACGATATCCACGTCCGAGGACGGAAACAGGAACCCGCGCCCGTAGCCGCCCACGGCGACGATGGCATTGCGCGCCGGCAGCGGAACATCGGCGGCAATCTTGGATATCAATGCGTCGACGGCAGAGGCGTGCTGCCGCAGCATGCGGTCGGGTTGCGGGCGCTTGGCGTAGTCCGCCTTCAGCATGGCGCGGGCTTCGGCGAGCGCGCTGCGGCAGGATTTCACGTACGCGGCCCGGTCCGCGGGCAGCGCCAGGTTCAGCGTCGGGACGCCGGCAGGTGCGGTGGGGTTGCGCGAGGCCGCCGCGCGCGACGAGCGCCCGCGCATGGAGCGGCTAGTTCAACGGCGCCGACGGCGGCGGCGGCGTGCCGGGCGACACGGTCAACACCTCGAAGCCGTCCTCCGTGACCAGCACGGTGTGTTCCCATTGCGCGGAAAGGCTGTGGTCGGCGGTCACCACGGTCCAGCCATCGTTCAACATGCGGATGTCCTTGCGGCCCGCATTGATCATGGGTTCCACGGTAAAGATCATGCCCGGCTTTAATTCGAGCCCGGTACCCGGCCTTCCGTAGTGCAGGACTTGCGGGTCCTCATGAAACTTCTTGCCGATGCCATGGCCGCAGAACTCGCGCACCACGCTGTAGCCGGCTTTCTCCGCGAACGACTGGATGGCGTGGCCGATGTCGCCGAGCCGGGCGCCGGGCTTCACCTTGCGGATGCCGCGCCACATCGATTCATAGGTGATTTCGCACAGGCGCTTGGATTGGATCGACGGCTCGCCCACGTAGTACATGCGGCTGGTGTCGCCGTGGTAGCCGTCCTTGATGACCGTGATGTCGATATTGACGATGTCGCCGTGCTTCAGGATTTTCTCGCCCGGAATGCCGTGGCAAACCTGATGGTTTACCGACGTGCAAATCGATGCCGGATACGGCTTGTGCCCGGGAGGCGCGTAATTGAGCGGGGCCGGCGTGGTCTTCTGTTCGTTGACCATGTAGTCGTGGCAGAGCTTGTCCAGGTGGCCGGTGGTGACACCGGGCTTCACATGGGGAGTGATGAAATCGAGCGCCTCCGCGGCCAACCGGCCGGCGATGCGCATCTTTTCGATCTCTTCGGGGGACTTGAGGACGATATTCACGAATGAAGTGCTAAGGTCTTGATTTGGAGTGAATTATAGCAACCCCTCCTGTTTGGCCTTGGAATTGCCGCGGTTTTGCCGTCGCGGGAGGCGTGGAATCGCGTGTCAGAATTCCGCGATGACCCAATTGGTATCACCCGTGGATGCGGCGAAATTCCGCCGCAGGCTCGTCGCCTGGCAAGCCCGGCACGGCCGGCACGACCTGCCTTGGCAGCAAACGCGCGACGCCTACCGCATCTGGGTCTCGGAGATCATGCTTCAGCAAACTCAGGTCGCCACGGTCATTCCCCGTTACCAGGCGTTCATGCGCCGTTTCCCGACAGTCGAAAAGCTTGCGGCGGCACCGGCTGATGACGTGATGGCCCTTTGGGCCGGACTGGGCTACTACGCCCGTGCGCGCAATCTGCATCGAGCCGCCGAAAAAATCGTGGCATCGCACGGCGGTCAGGTGCCGCGAGATGCCGCGACCCTGCAGACATTGCCCGGCATCGGCCGATCGACCGCCGCCGCCATTGCGGTCTTCTCATCAGGAGCGCGCGCGGCGATTCTCGATGGCAACGTGAAGCGGGTATTGAGCCGCGTGTTCATGGTGGGCGCTGAGGGCGGGGCTGCGGCGACCGAGCGCAAATTGTGGGCGCTGGCCGGGCAATTGCTCCCTGCACGGCATCTCGAGGCGTACACCCAGGGATTAATGGACCTGGGCGCGACGACGTGCACGCCGCGCAAGCCAGACTGCGAGCGCTGTCCCCTGGCATCCATGTGTGGCGCCGCACGAACCGGCCGCATTGCCGAGTTCCCGCAGCGTGCCGCGCGTCCCGCGCGTCCCCGGAAATCCTGCCAGATGATCGTCGCCTTGTTTCGGGGGAAGGTTCTCCTGGAAAAACGTCCGCCCAGGGGAATCTGGGGCGGGCTCTGGAGCCTTCCCGAGGTCGAATGCGGGAAAGACGCCGTTGCCGCGCTGGAGACTCGCACGGGCGCTGCGGGACGCCTGGTGGGTCATGCCGAACCCATCGGGCATGAATTCACCCACTTTTCACTCGACATCCACCCGGCAATCGTGCGCGTGCTGCGGGGGGCCAGCGAGGCCGGCAAAGGCCCCGGGTGGAAATGGGTCGGCCACGGGGACCTGGGAGAAATCGGCGTGCCGACGCCGGTGGACGCCCTGATCAGGAAATACGCGCCGTAAGCCGGTCAGCGTCTCCCGGCCGCCAGTTCGCGTTTTCGGGCATGGGGCTTGTAGACCTCGCGTTGAAGCCACAACAGCATGCGCCCGGCTTCCTGATGATTGCTGGCCTTGAGCACCTTTTCCGCGCCTTCGGGCGAAAAACCGGAAAAGCCGGTGTCGGGAATTTCGTCGTATTCGTGGACGTTGTAGAGGCTTTCAAGCATCAGGGACGGCTTTTCGCCGATGACCGCAAGCAGGTCGCGGTCCACGATCCACAACTCCTTGCCGACTTCGAAACAGCGAATCTGCACCCCGGCGAAGTTGTAATACGCCCCCTGAAACTTCTCCAGGGGTTGGTCTTGTGCCCAAGAAAACCAATTCTCGATTGCCAGAATGATGGGTTTGGCCATTAGAACGCCGGCAATCGGAATTGAAAGAATGAAAGAAATCATCCCGATGTAGCGATAAACCGCCCACAAGATCAATGCCGAGGCGGCAAGCCGCACCACAAATAAGACGAGAATGCGCCAAGTCTCCATCAATGCCTTGATTATTTTGGAATTTTCTGCGTATAATCATGGGCTTTTCGAACTTTAGCCGGCTTTCGGAAGCCCCAGTTATCAACCAGCCGGCAAATCCACACCCTTGCACCGTTAAGGTCTGGCCCGTGACTTGGCCCAGTCTTGCGAGGGGAGGTCAACCTTAACTTGGAGTATTCAATGTCTGTCACCATGCGTCAAATGCTGGAAGCCGGGGTGCACTTCGGTCACCAAACCCGCTTCTGGAACCCGAAGATGTCCCAATTCATCTTCGGCGCCCGCAACAAAATCCACATCATCAACCTGGAAAAGTCGCTGCCGATGTACCAGGACGCGCTGAAGTACGTGCGTCAGCTGGCGGCGAACAAGGGCACCATCCTGTTCGTGGGCACCAAGCGCCAGGCCCGCGAAATCATCAAGGAAGAAGCGGCCCGCGCCGGAATGCCGTATGTCGATACGCGCTGGCTGGGCGGCATGCTGACCAATTACAAGACCATCAAGAGCTCGCTGAAGCGCTTGAAGGACCTCGAGCAGATGCGCGAGGACGGCTCGCTAGAAAAGATGCCGAAGAAGGAAGCCCTCATGTACACGCGCGAACTTGAAAAGCTCGAGCGCGCCATGGGCGGGATCAAGGACATGTCCGGCGTGCCGGATGCCGTGTTCGTGATCGACGTGGGTTTCCACAAGATTGCCGTGACGGAAGCCAAGAAGCTCGGCATCCCGGTGGTCGGCGTGGTCGACACCAACAACTCCATGGACGGCGTGGACTATGTCATCCCGGGCAACGACGACTCGACGCGCGCCATCCGCCTCTATGCGCGTGGCATCGCCGACGCGGTGCTCGAGGGCAAGAGCCAGGTGATCAACGAAATGGTCGCCCCGCAGGGTGAGGAACTGGTCGAAGTGACCGAGGAAGCCTCGGCCTGACAGGCAAGACCGGAGAAAGGGGCTCCGGCCCCTTTTTTTTAGTTCAAATCGGGCAAAAGTAAACCCCTACTTTTGCCCGGCACAGTCAGCCAAAAATCACTGGCGGAGCCAGATGATTTTTGGTGGAAAAGCACACTAAAACCCACGAAGCAGGACAAGGAAATGGCTGAAATCACCGCAGGCATGGTCAAGGATTTGCGCGAGAAGACCGACGCGCCAATGATGGAGTGCAAGAAGGCCCTCACGGAAGCCCATGGCGACATGGCCAAGGCCGAGGAAATCTTGCGCGTGAAGCTGGGCAACAAGGCCACCAAGGCCGCATCCCGCGTGGCGGCCGAAGGCATGGTCGCGATCCACATCTCGGCCGACCAGAAGACCGGCGCCATCGTGGAAATGAACTGCGAGACCGACTTTGTGGCCAAGAACGATGACTTCATGGCGCTGGTCAAGAAGCTCGCCGAGCTGGTGGTCACCGACAACCCGTCCGATGTGGCTGCGCTTTCCGCGCTGCAAATCAACGGCGTGTCTGTTGAGGAAACCCGCAAGGCACTGGTCGGCAAGATCGGCGAAAACATGAGCATCCGCCGCTTCAAGCGCGTGGCTGCGGCCGGCGCCCTGAACCAGTACATCCACGGGGGCGCCAAGGTCGGCGTGCTGGTGGACATCAGCGGCGGCGACGTGGTGCTGGCCAAGGATGTGGCGATGCATATCGCCGCTTCCAAGCCCAAGGCGCTCGACCCGAAGGGCGTGCCTGCGGAAGATATCGCCAAGGAACGCGCCGTGGCCGAGGGCAAGGCCGCCGAATCCGGCAAGCCCG
>CAZTYC010000031.1:0-19648 GCA_964617435.1 uncultured Burkholderiales bacterium
TCGCAATAGGTGATGCACGCCGACTTGGACGCCGAATACGCGCCGCCGCCCGGAATGCCGCGGAAGCCCGCCACGCTGGCAATGCCCACCAGGGTGCCGGCGCCGGCGGCCTTGAGCGGTTCCACGAAGGGGTGGAAGGTGTGGACCATGCCCAGCACGTTGGTCTCGAACACCTTGCGAAACACCGAGAGGTCGTCGTCCTGCCCGGTCAGCGTGCCGACCGAAATGCCGGCGTTCGCGATCACGATATCCGGCGTGCCGTAGCGGGACATGAAGTCCGTTGCTGCGCGCGACATGGCCGCGCTGTCCGCGACGTCGGCCACGTAGATCGCAGGCTTGGGATTCAATTCGCTTGCAAGGGCTTCCAACAGGTCCGCGCGCCGCGCCACCAGTCCCAACTGCGCACCCCGCCGGGCGTAATGGCGGGCAAACGCCGCGCCGATGCCGGTGGACGCGCCGGTCAGAAAGACGGTCAGGGGACGCTTGGAGTTCACGCGTCCATTCTAAGGCGCGCCCGGCGGCGCGCCGCACTGGCGCGAATCGTCGATCCGGAAATGCCGCCCCGCCGGCGGCGGGACGGCCGTGTTTTCAGGCTTGCGAGCCTACTTTGCCGGAGCCGTTTCCTTGGCGGGTGCGGCCTTGGCTGCGGCAGCCTTGGCGGGCGCGGCAGCGGGTGCTGCCGGCGCGGGCGCGGCGCTGGCCTTGAGTTTCTGGCGCGTCTGCTCCACCAGTTGGTCGATCACCGAGAAGGTGTCCGGGCCGATGCCCGACAGCGCGTGGCGGCCGTCGACGACGAAGAACGGCGTGCCGGTGGCGCGGTAGTCCTGGTTCATGCGCTGCGCGCGCTTGACCTTGTTGTCCACGGAGAAGGACTTCAGCATGGATTCGTAATCGGCCGGCTTGACGCCGTTCTTTTCCAGCCACTTGAGCAGCGTGGGCTGATGGCCCAGCATGACGTTCTCCAGGTTGGCCGCATCGAAGATCTTCTGGTGCAGGCGCTCCACCTGGCCCATGGCCTCGAGCACGTAGAACAACGGGATGGATTCGATGCCGCGCACCGGATTGACCGACGGAATGCGGCGGAACTTGACGTCTGCCGGTTGCTTGGCCAGCCACGCCTTGATCTGCGGCTCCGCATTGGCGCACACGTGGCAGCCGTAGGCGAAGAACTCGATCACCTCGATCTTGCCGTCGTTCTCCACGGGCTGCGGCGGGTTGAGCGGGATGACCTGCGCCGCATGGGCGGTGCCCAGGCCAAGCATGAGGGTGGCGGCGAGGGTGCCGAGCAGGCGGGACAGGTGGGTCAGGCGGGAAAACATGATTTTCAGTCCTTGTTGTTGACGATGGCGGCGGCAATCCCGCTTTGAGACAGCACGCCCTTGACGCGGTTCACTTCCTCAAGCGATTTGTACGGCCCCAGCCGTACCCGGTACAACGTGCCTTTGTCCGGCAAGTTGACGCTCCGGATGCTGGCCTGGAACCCGGAGAACGCCACCCGCGCGCGCATGCTGTCGGCTTCGCTCTGATTCTGGAATGCGCCGGCCTGCAGGTAGAACTCCTCGGTTGACGGCTTGACCTCCACACCGCGCGGCAACGCGCCCGGCGTCTTGGCCGCTTCGGCCGGCTTCTTCTGCGGCGCCGCGCCGGCTGGCAACGCCGGCGGGGGCACGGACGCAGACTTGCCGCCTTTGTCCTCGCCCGGCAGGGTCTGGTAGAACTCGAATCGCGGCTTGCCGTCGTCGGGCTTGCCGGTCTGGCCCGTGGTGGGCGAGATGGGCGGCACATTGGACTTGGGCTGGACCGGCAGCGGATCGACCGGGTGGGTCTTGTCGATGAACGGATTGCTTTCGCGGTTGAGCCACAGCGCCAGCGCCAGCGCCATGCCGACGCCGAGCACCATGCCGATGACGATGCCCGCGAACAGCGGATTGATGCCGCGTTTCTTTTCCGGGGCGGCGGACCCGCGCGGGGCCATGGGGGGAGCGCCTCTCATGGCTTACATCTTTTCCGGGGCCGAGACGCCGACCAGCGCCAGGCCGTTCTTGAGCACCTGCCGCGTGGCCACGATCAGCGCCAGGCGGGCGCGCTTGGTGGGTTCATCGTCGACGAGGAATTTCTCGGCGTTGTAGTAGCCGTGCAACTTCGCCGCCAGGTCGGACAGGTAGTTGCAGACCAGGTGCGGCGCCAGCTCCTGCGCCGCCACCGCGACCGTTTCAGGATAGTCCGCCAGCGCCCGCAAGAGTTCGGATTCGTGCGCCGACTTCAAGGGGGAGAGGTCGGCGCCGGCCAGCGAGGCCACCTCCCCGCCCCACTGCGCCAGCACGCTGCAGATGCGCGCATGGGCGTATTGCACGTAGTAGACGGGGTTGTCCTCGGAGCGCGACAGCGCGAGGTCGATGTCGAAGGTCAGCTGCGAATCGGACTTGCGCATGACGAAGAAATAGCGCGTGGCGTCGCGGCCGACCTCGTCGATCAGGTCGCGCAGCGTCACGTAGCTGCCGGCGCGCTTGGAGATCTTCACCTCCTCGCCGCCGCGCATGACGGTGATCATCTGGTGCAGCACGTAATCCGGATAGCCGGGGGCGATGCCGATGTTCAGGGCCTGCAGGCCGGCCTTCACCCGCATCAGGGACCCGTGATGGTCCGCGCCCAGCTCGGTGATGGCGCGCGTGAAACCGCGCTGCCACTTGGTGACGTGGTACGCCACATCGGGCAGAAAATAGGTGTAGGTGCCGTCGGACTTGCGCATCACGCGGTCCTTGTCGTCCCCGAAGGTGGTGGTGCGCAGCCACAGTGCGCCGCCTTCCTCGAAGGTGTGCCCGCTCTTGGCCAGCGCCGCCACCGTCTTGTCGACCAGGCCGTCGCGGTAGAGCGACGACTCCAGGAAATAGTGGTCGAAGGCGACGTCGAAGGCCTTGAGGTCAAGGTCCTGCTCGTGGCGCAGCGCGGCGACCGCGAACTGGCGGACCTGGTCGACGTTGTCGCCGGCCGGATCCTGCGGGTGGTCTTCCCGGTAGCGGCGCGCGATGTCGACGATGTATTCGCCGCGATAGCCGTCTTCCGGGAACGCGCCGGGCTGCCCGGCGAGCTCGCGGCAACGGTACTGCACGGACAGCGCCAGGTTGTTGATCTGCGCGCCGGCATCGTTGTAATAGAACTCGCGGCTCACCGCATAACCCTGGGAAGCGAGCAATCGCGACAGCGTGTCGCCGATCGCGGCGGCGCGGCCGTGGCCCACGTGCAGGGGCCCCGTAGGGTTGGCGGAAACAAACTCCACCATGGTTTTCTGTCCGCCACCCCTGCCGGAGGTGCCGAACTTTTCCGCGGCGGCCATGACGGTGGTCACCACGCGCGTTTCGGCGTCCTGCGAGAGGCGGATGTTGATGAAGCCGGGGCCGGCAATCTCCGGCGTGCCGGCGAGCAACCGGGACGCGGGCAGCGCCGCGACGATGGCTTCGGCAATTTCGCGCGGCTTCCTGCCCAGCCGCTTGGACAACTGCAGCGCGCTGTTGACGGCAAAGTGGCCGTGTTCCGGATTCTTCGGCTTCTCGACCTCGATCACGAACGGCGGGTCGGCCTCCGCGAGCGCGGGAAACGCCGCCAGCAGCGCGGTTTGGAACAAGTCGCCGACAGCGGCCTTGTTGGAAACGAACCCGGAGGGATCGCGGGTGGATGGGGGTGCTGCAGGGGACATGAAGCGCGGCCGAAAAGAACAGCGCGCATTATAGCGAACCGCACCCTGGCCCACGGGCCTGCTTGTGCCGCTTCCCCAGCAAAGATAGGTGAAACCCCAGCATTGGCGCGCCTTCCGGCGGAAAACACGGCCAGGACGCCCGCCAATGCTGGAGTTTGGCATTCGCAACGCTATGCAGCTGCCGCGCGGCACATGACCACGGGTGCCGCCCCCTCAGGAGGCCGATATCATCCCGCCCATCTCCCATCCGAGGTCCCCATGAAACGCGCGTTCAAGTGGCTCGCCCTGCTGGTCCTGGCACTGGTCCTTCTCGCCGGCGGTCTCGCGGCGCACACGTGGACTGCCAAGCCGATCGCGATCGACTGGTTCTACACGCGGGTGTTTGTGAAATACATGCTCGACAACCCGGAGTTGCTGACGCGCTTGCGCATCTTCGAAACCATCGGCATCCGCAGCCACAACGGCAGGTTGTCCGACAGCTCCCCGGCGGACACCGAGCGCATGGCGGCGATGATGCGCGAGAACCTCGATACGCTGCGGCGCTACGACATCAACGACTATGCGGGGCAGGAGCGGCTGTCGTATCGCATCATGGAGCACTTTCTGCAGGCACTCGTCGAGGGCGAGCGCTGGCGTTATCACAACTTTCCGGTCAACCAGCTGTTCGGCGTGCAAAGCGAGTTGCTGAACATGATGACGCAGGCCCAGCAGGTCAATGACGCCACCGATGCCGGGCATTACCTGCAGCGCCTGCAGGCCTTCCCGGCCAAGATGGACGGCGTGATCGCCAGCATGAAGGTGCGCGAGGAGAAGGGCTTCGTGCCGCCCAAATTCCTGGTGGAAAAGGTCGGCACGCAGCTCGACGATTTTCTGGCCGCGGCGCCGCGGGACAACGCGCTGGCGGTGGCGTTCCGTGAAAAGCTCGCCGCGATCCCGGCCGAAAAAATGGACGCGGACGTGCGCGCGGACCTCACCGCCAAGGTGGAGAAGGCGGTGGCGGAGCAGGTCATTCCGGCCTACCGGACGCTTGCCGCGGCCAACGCATCGCTGCGCGCCAGGGCCACCGAAAACCACGGCGCGTGGTCCCTGCCCGACGGCGACCAGTATTACCAGTACGCGGTGGAACTCCATACCACCACCAAGATGCGGGCGGATGAACTGCACGCGCTGGGGCTGAAGGAAGTGGAGCGCATCGGCGCGGACATGGATGCGATCCTCCGCGAGGCGGGCTTCACCGCCGGGAACCGCGGGGAACGCGTGCTCGCGCTGTCAAAAACCCCGGCGCAGATGTACGAGAACACCGACGCGGCGCGCGCGCAGATCCTGAAGGATTACCAGGCCATCATCGATGAAATCGCCGCCGGCCTGGGCCCGTGGTTCCACGCGCAGCCGAAGGCCAAAGTGGTGGTCGAGCGCGTGCCGGCCATGTCGGAAAAATCCTCCGCGTTCGCCTATTACAACGCGCCGGCCATGGACGGCAGCAAGCCCGGCGTGTTCTACGCGAACCTCCGCAAGGCCGACGAGATCGCCAGGTTCGGCATGCGCACGCTGGCCTACCACGAGGCGATTCCCGGCCATCACACGCAGATTGCCACCGCGGCCGAGATCAGGGACCTGCCGATCTTCCGCCGGCTGGTGCCTTTCACGGCGTACGGCGAGGGGTGGGCGCTCTATGCCGAGCAACTCGCGTGGGAGGCCGGGTTCCAGAAGAATCCGCTCGACAACCTCGGCCGCCTGCAGGCCGAAATGTTCCGCGCTGTGCGCCTAGTGGTCGATACCGGCATCCATGCCAAACGCTGGACCCGCGAGCAGGCGATCGACTACATGCTCGCCAACACGGGCATGCCGGAGATCGAGGTCATCGCCGAAGTCGAACGCTATTTCGTCATGCCCGGCCAGGCGCTGGCCTACAAGGTCGGCATGCTGAAAATCCTCGAACTGCGCGACAGGGCGAAGCGCGAACTCGGCGCGCGGTTCGACATCCGCGACTTTCACGATGTCGTGCTGAAGAACGGCGGCATGCCGCTGTCGATCCTGGAGGACGTGGTCGGCGAGTACATTGCGCGTCGTCGCGCGCCGGCCCATTGACCCCTGCCGGTTGGCCGGCCTGCGCAAGCCGGGCGTCAGTGTCCCGTTGCAAATGGTTAGGTCTTGACCTAAGCGTTCGCGCGGCGTACAGTTAGGCACATGCCTAACCAACAACCGCCGCTCGACCACGTCTTCGCAGCCCTCTCCGACGCCACGCGCCGCGCCTTGGTGGAGCGGCTGGCCAGGGGGCCTGCCGCGGTGAGTGAATTGGCCGCGCCGTTCGACATGGCGCTGCCCTCCCTCATGCAGCACCTGGCGACCCTCGAACGCGGCGGGCTGGTGTCCTCCGATAAGCGGGGACGCGTGCGCACCTACCGGCTGACGCCCGGCGCGCTGCAGGGTGCCGAACACTGGCTTTCGAACCAGCGCTCACGCTGGAGTTCGCGATTGGACCAACTCGACCGGCTCTTGCTGGCACAACGAAGGAAACGCCCATGAACGCTGCCCCAACGCTGCCGGGATTCAACCCGTCGACCGACTTGCTCCTCGAGCGCTACGTCGATGTGCCGGTCGAGAAGGTGTGGGCGGCGTGGACCACGCCCGAATTGCTGGTGCAGTGGTTCACCCCCGCGCCCTGGTCCACCGACAGCGTGGACATCGACCTCAAGCCCGGCGGCAGATTCAATTCCGTCATGCGATCACCGGAGGGACAACTGTTTCCCAACGTCGGCTGCCTGCTGGAGGTGGTGGAAAACCGGAAATTGGTGTTCACCACCTGCATGACCGAGGGCTTTCGCCCGGTCAAGGCCATGCTCGCCCCCGGCCACGAGTGCGCGGAACTCCTGATGACCGCGTCCGTGATGCTGGAACCCAAGGGCACGGGCACGCGCTACCTTGCCTGGGCGTTGCACCCGGACCCCGACAGCCGGCAACGCCATGCCGACATGGGTTTCGAGCACGGATGGGGCGCCGCCCTCGACCAGTTGGTCAACCTGATGAAATCGCGTTGATCCCGGCCGCAATCGCGTCATTCCGGTGAAAATGCCGGCATGACCGAACCACCCGCCGCCCGTGAGCAGCGCTCCGCGCTCGCGTCGCTTTCCCGCCTCGTTCCTTTCCTCAAGCCTTATCGGTGGCAGTTTGTCTTTGCCGGCGCTGCGCTGCTGGTGGCCGCCGGCGCCACGCTGGCGCTGCCGTTGGCGTTCAAGCAGATGATCGATCTGGGGTTCGGCGCGGCGGGCGAAAAAAGCGTCGCCCATATCGACCTCTATTTCGTCGCGCTGTTCGGCGTCGCGGTCGTGCTGGCGGCGGCGACGGCCGCGCGCTTCTATGCGGTGTCCTGGCTGGGCGAGCGCGTGACGGCGGACCTGCGCGCCGCGGTGTACCGGCACGTGGTGCAGCAAAGCCCGGCCTTCTTCGAGGTCACCAAGACCGGCGAAGTGCTCTCGCGGCTCACCGCCGACACCACGCTGGTGCAGATGGTGGTGGGCACCAGCCTGTCGATGGCGTTGCGCAATTCGCTCCTGTTTATGGGAGGGCTGGTCATGATGTTCATCACCAGTCCAAAGCTCTCGGCGATCATGATCGTCACGCTGGTCGCGGTGATCGTGCCGATCCTGGCGTTTGGCCGCCGTGTGCGCACGCTGTCGCGCGACTCGCAGGATCGCGTCGCCGACGCCTCCGCCATGGCCGGCGAGGTGCTCAATGCGATGACCGTGGTGCAGGCGTTCACCCACGAAGGCATCGAGGCGCGGCGCTTCGGCGAATCGGTCGAACGCGCGTTCCGCACCGCCGTCCGCCGCATCCGCGCGCGCGCCGTGCTCACCGTGATGGCCATCCTCCTGGTGTTCGGCGCCATCGTCTTCGTGCTGTGGCTGGGCGCCCATGCGGTCATGAACGGCGACATGACGGGCGGGCTGCTGGCGCAGTTCATTCTTTATTCAGCCATCGTCGCCGGCGCCGTGGGCGCGTTGGCCGAAACGCTGGGCGAGGCGCAGCGGGCCGCCGGCGCCACGGAGCGCCTGCTGGAGTTGCTCAGCGTGAAGCCGGATATCGTCGAGGCGCCGTCGCCCGCGGCCCTGCCCGCGCGCCAGGCCAGCGGCGCCGCGTTGCGGCTGGACGGGGTGACGTTCCGCTATCCCTCGCGCCCGGACCGCGCGGCCCTGGCGGCGCTTTCCCTCGACATCTCCCCCGGGGACACCGTGGCGATCGTCGGCCCGTCGGGCGCGGGCAAGACCACGCTGTTCCAGCTTCTGCTGCGCTTCTACGATCCGCAGGAGGGCCGCATCCTGCTCGACGGCGTGGACCTTCGCGCCCTGCGCCTCGCGCAGTTGCGCGGCGCGATCGGCATCGTGCCGCAGGAAACCGTCATTTTCGCCGCAGACGCGATGGAAAACATCCGCTACGGGCGCGCCGACGCGAGCGACGCCGAGGTGATCGAGGCGGCGCGGCTCGCGCATGCGCACGAGTTCATCGCGCAACTGCCGGACGGCTTCCAGACCTTTCTCGGCGAGCGCGGGGTGCGCCTGTCCGGGGGGCAGCGCCAGCGCATCGCCATCGCGCGCGCGTTGCTCAAGAACCCCCCGCTGCTGCTGCTCGACGAAGCCACCAGCGCGCTCGACGCGGAATCCGAGCGGATGGTGCAGCAGGCCCTCGAGGCGGCGATGGTGGGACGCACCACGCTGGTCATCGCGCACCGCCTCGCCACCGTCAAGCGCGCGGACCGCATCGTGGTGCTCGACGCCGGCCGCATTGCCGAAACCGGCACCCACGACGCCCTGGTTGCGCAGGGCGGCTTGTACGCGAGCCTGGCGGCGTTGCAGTTCCATGCGTGAATCCGACACCTTTGGCTAACTGACACCAGAACGTGTTTACTGTATCCGGGTAGCAAGCACTTGGTCCATAAACTCTTTCAAACTGTCGCACTGCCGATGTCGGATTTGAAAAACATTGGATTGAAAGAAAATTTTGGCTCGTCCGACCCGTGGAGTTCGGCAAGAGTGGACCGCATCAATATGTCACGCTGCATCGTTCGAAGTTGCAAGCATCGTTCCAGATTTGCAATGCCCTACGATTCATTCAACCCAGCACATGCGGCTGCATTGGGATTGATTCTGGTCGGCTGCATCATCGGCGCTCTGTTTGTGACGCTTAAGTACGAAATGCTGAATTCCCTGCTGGGGCTTTGCGCTGTCCTTTTTCTGAACGTGTAGAAAGCTTGGTGAAACGCATCTACCTTTTCCTCGCCGCCTTCGGCGCCGTTCTGCCGTTCGCGGTCTACTTCGGTTTTCTTGCCGCCGTGCCCGGCAGTTCCGGCGCGCTTTCCCTGGCGTGGGGCACGCCGATCGCTGCGGCCACGTTGACCGACTTCACGTTGTCCTGCCTGGCGTTCTGGCCGTTCCTGATCGTCGAGTCAAGGCGGCTTGGCATCCGGCATCCGTGGTTCTACATCGTCACCAATGTGCTTGTCGGTTTGTCGTTTGCGCTTCCGGCTTTCCTGTATTCCAGGGAGCGGGCGATGGAGTCGCGCGGGTCCTGACCTTCCGGCCGGCGAATGAAGGTGTGGCGCATCGGCAGACCAATGATGGGCGCGCCGACCGACCGGACGATTCACGAGGCGCTGTTGTCCCGGATGCTTTCCCAAAGGGCCGGCAGGCCGCGCGTTTCGGCGCCAGGCCACGCTATGCGGCAACCCAATGCCTGCAATCTGGCACCCGCGCGTCGACACGCGCCGTGATGTCCGCAATCCGCCGCCCGGTCCCCCGCCGGATGATCGACTGTCGCCGGTCAATCCAACCACAAACTGGCGATGTTCAACTCTCGGCACGACTGTTGCCGTCCTCCAGACGGATCGCATCGACCCGCGTTTCTCCAACCATCGTCGCCGATGCAAGTATCCTGTGGGCTTGCGGGTCGGCCCCCGATCCTGAACTGCGTCGCGCCCGTGCCCCCAGACCCATCCCCTTCCCGAACGCCACCGCCCGTCTTGGCGTGGACCATTTGGTCGCTTGGCGCCGCGTTGTATTTCATCGGCTTCTACCAGCGTGTGGCGCCCGCCGTTCTTGCGGATGAGTTGACGGCGGTGTTCGGCCTGACGGCCGCGGGCCTGGGCCACCTTTCCGCGTTCTATTTCTACAGCTATGTGGCGATGCAGATTCCCACCGGCATCCTCGCCGACCGTCTGGGCCCGAGGCGCTTGCTCACCGCCGGCACGGTGGTCGCCGCGCTGGGCACGGCGGTCTTCGCCTTCGCGCCGGGGGCCTTGATGGCCAATACCGGCCGCCTGCTGATCGGCGCATCGGTCGGCGTGGCGTTTGTCTCGATGCTGAAGCTGGCCAGCGTATGGATGCCGCCGCGCCAGTTCGCGCTGGCCTCCGGCATGGCGCTGGCGGTCGGCGTGCTGGGCGCGGTGTTCGCCGGGCCGCCGCTGTCGATCGCGGCGCAAGCATTCGGTTGGCGCGCGGTGATGGGTGCCAGCGCCGCGGCCACGCTGTTTCTGGCGATCGCTGTGTGGTTCGTCGTGCGGGACGACCCCTCGGAGCGTGGCTTCCGGGGCCATGCGACGCACGACACCCCGCCGGGGCCCTCACACGTGTTGCGCGACCTCGCCGTCATCGTGCGGGCGCCCAACGTCATCCTGCTCTATCTCGCCGCCGGCGCCGCAAGCGGCATGGTGCTGACGTTTGCCGGACTCTGGGGCGTGCCCTTCCTGACCACCCATTACGCGCTGACGCGCAACGCGGCCGCCGCGCATTGTTCGACCATGATGGTGGCCTGGGCGCTGGGCAGCATCGCGTTCACCTGGGTGTCCAACCGGCTCGGCCACCGCAAGTTGCCGTTCATGGCGGGGCTGGTGTTGGCCCTGTCGCTGTGGGCGGCGCTGATCTACGGGCCGCGCTGGCCCGAACCGGTGCTCGTCCTCCTGATGGCCGGCATCGGTTTGTTCGGCGGCTGCTTCATCGTGACGTTCGCCTACTGCAAGGAATCCGGCCCGGCGCACCTGGCCGGCACCGTCTCGGGCATCGCCAACATGGGCGTGATCCAGGGGCCCATGCTGATGCAGCCGCTGGTGGGCGTGATGCTGGACGCGTCCTGGAGCGGGTCCATGCAGCAGGGCGTGCGCGTGTTCGAGCTGGCGGCCTACCAGCGCGCGTTTTCCATGATCCTGCTCTGGGGCGTGGTCTCGCTGGTGCTGCTCGCGTTCACGCGCGAGACGCACTGCCGGCAGCAGGGCTGATCAGGCCCGCGCGCGCTTGACGCTGCGCCGGTAGAGCATCCAGCACGCCAGCCCGCCCGCCATCATGGCGCCCATGCCGATCGCGAGCAGCAGCACCGAGTGGGACAATGCGGGCGACAACACGCCGGCGACCAGCGCGTTGAACAGGCCGCCGACAAACGCCGACAGCGACGAGGCCATGCCGCGCCGCGCCGGGAACAGGTCCATCACCATGATCGACAGCGACGGGAAGGCGGTGGCGGTTCCGGCGGCATAGAGGTAGATCGGCACGATCGACCACGGCACCGAAGGCGTGATCGCGAACGCCAGCACCAGGTTGAGGGCCACGGCGAGCGTCATGATCCGGTAGCCCAGCCGGATGGTCTTCTCGGCGCTCCACTTCCCCGCCACCCGCCCGGAGATGAAGGCGCCGGTCATGATGCCGGCGATGCCGGGCACAAACAGCCACGAGTATTCCGTGGGCCCCAGCTTGAGGTGCGTGGGCAGGTACACCGGCGCGGACAGGATGTAGAGGAAGAAGCCGTTGAAATTGAGCGCCGCCGCCAGCGAAAGGCAGATGAACGGCCAGCACGCGCCAACCTCCCGGTATCCCGCGATCAGCGGCGCCAGGCGAAACGGCTGGCGCAGTTCCGGCGGATGGGTTTCGTGCAGCGCGTAGTGGCTCATTCCGATCAGCAACACGCAGAACACCGAGATGAACCAGAAGATCGAGTGCCATCCCAGGTGCGCGTACAGGTAGCCGCCCAGCATCGGCGCGATCGCCGGCGCCAGCCCGAACCACAGCGTCACCATGGACATGATGCGCTGCGACTCCTCCACCGGGAACAGGTCGCGCACCATGGCGCGACCCACCACCATGCCGGCGCCGACCGACAGGCCCTGCACGGCGCGGAAGAACAGCAGTTGACCGATGCTTTGCGAGAGTGCGCAACCAATGCTGCCCACCAGGAACACGGATAGCCCGGCGATGATGATGGGCTTGCGGCCAAGGCTGTCCGAAAGCGCGCCATGGAACAGGAACATCACGCCGAACGCCGCGAGGTACACCGAGAACGTCTGCTGCATCTGCAGGTTGGACGCGTGCAGGTCGGTGGCGATGGCGCCGAAGGCGGGAATGTAGGTATCCACCGCAAACGGCCCGAGCATGCCCAGTGCGGCCAGCAGCAGGGCCAGCAGCCAGCGCGGGGTTTGATGGTGGGCGTGGGTCGGCATCTTGGTCAAAGTCCTTGCCAGACGGCCTGTTTGGGGCAAAAACGGCTGGGAAGGCGCTTCGGTGCTTGGGTTTGGTTTTTCACAAGGCTCAAATATCGAACGGATCGACATCGACGATCCAACGGACCCCGCCCATTTTGTGCGCATCGAGGGCGGGCAGCCAATCGGCAAGAAACGCCTGCAGTGCGGACCGCGAGGCCGATTGCACCATCAGCTGCCGGCGTTCATGGCCCGCCTTGCGCGCGAGCGTGGCGGGCACCGCATCCCAGAGGTCGACCGGCGCGCTGTCGCTGCCCTGCGCGCAGGACTGCAGCACCTGCCGCGCCACGGCGTGCGCGGCGGCCATGAAGCGCTCGACCGCCTCGGCCGCACGCGCCTCGGCGCGCAACAGCGCAAGGTGCGAGTACGGCGGCAGGTGCGCGGCGCGGCGCTCCTCGAGCGCGAGCTTGGCGAAGCCCGCGTAATCGTGGGTGATCACGGCGCGATAGAACGGATGCGTGGGGAAGCGCGTCTGCACGAGCACGCGGCCGGGGCGCTCCGCGCGGCCGGCGCGGCCGGCCACCTGCATCAATTGCGCCACCAGCCGCTCGGAGGCGCGGAAATCGGCGGAGAACATCGCGCTGTCGGCGTTGATGACGCCGGCCAGCGTGAGGTTGGGAAAATCGTGCCCCTTGGCGATCATCTGCGTGCCGACCAGCACATCGACCTCGTTGGCGCGCACGCGGTCGAGCAGGCGCTCCATGTCCCCGCGGTGGCGGATCGCGTCGCGGTCCACGCGCTCGATGCGCGCCTCCGGCAACAGGCGCGCCAACGCAGATTCGACGCGCTCGGTACCTTCGCCGGCCGCCACCACGACGATGCTCTTGCACTCCGGGCACGCCTCCGGCACGCGCGCCTGGTCGCCGCAATGGTGGCATTTCAGGCGCTTGTCGCCGCGGTGGAACACCAGGCGCGCGCTGCAGCGGCGGCAATGCGGAATGTGGCCGCATTGGGTGCATACCAGCGCCGGCGCAAACCCCCGCCGATTGACGAACAGCAGCGCCTGTTCCCTGCGCGCCACCGTTTCGCGCACCGCCTCGATCATGCGTTGCGACAGGCCGTCGCGCATGCGCTCGCGCTCCAGGTCGATCAGGCTCACGGCGGGCAGTGCGGCGGCCGGGTTGGCGCGCGCCGGCAGCTTCAGCGCGGCGCAGCGACCGCGGTCCACATTGGCCAGGGTCTCCAGCGACGGCGTGGCGGAGCCGAGCACCACCGGGCAATCCAGTTGCTTGGCCCGCACCACGGCGACGTCCCGCGCGGAGTAGCGCAAGCCTTCCTGCTGCTTGAAGGAGGCATCGTGCTCCTCGTCCACGATGATCAAGGCCAGGCGCGGCAGCGGGGCGAACACCGCAAGGCGCGTGCCGATGACGACATCCGACCGCCCGGCAGCCGCATCCAGGGTGCGCTCGACACGCTCGGTGGCGTTGAGCGCGCTGTGCAGCGCGGTCACCGTGGCGCCTGCCAGCCGCGTGGTCACGTGATGGAGGAACTGCGGCGTGAGGTTGATCTCCGGCATCAGGACCAATGCCTGGCCGCCCTTGGCCAGCACGCGCGCGATGGCCTGCAGGTACACCTCGGTCTTGCCGCTGCCGGTGACGCCATCGAGCAACCACTGCGCAAACCGGCCGTGGGATCCTTCAATGGCGGTGACGGCCGCCTGCTGGTGCGCATTGAGCGCCGGGCCGGCGACCAGCGCCGCGCGTGCGGCGGGCGGGCGCGGCGGCGCTTCATTCGTCGCTTCGACGGCCCAACCGCGCTCGAGCAACTTTGCGATCTTGGCCGAGGCGCCCGCGTGGCGGGACTTGAGGACCACCTCGCCGTCCACGCCCGCACCCAGGTCTTCCAGCATGCGCAGCAGCGCCTTTTCGCGGCCCTGCTGCTGCAACTTGGCGCGGCCTTCAGTGGTGAGCGCAAAGCGTCGATCCACGGCCGGCACGAAAGGCCGCGGATCGCGCAGCCGGGGCGGCACGGCATTGAGGATCACCGAGCCGATGGCGTGGTGATAGTAAGCGGCGCAAAACCGGAACAGCCGGAGATCCGCATCCGAAACCGCCGGCCACGCGCGCTGCACATGCGCGAGGGGCCGCAACTTGTCCGGCGGCACGTCGGATTGCGCGGTGATCTCGAGGATCATGCCGGTCACCTTGCGGTTTCCCAGCGGGACGATGACCAGGCGCCCCACTTCCGCCCCCGAGTCTGCCGGCGCCGCAAAATCGAACAGCTCGCTGCGCGGAATGTCGAGCGCCACGCGGGCGATCAGGCCTGCTGCGCCGGGACGGTTTTCAGGATCGGCCATGGCCCGATTGTTCCCGCCCCTGGGCCGAAAAGGGCCGCGCCCGGTGTATCGCGCCAAACGCCAAGCAGGACGCGGACTTTGTCACCCGCCTGCCTGAAACCCCGCACCAGATATGGCCTTTCAACCTGTGGATATCTTTGTGCATGAAATGGCGTTCCCTGGGCAAATCAGCAGGAATGGCCGGGAGCCCTGATGCGGCGGCGCCCGGGGAGGGGATACAAAAACATGAAAAATCATACACTTGCGACATATTCATGCGACGCCGTCTGATCGGCAGCCGCTAAATCGCTTGATCATGCTTTCTGTGAATAAGCAAGGGGCGCGGACGCAACAGAGAAAAAAAATCTTCTTGACAAGTCCGCTTCGTCAAACTCGGGCACTGGCGCGGCGAACCGCGTGAACGAGTGCTTTGACATGGTCCGGCGGCGTGAACTGGGAAATGCCGTGGCCGAGGTTGAACACGTGGCCATGCGGGTTGCCGTCTTGGGCGTAATCCTCGATGATTTTTGCCGCCGCCTGCTCGATGGCGGGGATGTCCGCGAAGAGCACTGCGGGATCCAGGTTGCCCTGCAAGGCCACGCGGTGCCCGATGCGGCGCTTCGCCTCGGCGATCGACACCGTCCAGTCGAGGCCAAGCGCATCCGCGCCCGATTCCGCCATCGACTCCAGCCACAGCCCCCCGCCCTTGGTGAAAAAGATGCGGGGAACGATGCGGCCTTCGCGCTCGCGCGTGACCCCTTGCAGGACTTCCCTTGCATACGCGAGCGAAAACGCGTGATAGGCGTCGTGGGACAGCGCCCCGCCCCAGGTGTCGAACAACATCACCGCCTGCGCGCCGGCGTCGATCTGCGCGTTGAGGTACGCGGTGACGCTCTGCGCATTCTTTTTCAGCAGCGCATGGAACAGGTCCGGGCGGGAATACATCAGGGACTTGGTGGTGCGGAAATCGTCGGATCCGCCACCCTCGATCATGTAGCACGCCAGCGTGAACGGGCTGCCGGAGAAACCGATCAACGGCACCCGCCCGTTCAGCGCGCCGCGGATCTGGCGCACCGCGTCAAAGACATAGCGCAGCGATGCCATGTCCGCCACCGGCAGGCCTGCGACGTCGGCCTCGGTGCGCACCGTGCGCTCGAATTTCGGGCCTTCGCCTTCCACAAAATAGAGGCCCAGTCCCATCGCATCCGGCACCGTGAGGATGTCGGAGAACAGGATGGCGGCGTCGAGCGGAAAGCGATCGAGCGGTTGGAGCGTGACTTCCGTGCAGTAATCGGGACTCTTGGCCAACCCGAGGAAACTGCCGGCGCGCTTGCGCGTGGCGTTGTACTCGGGCAGGTAGCGGCCCGCCTGGCGCATGATCCAGGTGGGCGTGTAGGGAGTCGGCTGGCGCATCAGGGCGCGCAGGAAAACGTCATTCTGCAAAGCGGCGGTCATGCGGAAACGTGAAGGGCTGCGCGCCCGGTGCGCGCGAAGCCGCCATTATCCCACCCGATGCCCGGCGCTCCGCGCGGCGCGCTACATCTGCTTGAACAGGTGCGTGAAATTGCGGCTGACGGTGAGCGTTTCCGGCCGCGTCTTGAGCTTGAGGTCGGCCTGGTCACGGAGCCCGCGCACCACGCCCGCGATGGCCCGGGTATTGACGATGGTGGCGCGGTGGATCTGCCAGAACTGGTTCGGGTCGAGTTCCGCCAGCAGTTCCTTGATCGGCTTGCGGATGAGGACTTCGCCGTCATCCATCACCACGCGCGTGTATTTCTCGTCGGCCTGGAAATACGAGCAAGTTAGAGCGAGCAAGTTAGGGTCAGGCCTTGCTTTTTGCCCTATCGCCGGCCCGCTTCACGATCCGGCTCACCCGCGACACCGAGAGCCCCGCTGCGGCGGCGATTGACGTGAGGCTGTGCTGGCCTTCGGTGGCGGCGCGCTTGATGCCCGCGTCGCGACCGGCCTTGTGGGCAAGGTAGTGCGCGATCGGCTTGGGGTTCTTGCGCCGCTGGGGGCGGGGAATGTTGATGTCGCCGGCGCGATCGGCCTCCACCAGCGCTTGCATCCGCTCAACAAAGCGGTCATCACCAAGAAATATTTGGCCCTTCAGCGCCGCATCCCACAGCCTGACCCCCTTGCCCGCCGCCACGTGCGACACATAGCGCTGCGCCGCCCGACGGCAGTCGGCTGCGTTCTGCGGGTTGCGGCCCAGCAAGTACCCATGCACCGCGTCGGTATCTAGCCACTCCGGGGCTCGGACCTTGCCCGCGTGGGCGCGATAGCTGCTCCAAGGCCAGTTGCCGGGGTCGCGCACCATGCGCGCACGCACGGGGTTGAGATCGACATAGCGGACCACTTCCAAGAGGTAGGCGTTTTCATCGACGAGGATGCCCTTGAAGCGGCCTTGCAGCAGGTGCCCGACCTGGCCATGGCGGCGGTTGTAGGCCTGCGTGTAGGTGCCGTTGAGACGTTGCATCAACCGGGAGAGGTTGCCCCGCCGGGTATGGATGACCAGGTGGTAGTGGTTGTCCATCAAACAGTAGGCAAGAATCGCGGCGTCGAAGCGCTCCATGGCCTGGCCGACTTGCACGAGGAACGAGAGCCGGTCGTCGTCGTCCTCGAAGATCGCTTCGCGCCGGTCGCCACGCGAGGTGACGTGATAAATCGCGCCGGGAAACTCGATGCGGAGGGGACGGGCCATGTTCGGGATGATGAATCAAGAGGAGGCAAAAAGCAAGGCCTGACCCCCATTTTGTTGTGAAGCAGTATTTAATGCGCTCGTTGCCGCGAAGATCGAGATGCCACTAGAAACCATTCAACTTGCGCCGCACAAGATCGAAATCAACAGATCTTCGTTTTTAACGGAAGCGAAGACGTGAAAGCCGCACACGGGCATTCGTTCATTTCGTCAAAAGCACCGCGGTTGACGCTCTCGCTCGTCTGCGTGGCGCTCATTGTCGGATTCGGGTTGTTGCGAGTCCACACACAAGCTCAATTCGCGTTTGCTTCGCTCATGTTGCTTCCGGTGTTGGCTAACACCTGGTTGGTCGGTCGGACTGGCGGCTGGGTTTCAGCCATACTGGCAGCATTGATGTGGGGATACGCTGACCACGCCAGTGCCGACGCAAATGAGGCTGCGTGGATTCCTAGACTCAATGCGTTTGTTCATCTGATCAACTACGGAATCGTCGTTGAATTGGTGCATAAAGTGCAGGAAATGCTTCAGCGAGAAACCAACAATGCAAGGGTAGACAGGCTTACAGGCTTGTTGAATCGGCGTGGTTTCATGGAGGCATTTGAAGACCAGGTCAAGTTGGCACATCGCTTTGAGGCATCGTATTCCATCGCGTTCATCGATCTGGATCGCTTCAAGCAGTTGAACGATACCCGGGGTCACAAAGAAGGCGATGCCGCACTAAAGACAGTGGGTGCAACCCTGTTGAAATCTGCACGATCTACGGACGTGATTGGCAGACTTGGAGGGGATGAATTTTGTGTCTTGGCCTTTTCAAGGTCGGCGAATGACGCCGAAATTGAGGCGTCGAGACTCCATGCGCAATTGACTCAGGCACTATTGAAGTTTGCGCCTGTAGGTGCAAGTATCGGGGTCGCATTCTTTGACAAAACTAATTTGACAGCTGCTGAAATGATTCAAAGGGCTGACGAAATCATGTACGCCGTCAAAGAAGCCGGCAAAGGCAATGTACGCGTGAAAGTAATCTGAACGCTTGTTGTGATGTGGAAAAGGGGAAAGTGAATGGACGGAGAGTCTCAGAATAAAGACCTATCATTGGCGACAAAAGTCAGACGTGTCATGAGGGAGCGCTTTAGTCTGAGTGACGACAAGGCGGAAGATAGCGAAATCGAGGCACGCATTCGTGATGGCGTAGAGTTGCGTGGAGCCACCCCCTGGATACTCATATTTGCCATTTTTGTGGCTTCAGTGGGGCTGAACGTCAATTCAACCGCTGTCATCATCGGTGCCATGCTGATTTCACCACTAATGGGCCCGATTATGGGCGCAGGTCTGGGGGTGGCCGTTTATGACTTCGATCTGGTCAAGCGCTCATTGACAAACTTGGGCATTGCCACGCTAATTAGTCTTCTCGTATCAGCGTTATATTTCTCGCTGACTCCCCTGCAGCAAACTCAATCGGAATTGCTCGCACGCACGAGTCCTACCATCTGGGACGTATTGATTGCACTATTTGGCGGATTGGCTGGCATTGTCGGGATTACCCGCAAGGAAAAGTCCAACGTCATTCCTGGCGTTGCCATCGCAACCGCACTAATGCCGCCAGTCTGCACCGCTGGCTTTGGGATTGCTACCGGCCAGTGGCGATTTGCCGGTGGCGCGCTTTATCTGTATGCCATCAACTGCGTGTTCATCTCGTTGGCCACAGTGGTCGGCATTCGGGCATTACGACTCAAGCGTCATGGATTTGCCAATCAGAAAACAGAAAAGAGAGTAAAGGCAACATTGCTGACTCTCGCCCTGATTACCTCGGTGCCAAGTGGCTATCTTGCAATCGACCTGGTTCGCCAGGAAGTCTTTAGATCCAAAGCGCAGGAATTTGTTGATCGGGAGTTCATCTTTGAAGAATCGCAGCTTGTCGATACAAAAATCGATCCCGATAAACGGATCATTGACTTGTCAATTTTGGGTGAGCCTATAGGATCTGAGACGCTGCGTAATATCGAGGCCAGGCTGGCCGGTGCCAATCTTGAAGGCACTAGGATTGTGCTGCATCAAGCAGGAGAAAATCGGGTCGATGTTACCGCACTGAAGTCCAGCCTCTTATCCGACTTGCTACGGGAAAGCCAGGAGACGGTCAAACGACGGGATGCGCAAGTTCAGAATCTTAAAACAGAACTGGCCGCGCGTGACGCCATTCTTGGGCAGGCGGTCGATGTCACTGTTGAGCTTCGCCAGCTATATCCAGAAACGATCAAGGTAATGGTTGCTGACGGTGTCACGGTCACAGAAAATGGCGATAGGCAAAAAGTCACATTCGTAAATGTCACAACCCGTGTCGCACTGCCAACAAATAGTCGTCAGCGCATTGCGGATTGGTTCAAAGTGCGTCTAAAAACGGAAGCAGTTCTTTTCAGCTTTGATGTCGAAAGGCAAACTCGGGCACATGGGAGGAAGTGACCGAGG
>CAZTYC010000032.1:0-3067 GCA_964617435.1 uncultured Burkholderiales bacterium
CAGCAAGCGATTTGGCGGCAAGCTGGGCAAGCCGCAGTTGCCGAAGGAAGTCGCCGCGGAATTCTCCGGCGCGGCGGATGAGATTGCCAAGTATTACGACGGGCGCGAGTTCGGCAAGGCGATCCGCAAGATCATGGCGCTCGCGGACCTGGCCAACCAGTATGTGGATGCGAACAAGCCGTGGGAATTGGCCAAGCAGGAGGACAGGGATGCCGAACTGTTGACGGTGTGCTCCACCGCCGTGGCCATGTTCCGCGACCTGACCGTGTACCTGGCGCCGGTGTTGCCGAAGCTCGCGGCGGAAGCCGGGGCGATGTTCAACTTCGATGCGCTCGACTGGAAGTCCGCATCCCGGCCGATCCGCGAAGGCCACGACATCCAGCCCTACAAACACCTGATGGGCCGTGTCGATCCCAAGATGATCGACGCGCTGTTCGCGGCGCCGGAGGACGAGGCGAAGAAGCCCGAGGCCAAGCCCGCGGGGGCGCCTGCGGCGCCGGAGGCCTCCGCGGAGTTCGCGCTCACGCCCACGGAGCCGCCGAAACCGGTGGTCATCGCGCCGATCGCGGAGACCATTTCCATCGACGACTTCGCCCGCCTGGACCTGCGCGTGGCCAAGATCATCGATGCGGAGTATGTGGCCGAGGCCGACAAGCTCCTCAAGCTCACGCTGGACCTCGGCATCGAGCAACGCAATGTGTTTGCCGGCATCCGCTCGGCGTACAACCCCAAGGACCTGGTGGGCCGCCTGACCGTCATGGTCGCCAACCTCGCACCGCGCAAGATGCGCTTTGGCGAATCGCAGGGGATGGTGCTGGCCGCCGGAGACGGCACGGGCGTGTATCTGCTGGCGCCGGACAGCGGCGCCCAGCCGGGGATGCGGGTCAAGTAGCGGCACCGCGCAGCGCGCGCCGCCCGTCAGCCCGCACGATTGAAGACGTCCCTGATATGCCGCGCCTCGAGCCCCGCTCTGCCCCACCTTACGCGTTGGACCGTGAGACGTTGATGGGTGAGGTCGTGGTCGACACCTTTCGCGCGTCCGGGCCCGGCGGGCAGCACGTGAACAAGACCTCCTCCGCGGTGCGCCTCGTCCATCCGCCGTCGGGCGTGGTGGTCATCGCGCAGGATTCCCCGTCGCAGTTCCGCAACCGCAACATCGCCATGGAACGGCTGGTCGACTGGCTGAAGAAACTCAATCACGTGCCCAAGTCGCGCATCGCCACCCAGCCCACCCGCGCTTCGAAAGAGCGCCGCATTGAAGCGAAGAAAACCCGCACCGCCGTGAAGGCGTTGCGCAGCAAGCGGGTGGACCATGAGTGAGGCCATTACCGTCCACCTGTCCATCACCGGCCGCGTGCAGGGCGTGGGCTACCGGGAGTCCATGCGCGCGGTGGCCGAGGCCCTGCAGGTAAACGGCTGGGTGCGCAACCGGCGCGACGAGTCCGTCGAGGCTGTGGTGCAAGGGCGCGAGGAGGACGTGGAACGCCTGGTGGCCTGGTGCCACAACGGGCCGCCGGGCGCCTATGTCCGGTTCGTCAAGGCGGATCTGATCGAAGCGCCGGACACCTACATCGCCTTCACGCGCTGGCCCACCGAATAGCCCGTCTCCCGGCACGGCCACACGCCTGCGCCGCCCTGTCAATCGGCGCCTTGATCGCTCGGATCCCCGGGGTTGTCAAAGATTGTGTCATCCCCCCATTCTGTGAAGCCGAACACAGAAATCAAGTGCGGCCGCGCGCATGATGGAACTGTAGCGAGCAGGGCAAAGGGTTCTTCGAAATTCACGCTCCGTTCCGCAAACCAGGCGCACTCCTGGGACCTCTGGCGACGGGATTTCCCTTAAGGAAAGGTCCTGATCGATGAAAACCGAGGCGGACATTTCCGCCCCTTGACGCCAGACCTATCCGGGCACCTTCGGGTGCCCTCTCTTTTTTGGCCCGCCGGATCGTTTCAGGGGCATGACGGTATAGTGTCGCCCTGAACCGGCCGCCCAGAAGGCGCGCCGCCTGAAAAGAGCCGCCGCCGGACACCCCAGGCAGGCATCCAAAGGAGGAGACATGGCCTTATTGCACCTGACCGACGAGCAGATCCGCGACTGGACGCGCGCGCAAAAAGACGAGTGGTGGCTGAAGAACGTCTATCGCGGCGACATGCCCCAGTTGACGCTGCGCTCCGGGCTGACCGGCTTCCTGCTGGGCGGCGTGCTGGCCGCCACCGCGCTCTATATCGCCGGCAAGACGGGCATCACCATCGGCGTGGGGCTGACCTCGGTGATCCTGGCCTTCGCGATGTTCCGCATCATGCACGGCGCCGGGCTGGCCGCCGATTACACGATCCTCGAAAACAATTGCACGCAGTCGATCGCCACCGCCGCCGGCTACATGGTCACCCCGCTGGTGGCCGCCTTGTCGGCCTACATGCTGGTCACCGGCAAGATTCCGGCCTGGCACCACATGATGATCTGGATGGTGATCTGTTCCGTCCTCGGAGTGCTGATCGCCTTTCCGATGAAGCGCCGCTTCATCAACCAGGACCAGATGCCCTTTCCGGAGGGCCGCGCCTGCGGCGTGGTGCTGGACGCGCTCTATACCGGCAACGCCGAATCGGGCATGTTCAAGGCGCGCCTGCTCGGTTGGACGGCGGTGCTCACCGGCCTTTACCAGATGATCATCAGTGACGGCTGGATGAAGCTCATCCAGTTCAAGATCTTCATGATGGACAAGTGGGCCGGCCTGAAGGAGCCGTGGCAGCTGCACGAGCGGCTGGACAGCTACTACTACGCGTTCGCCACCAAGGCCAACGGCATGATCCCCACCATCCTGGGCACCGACATCCGCCAGCTTGGCCTGCGCCTCACCCTGGACGCCGCGATGATCGGCGTGGGCGGCCTGATGGGCATCGCGGTGGCCAGCTCCGTGATGCTGGGCGCTTTCATCAACTTCTTCGTGCTGGCGCCGATCATGATCCAGCTCGGCGACATCGCGCCGCGCACGCTGGCCAACGGCACGGTGGTCGCCATTTCGCGCGCCGAGATACCCCAGGCCGCCCGCATCGATCCGGCTCAACG
>CAZTYC010000032.1:3077-18747 GCA_964617435.1 uncultured Burkholderiales bacterium
TGGTGGTCGGCTCCCTGACGAGCCTGGTCGGCAAGCCGGAATTGTTCACCTCGGCGTTCAAGTCGCTCAAGCGCAAGCCCGAAGCCGGCGCCACGGATGGCTCCGACGTGCTCAAGGACATCGAAGTGCCGCTGTGGATCTCCTGGGTCGGCGTGCCGATCTTCAGCGTGCTGGGCGCCTGGGCCAGCCACAGTTTCTTCGGCGTCCCCTGGCTGCTGGCGTTCATTTCGCTGCCGTTGATCTTCGTGCTGACTATCATCTGCACCAACTCGATGGCGCTCACCTCCTGGACGCCCTCCGGCGCGTTGTCCAAGATCACGCAGTTCTCCATCGGCGCGATCGACCGCACCAACCCGGCCAGCAACCTGATTCCCGCCGGCATGACTTCGGAGATTGCCTCCAACGCCGCCAACCTCCTGTCCGACATCAAGCCCGGTTACATGCTCGGCGGCAAGCCGCGCCACCAAGTCGTCGGCCACATCATCGGCATCTTTGCCGGGTCGCTCGCGGCCATTCCGCTGTTCTTCCTGCTGTTCCTGCCGCCGGACGCCAACGGCGTGCGTTCGACCGCCACCATCGTCTCCGAGCAGTTCGCCATGCCTGGTGCGCTGCAGTGGAAGGGCGTGGCCGAGTTGATCGCCAAGGGCGTGTCCTCGCTGCCGACTTCGGCGGTGATTTCTATGGTGTTTGCCGGATTCGCCGCGCTGGCCATCGAAATCGCGCGCATCGTCACCAAGGGCCGCTTCCCGCTGTCTGCGGTATCGATCGGCCTCGGCGTGGTGCTGCCGCCGGAATCCTCGTTCATGATGTGGGTGGGCGCCCTGTTGTTCTGGTGGATGGGCCGCAAGCACGCCACGCCGGGCACCAAGGGCCACGATTTCTGGGTGGAGGGCTGCGAGCCGATCTGCGCCGGCCTGATCTCCGGTTCCGCCCTGGTGGGCATTGGCAACGCGATTCTGAACGTGCTGATCTAGCCCCGGCGGCTCGACTCAAAACCCCAGCACTGGCGCGGCGTTTGGGCCACTTTTGGCCTGCAAGCCGCGCGGGTGCTGGGGTTTCTTCTTTGTGCGCGAGATTGGTCCGCCTGCCGGCTCGCTAACGCGTGGCGGGCGCCAACAGCGCGTCCCTACTTGACCGCGTAGCCTTTTCCGCTCATGCAGGCGGCCACATCTTTGACCCACTCGGCCTTCTTGACCGCGCCTGCGTCGGGCACGGCAGGCTCGTAGCCGGTATTGCGGATCGCCGCGCGTTCGCAATCGATGCGGTCGAACGATTGCTGCGTGGCCGTTTGGCCCCGCGCCGGCGAGATCACCAGTTCGTCGGACGGCGACTTCTCAGTCTTCACATAAGTGGGCGTCGGGCCGTCGCGCCGCGGTTCCTCGTGATCGTGCATGCCTTCGGGGCGGTCCACGATGCGGTAGCCGCGCGGCTCGCGCACGTAGTACACGTCGTCCGCCACGTAGTACGGGTCCCCATCCACCCACACGCGGGTATAGCCGATCGGCAGCACCGGAATGACCAGGCCGATATTCCGGCCCCAATACCCGACCGACAACGAGGGGCCGTACCAAGGCCAGGGGGAGTACCACCCCGGGCCGTACGAGACGGTGCCGTACCAGCGCGGCGCATAGTGCCCGCGCACATGGCTGTAGCCGCCGACGCGGTGCAGCGGCGCCGCCCGGACGCCGGGGCCGCGCGCGGCGTCCGCCGGGTCGCTGCCGCCTGAGAGGAAAATCAACGCGGCCGCAGCCGGGATCAGTCCAAAACCAGTGAGCGTTTTCATGGGGCCTCCTGCGAAAACTGCATTCCATCTTACTCCGGGCCGCGCGGGCTTGCCGGTGTCGCGGGCGCGGTCTCCACCACGTCCGAATCCAGGGTCCGGAGGAACGCGACCAGCGCCTTCGCCTCCTGTTCAGACAATTTCAGCGGCACAAGTTCCGAGCCCAGCAGATGTCCCTGCACGATCCGCCGGTCCGCGGGCAGTGATTCCGGCGCTTCGCGGTAATGGGCGATCACGCGCCCGAGATCCGCAAACTGGCCGGCATGCATGTACGGTGGCCGGCGGGCGACGCCGCGCAGGCCGGGCGTCTTGAACGCGCGCGTGAGGAGCGGGTTCGCTTGGACGATGAACCGCAGTTTCCGGCATTGCCCGGGCGCGGCATCGCTGAACGGGCCGAGGCAGTTGAACTCGTCCGCCAGAGCCTCCTCCGCACCCCGAAAGCGCCCCACGTCGATTTGCGCGGGGTCGCGCGGCGGCACGCGCGTGGAATGAAAGTAGTGGTCGGTCAACAGCGGGCCGTTGTGGCAGGTTTTGCAACGCGCGCGCCCGATGCACAGCGCAAGCCCCGCCTCTTCCTCGCGGGTGAGGCGCGACGCCGTGTGCGCGTCGGCCACCCCCGTCGCCACCGACTGCGCGCAGCGGTCAAAAACGCGACGCCGTGTGCGCCAGCGTCTCCTTGTACGCTGCAATGACCTTGCCCAGGTTGTCGAACACTTGCGAGACCTGCCGCCGCGTGGGCGAGTCCAGACCGCGCCAGGCGATCATTTCCGAAGGGCCGCCCTTCGGGCCGGCATGGCGCGGGACGCGCGCGAGGTCGGGCAGCGGGCCGAACACCGCCTCGTATTCCGCGCGATAGTGTTCGGCCACCAGGTGGACATACAGGGCGCGGGTGCCGCCGTGCTCTTGTGCGTCTTCCAGGAGCGCCAGCGCCTGCGACCACAGGCTGTCCTTGCGCCCGTCCCTGAACAGCCACGGCCCGCGCGCGCCGTTCGCGATGGGCTGGGTGCGGCGCGGCGTCTTTCCGATGGCGCGCCCCCGCGGCCTGCCGTCCTGGAACTGGAACTTTAGCGGGTGGCAGGTGGCGCGAGACACATTACCGGGCCGGGAGAAGCGCTCGTCAAAAAAACAGTTCCTTGCCCAGCGCAATCGCGCGGGGGTCTCTTTCAAAGCGGTTGGAGGGATCGGCCGGCGTCGGCGGCAACTGGCTCAGGCGCATGGAAGCGATCACCCGGACTTCCGCCGGACTCCACGGCGATTGGGCAGCAACCGGAAACGCGGCCATCGCCGGCAAGACCACCGCCGTTCGGAAGTCAGCCGCGCGCCTCATTCACTTCGCCACCGGCCATTCAACCCAATGGTTGAAATAGGCGAAGTCCTCGGTGCCGTTGGCCTGGATCGCGACGATCAATTCCCAACGGCCCGGCATGTTGAATTTCACGCCCTCGACGCGGTACACCCCGGTCGACACTTCACCCATCGTCTGCGGCCGCGTCGGCATGCCGTGCCCGTGTTCGGGCATGCCGCCGTTCAGGTACACGAGTCCATTCCCGATCGGCGCGCCCGCCGGTGTCATCAGACGGATCGTCCAGGCATGAAGTTGCTGGACCGGTGGCGCAGGAACGGGCGGGACGAGCGCGACGCGAAACTTTCCCTCCCGCGTCATTTTGTCCAGGGACCAGTCGACATCCTGCGATGGCGCCTGGGCGCAGCCGACGACCGCAAGCATGGACGCGATGCAGATGACCGGTAAACGCATGCCGTGAGTTTGCCTCAAAGCGGCCCCGGCAAGCGCCAAGCGTCCCGAAGCACCCTGCACCCGGCGTCCAAACCCCAGCACCGGCGCGCCTTTCAAGACACAAATGCCCCAAATGCCGCGCCAGTTCTGCAGTTTGGAAGATCCGCCCGAACGTCACAAAACTGAAACACGCGCGGCGCATCATCGGACACAATAAGAAAAACAATAAGGAGGATGAGATGCAAGACCACCAAGGCAACGCCTCTCCCGCAACCCCCGGCGCGGCGCTCGAGCCGGCGGTGCAATCGGCGCTCGATGACTTCGTCGAAGCGTGCCAGGCCGCGTTCCGCGGCGACCTCGCGTCGATCGTGCTGTTTGGCTCGGCTGCGGAAGGACGGCTGCGGGCGACATCAGACGTCAACGTCATCGTGGTATTGAAGCAATTCGACAAGGCCGCAGCCGACCGGCTGCGCGATCCCCTGCGTTTTGCCAAGGCCGCCATCGACCTGAACCCGATGTTCGTGCTGCACGACGAGATTGCGCCGGCGCTGGAAGCCTTCACGCTCAAGTTCGCGGACATCGCGCACCGCCACCGCGTGCTGTTCGGCGCGGACCCGTTCGCAAACCTGAGCTTGCCGCGCGACGCGCTCATCCGCCGCCTCAAGCAGGTGCTGCTCAACATGCAGATCCGCATGCGCGAGCGCTACATGACGCTCTCGCCCCGGGTGGAGCAACTGGTGCGGCACATCGCCGACAGCGCCGGCCCGCTGCGCGCGGCGGCGGTATCGCTGGCCGAGCTCGAGGGCCGGCCGGCTGCGGCGAGCCCGAAAGAAGCCCTCGAGGCCTTCGTGAGCCCGCTGGGTGACGCGGAGTTGTCCGCCGCGCTGCACGCGCTGTCTGCCGCACGGGAAACGCAGGTGCTCGATGCGGGCACCGCAGGTCCGGTCGCGATGGCGCTGATGCGGCTGGTTGCGGAACTGCGCCGCCGCGTGGGGGCCCTGCAATGAACCCGTTCGCGCTGCACGGATTCTCATTCCTGTTCTTCTACGTCGTCCTCGGGGTGGTCACGTTCGCAGTGCTGCGCCTTTGGTTCAAGGCCAGCGAGACGACGCGGCGCGACCTGCCCAAGTTCAACGACCCGTACCTGCTGGCCTACCTGCGCGGCGGCGAGGAGGAGACCCTGAAAATCGCCACCATTTCGCTGACCGATCGCGGGTTGCTGGTCTTCGAGGGTGACAAACTCAAGCGCAAATACGGCGACAAGGACCTAGCGCAGCGGGAAATCGAGCAGGCGGTGTTGAAGTCATTTGCGCGGCCTGCGGAGGGCGGCGATGTGCTGAAGGATGCCGGCGCAAAGCGCGCTTGCGACGCCTACAAGAGGACGCTCATCGAGGCCGGCCTGCTGGCAGGCCCGGCGACATTTGCCGCGCGCCTGGTGGGCGTGGGCGTGGCGGCGGCGGTCCTGCTGGGCACGGCGGTCTACAAGATCCAGCTTGCCCTGTCGCAGGGCCGGCACAACGTCGGCTTCCTGGTGGCCCTGGCCATTCTCTTCGCGATCATCCTCGTCGCCGTCTGGCGGATGCGGCGCACCAGCGCCGGCGATGCGGCGGTGGCGGACATGAAGCAATTGTTCAAGCGCCTGAAGGATCGCGCCAGCAACCTCAAAAGCGGCGGGCAGACCAATGAACTCGCCATGCTGCTGGGCGTGTTCGGCCTTTCCGCGGTGTCCGCGTCGGCGTTCCCGTTCATCGAGAAGCTGTATCCCACGCCCCGGTCGGACAGCGGGTCATCCTGCAGCAGTTCCAGCAGTTGCGGTTCCAGCTGCGGGGGTGGTTGCGGTGGCGGGGGCTGTGGTGGTTGATTGCATCGCAGGCATGACGCCCGATCACGTCGGGCTGGGCTGGCGCGGCGAGTTGGCGGCCGGCATTTTTGCGAACCTCGATCGCATCGACCTGGTGGAACTGATTGCAGACGATCATTTCAAAAGCGATGCCAAGGCGCTGCGCCCCTTGAAAATGCTTGCAGCTCAGGTCCCGCTCAGCCTGCATGGCGTGGCGATGGGGCTTGCGGGCAGCGAGGAGGTGGACGACAAGCGCCCGGCAAACATCGCGCGAATGATGGACGCCATCGGCGCCGAGTCCTGGTCTGAACATTTGGCATTTGTGCGCGCCGGCGGATTCGAGATTGGCCACCTCGCCGCGCCGCCGAGAACCGCTGCCAATGTGGACGCCGCGGTGAAGCACATCAATCGCGCCGCAGGAATTGTGGGCGCCGCGCCGCGGATGGAGAATATCGCCACGCTGATCGATCCGCCGGGTTCACAAATGGGCGAAGCAGAATGGGTCTGCCGCATCATCGATGGCGCGGAGGTGCCGCTGCTGCTTGATTTGCATAACCTGTACGCAAACGCGCTCAACTTCGGCACAACACCTGAGGCGCTGTTGCGCGCCATGCCCTTGAACCGTGTGGCAAGCGTGCACCTGTCCGGAGGACACTGGATCGACGAACCCGCAATGAGCGGGCGCACCGCCGGCCAACGCCTGCTCGACGACCATGTGCACGATGTCCCTGCCGATGTCTTTGGCCTCTTGGAGACTCTGGCATCCTGGGTCTCCCAACCGATGGATGTGATCATCGAGCGCGATGGGGGCTATCCTGAATTCGACGTCTTGCTGTCGCAACTCGACTTGGCGCGTGAAGCGTTGATGCGTGGTCGCGCGCGTCTTTCGAAGACTCCGCTGAAAGCCGCCGCATGAGTTCCGCGCTGGAGGCATTTCTCGCACGCCTATATTCGGAGCCCGAAGCGCTTTCCCTCTACCTTCGGCATCCGGAAGAGTGCATGCGCGAAGCGGCCTTGAGTCATGAAGATTGCGACGCCATGCGCAAGGCGGACTTGGTGGGACTCAAGATGGCCGCGCGCAGCTATGCGAACAAGCGGGCGGGGCGGACCGCTCGGGGCAATTAGTTCGCTCCTTTGGTTGTGCTGCACGCCAGATCCGGATACCGCACGTTGCTGCTCAGGCAATAGGGAATCGCCATGACTTCGCACAGCGGTTCCTTCGGGGGCTCGCCGGAAAATTGGAAACGTGCGCGGCGCATCATTTGCGCGGCTTCGCCTGCGAATTGACCGTACAGACGCTCCATGAGCACATCGTAGTTGCGCACGCGGCCACTGGGGTCGATCTCCAGCAGCAATTCGACGTAGCCCTCCATGCGGGCGGCAAAGGCGTGCAGTGGATAGGGGTATCCCCAAATACCCTGGGTCAGGCTTCGGGACGTGGCGGTGACCGGCAGCGCCGGAATAGCCTGATCGCCGCGCCGCGCACGCGTCACCTCGAGTTTTTTCAGGCCCTCGCGGTTGTCGTAGATCACATGCATCGTTTCCTCCCGCTCCACGGTCTTGCATTCGGTCGCGTGAATCGGGGAGCGGAATCGCCAGTCTGCAATCACTTCCGCCAGCGCGGCCGCGAGTGGCTCCGCGCCGGGTTGGGGCACGAATTTTGGCGATTGCATCACGCCGTACCTGTCAACTCTTCCGGTGATGCCGACCGTCAATTCGGCCCTCCGCTCCGCCCACTCGCCGGCCAGTTTGGGCTGCACGATGCGTGTGGGTTCGGCAAAACGGTCCGCAGGCTTGATCGGACGCATGACCCCGCGGGCCACATCATCTTGGGCAAACACCGGCAAAAGCGTTCCTGCGCACACCAAGGCGAACACGATGTCCGCCATCCGGAATCGACACGCCGCGGGGTTTCCAAGCTCATACGACAAGGACATTCCCTGTCTCCCTCAAAAGGTCAAACTCCAAGGGCTGCGGGCCTTTCGAGCCAAAACCGTCCCAAACTCCGCACCAGCGTTTGACTATCAATAATCATCCGCCCCGGAAGACGCATACTGCCCCCGCTGCCCGCCCCAACTCCGCGGAGCCAGCGTGGCCTGCGCGCCGGAGAGGTCGTAGATCACGTTGGCGTTGGTGTCGCCAAGCCACGCGCGCAACCCCTCCATCAGTTCGCCATCGGGTCGCACTTTCCAGGCATCCGGCAAATGCGCCTCGTATTCCGCAGTGCCATTGTTGCCAAAGATCCAGACCGGGCAACCGCCCTCCCCGCGCGTCATATGCGGCTCGAGCAGGCGCTTCAATTGCGCGCCATCGGCCTGGCCGTTCATGCGCAACTCGATGCGCTTGGCAAACATGCGGCGCGCGGTTTCGAGGTCGTACACGTCCTCGGCCGCCACGCGATTGCCCCCGGAAAACTCGTCCGGCGTGACCTTGCCGCGAACGATGACCAGGCTGTCCTCCTGCAGCAGGCCGCGCCGCTTGTCGAACACCTCCGAATACACCAGCACCTCGATGCGCGCAGATGCGTCGTCGAGTGAAAGGACGCACATCTTGCCGCGCCGGCCATTCTTGACGCGCGATTCATGCAGGATGCCGGCCAGCAGCACCATGGTGTTGGGCGCGATGTCCTTGAGCGCAGTCTTGACGATCTGACGCACTTCCTTTTCATAGCTCGAAAACGGATGCCCGGAGAAATAGAAGCCGAGCGCCTGCTTTTCGTTCGTGAGCCGGTCGCGGTCGCTCCACGGCGGGGCGCTGACCAGCGCGAGTTCGCTGCCGCCATCCGCGCCGGCCTCGCCGAACAGGCTCACCTGCTGCCGGTCGCGGTCCGCCTTCTCGGCGAGCTCCACCGCGTTGGGCAGCGAGAGCAGCAGTGCGTGGCGATTGGGTTCGAGGCCGTCAAACGCGCCGGCCTTGATGAAGGCCTCGATGGCGCGGCGGTTGACCACGTGACGATCCACGCGCTTGACGAAATCCAGCAGGTCCTTGAACGGCCCGCCGGACGCGCGCGCCGCCACAAGGTTGTCGATGGCGCCCCGGCCCGTCCCCTTGATCGCGCCCAGGCCATACTGGATGGTGGAACGGTCCACTGCGATGAAGCGGTACGTGCCGCGGTTGATGTCAGGCGCGGTGATGGCGAGCCCGTTGGCCTTGGCATCGCCCACCAGTTGCTCGACCTTGTCGGTGAAATCCATCACGCACGACAAGTTGGCGGCCATGAACGCGGCGGCGTGGTTGGCCTTGAGATACGCGGTGAGGTAGCCCAGGTACGCATAGGGCGCCGAGTGCGACTTGTTGAAGCCGTATCCGGCAAATTTTTCCATCGCGTCGTAGAGCGCCATGGCGGCCTCGTTGGACACGTGGTTCTTCGAGGCCCCGTTCGCGAAAATGGCGCGGTGCTTGGCCATCTCCTCGGGCTTCTTCTTGCCCATCGCACGGCGCAACAGGTCGGCGCCACCGAGCGAATAGCCGCCGATCTCGCGCGCGATCTGCATCACCTGCTCCTGGTACACCATTACGCCGTAGGTGGGCCCCAGGATGGGCGAGAGCACCGGCTCCAGTTTCTGGTCGACGTACTGCACGCGCGCCTTGCCGGTCTTGCGGTCGCAATAGTCCGGGATTGAATCCATCGGGCCGGGACGATACAGGGCGTTCAGGGCGATCAGGTCCTCCAGACGGTCCGGCTTGGCGCGGATCAGCATGTCGCGCATGCCCTTCGATTCAAACTGGAAGATCGCCGCGGTATTGCCCTTGGTGAAAATCTGGAATGACTTGGTGTCGTCCAGCGGAACCTGCGCGAGGTCGAAGGCGTTGTCGCCCAGGCCGCGCACGTTGTTCTGGGCCTCTTCGAGGATGGTCAGCGTGGTAAGGCCGAGGAAGTCGAACTTGACCAGGCCCACCTGCTCGACGTCATCCTTGTCGTACTGCGAGACCACCGAGTCCGACCCCTCGGCCACGTACAGCGGCGTGAAATCGGTCAGCGGCCCGGGGGCGATCAGCACGCCCCCCGCATGCATGCCGACGTTGCGCGTGATGCCTTCAAGCTTCACGGCGAGCGTGAGCAATTCATCGACCTCTTCCTCGGCCTTGCGGCGGTCGTTGAACTGCGGTTCGGACTTGAAAGCCTCGGTCAGCGTGATGCCCAATTGGTTGGGCACCAGCTTGGCAATGCCGTCGACGTGGTTGTATCCGAGGCCCAGCACGCGGCCGACGTCGCGGATCACCGCCTTGGCGGCCATGGTGCCGAACGTGGCGATCTGCGACACCGACTCCGCGCCGTACTTCTTCTTGACGTAGTCGATGACCCGGTCGCGCCCTTCCTGGCAAAAGTCCACGTCAAAGTCGGGCATGGACACGCGCTCGGGATTCAGGAAGCGTTCGAAGATCAGGTCGTATTGCAACGGATCGAGCCCGGTGATGCCCAGCGAATAGGCCACCAGCGATCCGGCGCCCGATCCGCGCCCGGGCCCGACCGGCACACCGTGGTTCTTGGCCCAGTTGATGAAATCGGCAACGATCAGGAAGTAGCCGGGGAAGCCCATGTGGACGATGGTCTTCACCTCGTAATCCAGCCGCTCCTGGTAGCGCGGACGAACCTCCTCGCGCTTGGCGGGGTCCGGATACAGGGACGCCAGCCGCGTCTCGAGCCCGGCCTTGGCCTGGTCGTAAAAGAATGCCTCGATCGATTCGCCGTTGGGCGTCGGGAAGTTCGGCAGCTTCGGCTTGCCCAGCGCAAATTCGAAATGGCAGCGCTTGGCGATTTCCAGTGCGTTCTCGATCGCCTCCGGCACGTCGGAAAACAGGTCGTGCATTTCCGCAGCGGACTTGAAGTAATGGTCTTCGGTGAAATCGCGCGAGCGGCGCGGATCCCCCATCACCTCGCCGCGCGAAATGCACACGCGCGCCTCGTGTGCCTTGAAGTCCTCGCGGTTCATGAACTGGATGGGGTGCGTGGCGACGACGGGTAACGCCGATTTCTCCGCGAGCATCAATGTCGCGGTGGTCAACGCGTTGTCGCGCAAGCGGTCAACGCGCTGGATCTCCAGGTAATACGCGTTTGGAAAATCCAGGGCCCAGGCCTTCGCCAGGGCCTCGGCGCGCGCAGTGTCCCCCTGCGCCAATGCCTGCCCAACGTCGCCGGACGCCGCACCGGACAAGGCGATCAGCCCCTCGGCGGCCGCGCCGCTCAGCCACTCGCGCCGGAGTTCGGCGCGGCCGCGCCAGATGTTCTCGCGGTACGCGCGCGTGAGCAGCTGGCACAGGTTCAGGTAGCCGGATTTGTTGCGGCAGAGCAGCAGCAGTCGGGAGGGCTGGTCCCGGTTCTTGTCATGGGTGATCCAGACGTCACAACCGATGATGGGCTGCACGCCGCGCCCGCGCGCCATCTGGTAGAACTTCACCGCGCCAAACAGGTTGGATTGGTCGGTGATCGCCAGCGCCGGGATGTTGTCGCGCACCGCGCGCGCCACCGCCTCGTCGATCCGCACGATCGAGTCGGTGATCGAATATTCGGTGTGCAGGCGGAGGTGGACGAAGGCGGACATGGAGGGTTGCGGTGCGGCCAATCGCCTTGGAACGACTTGGAAACTGGAACGATGCCAATTTTACCGGAGGCGCACGGCTCGCTGATTGCGCGTTGAGAATGCTCGCGATCTTACGGGTGGCGGCGGCAAAAGGCGCCGATCAGTTCCGCCACGTGCCCGATGAGCGGGATCGGGAAATCATGCCCCATCCCCTTGATGACGGAGACTTCCGCGCTGCCACCGCCGGCCTGGATGACACGCGCCGTGTCGTATCCGGCCGCCAGCGGCACCAAAGGGTCTTCATCGCCGTGCAGTACCAGCGTGGGCGCCCGAATGCGCGCGATGGTCGCCGAGCGGTCACCGCTGGCGGCGATGGCGACCAATTGCCGCGCGCCACCGGCCGGGTCGTGCGAGCGTCGCACGTGGCGCTCGCAGATGGCGCGAAGGTGCTCGGTCGGTGCGGGATGGGTCAGGCTGCCCACCGTCGACAATACGCGTTGCATGCGGGCGATGGCCGAGGGCACGTCGCGGCCCGCCGGCGACAGGATGGCCTTCATCGCACGCCATTGCGGCTTGGGCAAGTCGCGGCGACCGGTGGTGGACATGATGGAGGTGAGCGATGCGATCTTGTCCGGATGTTGCGCCGCGAGGTTCTGCGCGATCATCCCCCCCATCGACGCACCGACGACATGCGGGCGTTGCAAACCGAGTGCATCGATCAGCGCGGCGGTGTCCGCGGCCATGGCGTCGAGGGTGTAGGGCGCGCGCACCCGAAGCCCCATCTTGAAGCGGATGAATTCGAGCGGGATGTTCGGCATTCCGAGGTGCGACAAATGCGTCGAGAGGCCGACATCGCGGTTGTCGAACCGCACCACGCGAAACCCCTGCCCGACCAGGGCGTCGATCAGCGGCTCGGGCCAGAGCACCATCTGCACGCCCAGTCCCATGATCATGAGGATCACGGGGTCGCCTTCATTGCCGCGCGATTCGTAATGGAGGGAGAGGCCGTTGGCGGCAATATCGGGCATCAGCGGTTCACGCGGACCGTGTCGAAGGATGGACGATGCCGGCGCGGGCCACTCTGCACGGCGCGCTGCAAAGCGTCGACGTCAGCGCTGCGCACTACCAAATGGAATCCGCATCGCGCGCATGATCGCGATAGAACCATTGGCGCCAGCCCTCGCGATGGAACTTGCTCCACTGTCCTTCGGGCTGCGCAAGGCGGTCCGCCACCGCATACCAGGTGATCGGATTGAGGCCCATGCCGATGTGGCTCGCAAGCACCTCGATGTTTTCCGTGCGCTTGCCTTCCGCCTGCAGCGACAGCGGCCAGGACACCACGCCGTCTGACCGGCTGAAGATGGACGTGGTGGGGACCGGCGGCGGGTGCTTGATCTGCTCCAGCAATTCCTTGTCATCGAGCTTGTGGCCGCTGGCGAATTGGTAGAACCGCCACGCGTTGGTGGCCTTCGGGTCGCCCGCAAACGGCGTGCCCAGCGTGATCACGCTGCGCACCGATTGCGGCAGTGCCTTGGCGAATTCGCGCGCGTAAATGCCGCCGAGGCTCCAGCCGATGAGGCTCACCTTGCGCCCGGTGTCTTCCGCAATCGATTGCACGCGCTCCATGCTCTTGGCCAGCACGCCTTCGCGCGGGCCGAAGTTGAGGCCCAGGTCCCAACCATAGGTTTCGTACCCCAGCGAAGCGAGGAAGTTCCGCAGCGGCACGGTGGACAGGTCGCCCGCGGCCAAGCCTGGGAACACGATAACTGCGTGGCCGTCGCCTGAAGGCGCATTGCGCAGCAGCGGCCAGGTGGCGATGCTGGCGGTGAGTTCCAGCGGCGCGCGCGATTCCAGCGCCAGCAACAGCGCGCCGGGCGCGCGCAGCGCTTCCGCCTGTTCCATCAGTTCGCCTAGCAGGTCGTTGCGTTCGTGCATTTTTTCGCGCTTGGGGTGCTTGCCTGAATTGCGGCGGCTCGTTTGCATGATCGGATGGAGGGGATGGGATTTGGACTTGCGGCGGGGATCCATGAGCGGGTCTGGAACGATTGATCAACTGGCGCGGGCGCGGCGTTTCGCAGCGGGCCGGGCCTTCGGTTTCGTGGGGGCGGGCATGGTGGTAGCCTTCTTTGCAGGCTTTGCGGCCGCCCCCTGCTCCCGCTGCATGGCCTTCATCATGTCGGCATGTTCCGCGAGGAGGTATTTGGCGAATTGCCCGACCTTGGGCACCGACTTTTTACAAGCGATGAACCCGTAATCGAGCGAGCCGTTGTAGCTCTGGATGGTGATGTTGAGCGCCAGGCCGTGGCTGACGATGGACACCGGGTAGTAGGCGAGGATTTCCGCGCCCGCGACGTACAGCGCCATTTGCGGCCCCGGCACGTTGGAGATCACCACGTTGGCGATCACCGGGATGCGGTTCGACGCCACCGCCATCTTGTAGAGCGGCGTGACGATGCTCATGATCCACGGAATGCCGAGCGAGGGCAGGTCCGTCGGGATGACGCTTTTCATGGTGCCGGTGAGCATCTTCGCGTTCTGGCTCGATTTGAGCATGGCTGCAAAGCGCTTCTTCGGGTCCTTCAGGTGCGTGCCGAGGCGGACCAGCATCATGGTCACCTGGTTGCTCTGCGAGGCATCCCCGGGCGTACGCAGGCTCACCGGAATGCCGGCCACCATCGATTTGGCCAGCGCCGCGGGTTGCTTGGCGAAATAGCGGCGCAGGGCACCCGCGCATTGCGCCATGACGATGTCATTGAGCTTGGCCTCGTGGTGCCGGGCGAGCGCCTTGGCCTCATCCAGCGGGATGCGCGCGCCGGCGAATGCCCGCGGCGCATCGATGGCGACATTGAGCGGCGTGCGCGGGCCGAGCGCCATGCCCCCGGGGATCTTCTTCAGCAGCGACTTCGCGGCCTTTTCCGGCGAATCGCCCGGCTTGATGTCCGCCAGCGCCGGCATTCCGGTGCCCTGCTCGGACGGCGCGCCGGCCTTGCGGGCCTGCGACGAGGACAGCAGCGCCGCCCCGGCCATCCCCACGGTCTTGAGCGCGCCCGGCACCGCGCCGATGATCTTGCCGTATTGCGCCACCGAATTGCGCAGCGCATCGGACAACAACTTCGCCGTGGACGGCTTGAGCGATGGTTTCGCCTTCTCACCCGGCGCGACGACGCGGCCTTTGGGATCCGTATCCAGCACCGCCTGCGCCAGCGCCACGCCGCCCTGGCCATCGAGCGCCGCATGGTGGATCTTTGAATACAGCGCCGCGCTGCCGTCGGCGAGTCCCTCGATCAGCGTGAACTCCCAGAGCGGCTTGTCGCGGTCCAGCATGGGCTCGTGGAGTTCCGCGACCAGGGCCTCGAGCTGTGCCTGGGTGCCGGGCTTGGGCAGGGTTCTCCGGAACACATGGCGGTCCAGGTCCACATCGACACCCTCGAGCCACACCGGGTTGGCAAGGTCGAGCGGCATGAAGGCAAGCCGCCGCGAAAACAGCGGCGCGAGGTGCATGCGGCTTTCGATCAGTTTCCGGTAGCGGGGAAACAGGCTGCCCTTGAGGCGCGGCGGCCGTCTGAGAACCATCAGGCTGCCGACATGCATCGGCGTTTCCGGTGTTTCCAGGTGCAGGAACAGGGCGTCAAGTGCGCTCAGCTGATGCATGGTCTGCCCGCCTCCGGAATGAGTGATCGCGCCGATTCTGGCACGTTTCAAGCCCGCCTTACGGCTGCCGCCGGGCCGCGAAGAACGCCTTGAGCAGCGCGCGGGACTCCTCGGCCAGCATGCCGCTTTCAAAACTGCAGTGGTGGTTCAGGCGCGGCTCCGCGGTGAGGTCGATCACGCTGCCGCACGCGCCGGTCTTGGGCTCCGGCGCGCCCCACACCACGCGGCGGATGCGCGCGTGCACGATCGCGCCCACGCACATCGCGCACGGCTCCAGCGACACGTTGAGCTCGCATTCGGGCGACCGGTAGTTGCCCAGGTGCCTGGCGGCGTCGCGCTGACCCGCAACTACCGCATGCAGGGTCGGGGCGCATCCGGAGATCGGGTGGTTGTACCCACGGCCGACGATTTCTCCATCCTTCACCACCACCGCGCCCACCGGCACCTCGCCGGCTTCCACCGCGCGTTGTGCTTCCGCCAGCGCGGCGCGCATGAAGCCCAGCGCGGCGTCACCCATTCGCGCTCCCGCGCCGCACCCCAAAAGACAAACTCAAGCACTGGCGAGGCTCTCCAGCCAAAACTGCCTGGAACGCCGCGCCAGTTCTTGACTTTTGCGTCCTCTCCCATTGAATCATCATGTCTCACCCTTGTCCGCATCCAGATGCATGCGGTGCAGGAAGCGATGGATGACGGGCGCGAAGACGACGCCGGCGACGATCAGCAACATCAGGCCGCTGTAGAGCGCGAAACACCCCGCAAAGATCTTGGCGCCGGTGGTCTCCGGTTGTGCCAGCGGCCCCATGCCGGACAACAGCATGGCCGTGTTCACGAAGGCATCGGCCCAATCCATCTTCGGGAAGAAGATGAGGAAGCCCGCCATGCCGATCGCCATCGAGATCGCGATGAGCAGGGAACCGGCGACAAAGGCGCGCGCGACACGCGAATGAAACTGCCGGCGCGGCAGGAGCGGCTTGGAGACGCGTTCGTACATGGCGGCAAATGCCTTGCGGGCTCAGTGCGCTGTGAAATCAGCGCGCCGGCTCATTCCCACTCGATGGTCGCCGGCGGCTTGCCGGAGACGTCGTAGACCACGCGATTGAAGCCTCGCACCTCGTTGATGATGCGGTTCGACACGCGCGCCA
>CAZTYC010000033.1:0-18645 GCA_964617435.1 uncultured Burkholderiales bacterium
ATGTCGTGCTGGTGTCCAAGGACATCAACATGCGCATCAAGGCGCGCGCCATCGGCGTGGCCGCCGAGGACTATTTCAATGACAAGGTGCTCGAGGACACAGACCTCCTCTACACCGGCATCCGCGAGCTGCCCAAGGACTTTTGGGACAAGCACGGCAAGGACATTGAATCCTGGCAAGAGCACGGCCGCACGCTTTACCGCATCAAGGGGCCGATGGTCGACGCCTTCCACGTCAACGAGTTTGTCTTCCAGGATGACGACAAGCCGTTCTACGCCTCGATCTCCGCGCAGGATGGCCGCACCGCGGTGCTGCGCACACTCAAGGACTTCACGCACCAGAAGAACAGCGTGTGGGGCATCCTGGCGCGCAACCGGGAGCAGAATTTCGCGCTCAACGCACTGATGGACCCGGAACTCGATTTCGTCACCCTGCTTGGACAGGCCGGCTCCGGCAAAACCCTGCTTACGCTGGCCGCCGCTCTGACCCAGACGCTGGAGACCAAGATCTACACCGAGATCATCATCACCCGCGTGACCGTGCCCCTGGGCGAGGACATCGGCTTCCTTCCGGGAACGGAAGAGGAAAAAATGAATCCATGGATGGGGGCACTCGAAGACAACCTCGATGTGCTCAATTCCGCCGACGATGAAGCGGGTGACTGGGGCCGCGCCGCCACGCGCGACCTCATCCGCTCGCGCATCAAGGTGAAGTCGCTCAACTTCATGCGGGGTCGCACCTTTTTGAACAAGTTTCTGATCATCGACGAAGCGCAAAACCTGACGCCCAAGCAGATGAAGGCGCTGATCACGCGCGCCGGCCCGGGAACCAAGGTGGTTTGCCTGGGCAACATTTCGCAAATCGATACACCCTACCTGACCGAGGGCTCGTCCGGATTGACCTACGTGGTCGACCGTTTCAAGGGTTGGCCGCACTCCGGGCACATCACGCTTCAACGCGGCGAGCGGTCCAGGCTGGCCGATCATGCAGCGGAGGTGCTTTGAGCCATGCGGGCGGCGCCGATCATGCTGCTGGCGGCGCTCTGCGGGCCGGTTGCCGCGGAAGAGCCGCCCACCGGCCTTCCTGACAGCGTTGCGCGGGCTTACGTGCGCGACCTGGCCACCAGGCACGCGCTTCCCAAGCCCGGTCCCCGCCAGGCCGGCGCCGAGCCTTCCCTGCTGCTGGATGAAGTCGTGATTTATGGCCAGGTCGATCCGGAAGACTTCGTGCGCCGCCGTTCCCGGTTCCTCGCATTCCGGGACCGGCTCCAGGCGGAACGGCCGGCCACTCCGAAGGAAAGAACCCAGGCGCTGCTTTGCCTCATCGGGCTTTGCGGAGTCTATGGGCCGGATGGACTGCCCGTCGAGCCGGCGGCTCCCGAGCGCGCGGAGGGCAGGCGTCTGGCTTCGTCCACGCAACTCAATTCCATGTTCCGCGGCACCCTCCAATAATTCCTGCCGCGAAACGGCCAGATGGCCGCGCGCAACCACTCCACACCGATGAAACGCGGCTTCTACACCATCATGGCAGCACAATTCGCCAGTTCGCTGGCGGACAATGCGCTGTTCATTGCGGCGGTTGCGCTGATTGCACAACTGCACGGGCCGGCATGGATGACGCCCATGATCAAGTGGGGCTTCGCGGTGTCCTATGTGGTGCTGGCGGCGTTTGTCGGCGCGCTGGCCGATTCGCGGCCCAAGGGGCGGGTCATGTTCCTGACCAATGCCATCAAGATCGTCGGTTGCTTCACGATCTTTTTCTACGATTTCATGCGGTTGCCGGGAAACGCAGAATTCTGGATCGTTTTCGTCGGCTACATGATCGTGGGGATCGGCGCTGCAATGTACTCGCCGGCCAAGTACGGCATCCTCACCGAGTTGTTGCCGCCCGACCAGTTGGTGAAGGGGAACAGCTGGATCGAAGGGCTGACGGTGGTGTCGATCATCCTGGGTACGGTACTGGGTGGTGCGCTCATCAACCCGCGCATTTCCACCTGGCTGCTTTCCTTTGACCTCCCCTTTTTTGACACCGGCGTGGACACCGCGCCCGAGGCCGCCATCCTGGTGATCTCAGCCTTCTATGCCATCGCCGCGTGGTTCAACCTGCACATTCCGGATACCGGCGCGCGCTATGCCAAGCAGCAGACCCACCCGGTGCGGCTGGTGGTGGATTTCTGGCATTGCGTCACCACGCTGTGGCGCGACAAGCTCGGGCAGATTTCCCTGGCAGTCACCACGCTGTTCTGGGGCGCGGGCGCCACATTGCAACTGATTGTCATCGAATGGGGCAAGGCCCACCTCGGGTTGCGCCTCGACCAGGCGTCGATGCTCATGGGTGTTGCCAGCGTGGGAACGATTGCCGGCGCGGTGATTGCCGGCAAGTGGGTGCCGCTGAAGAAGGCCCTTTATGTCCTGCCCTTTGGAGTTGCCATGGGCTTTGCCGTCATGATCATGCCCTTGACGAGCACCATGCTGCTGGTGTGCGCGGTCATGATCTTCATCGGCGGCTTGGGCGGATTCTTCGTGGTGCCCATGAACGCGCTCCTTCAGCACCGGGGCCACGTGCTGCTGTCCGCCGGCCACTCGATTGCCGTGCAGAACTTCAATGAGCAGCTCAATATCCTGCTCATGGTGGCCGTGTATTCGGTCATGCTCTCGATGACGCTTTCGATCAACACCATCATCGTGATCTTTGGCGCGATTGTGGCCGCCATCATGGTGTTGATCATGATTTGGAATCGCGAGAACCACCGGCAGGATCCGCGGCTCGACCAGTTGATCGGGATGGAAAAACAGGAATCTGCGGCTGCCCACCACTGAGGGCCAGGCACAAAAACTCGTTGACTGGCGCGCGTTTCCAGACGTTTTTGCCTTGAAAGGCCCGCCAATCAAGGACTTTTACGCCTTGGACTTGCTGGCCTTTTGCAAAGCGTCGATGTCCCGGACCAGGAGTTTTCCGTAGCGCGCGCTGACCCAGCCCTTGCGCTCCAACGCCTTCAATTCCTGATTTACCCGCTGCCGCGATGCGCCGAGCAACTGCGCCAGGTCTTCTTGCGGAAGACGCAGCCCGATCAGGATCCCCTCGTCTCCCGCAATGCCATAGGTGTGGGCCAGGTTGACCAGTTGTTTCGCCAGGCGCGCGTCCAGGGGCAAGACGTTGAGATCCTCAATGGCGCCAAACATGATTCGGATGCGTCCCGCCAATAGGCGCAACAGCGCCATCGGCAGTTCCGGGTTGTCCGTGCAGAGTCGCCGGAATTCAGTCTGCGGCACCACCAGCACGTCCGTGGGCCCGACAGCCACGCCGTCGTGCGAACGCGGCAAGCCGTCAATCATCGACAATTCCCCGAACCAGGCGCCCGGCTCGAGGTATGTCAACGTCAGTTCCGCACCTGCGGCGGTGGCATTGGACACGCGTACCGCTCCGGCAAGGATTCCGTACCAGCCGGTGGGGGCATCAGCGCGCGCATGAAGGCGCTCGCCGCTTGAAAACCGGGTTCGCCGGGCGGCGTCCACGATGGCGGACTGCAGCCCCGGAGCCAGGCTGGCAAACCAGGGATTGCTCGCCAGGATGGCGAGTTCGGCGGGACTCAGGGTGGCCATGACGCATTGTCGCATCCGTGACAGAAAGGACGTCGCGAATCGCATAGCATTTGCCATATACCGACTCCAGAAAGGCCCCCCATGCAAGCAAGCGCCATCCAAAGTGTCAAAGGCAAGGTCTCGGCTGCAGAATGGCAAACGCGCGTGGATCTGGCCGCCGCGTATCGCTTGGTGGCCCTGAATCGGTGGGATGACCTGGTCTTTACCCACATCACCGCCAGGATTCCGGACACCGACCACCACTTCCTCATCAATCCGTACGGCATGATGTTCGAGGAGATCACGGCATCCAGCCTGGTGAAGATCGACATCCACGGAAACAAGCTCGACGCCGACAATCCGTTTCCGATTAACCCGGCCGGGTTTACGATTCACAGCGCCATTCACGCGGCCCGCGAAGACGCACGCTGTGTCATGCATACCCACACCGCGCATGGCATCGCGGTCTCGGCGCAGGAAGGCGGTGTGCTGCCGGTCTCGCAGCAGTCGATCTTTGTCCTGGCGAGCCTGGCGTACCACGGCTACGAAGGTGTCGCGCTCAACGAGGATGAAAAACCCCGGCTGGTCAGGGACCTCGGCGACAAGACCTTCTTCATGCTGCGCAATCACGGCCTGCTCACCGTGGGCGAGACCATCGCGGACACATTCCTGTCGATGTACGTGTTCGAAACCGCCTGCCAGATCCAGATCAAGGCGCAAGCGGGGGGCGGAAACCTGATCCGCGTGCCGCAGCCGATTCTCGACGGCGCAAAGGAGCAGGCCAAGGTGGTAACCAAGGGCATGGGTGGCGCGCTCGCATGGCCCGGGCTGCTGCGGAAACTCGATAGAATGGATCCAAGCTATCGCGATTGACCTGAAAGGCGACCAGGCACGATTCCATGGACCAGCGATTCAACAGTTTTGCCGAGTTTTATCCGTTCTACCTGGGGGAACACGCGAACGGGACCTGCCGCCTCCTGCACTTTGCCGGTTCCACCCTGGTGCTCGCCACGCTGGCCACGATGCTCGTCACGCGCCTGTGGTGGCTCGCCGCCCTGCTTCCGTTCATCGGCTATGGATTTGCATGGGTCGGTCATTTTGCGTTTGAAAAGAACAAGCCCGCCACGTTCAAGTACCCCGGCTATTCGTTCATGGGGGACTGGGTCATGTGGTGGCAACTGCTGACCGGAAGAATCCCTTTTTCAACCAAGTGAATCCCGCTTCGGAACGGCGCCGGCGCGTCTACCTGATGCGCCATGGCAGCGTCGATTACTTCACCCCGGAAGGCCGGCCGATCCCGCCGGACAGCGTGCCGCTCAATGCGCGCGGCATCGAGCAGGCGCGCGCGGCGGGAAAATTGTTTCGTGAACATGGCGTGCGATTCGATCGCATCGTGACCAGCGGTTTGCCGCGCACATTGGAGACAGCTTCGCACGTGGCGAATGAAGTCGGGCTTGCAATGCCGATCGAGGTCCGCGAACCGATGCAGGAAATCCGCGGTGGCCGCCTGGCCTCGATCGCGGAACACGACCTCCTGCAGTCGTTCACGGCCGCCACCGATGGCGTGGTGGACGATGACGTGAAGTTTCTTGGTGGCGAGACCGTTGGTGCGTTTCTCGAGCGGGTGCTTCCGGAGGTGGACGCCCTGCGCGCCGACCCCGATTGGGACACGGCGCTCTGGGTGCTGCACGGCGCGGTCAACCGGGCCATCCTGTCGTATTTGGTGACCGGCCGTCGCCAGTTGCTGGGGGCATTCGAGCAAAGCCCGGCGTGCATCAATGTGCTTGACATCGGCAAGGCGCCTGTTGATGTGGTTCTTCGCGTGGTCAACCTGTCTCCGCTCGACTGGTTGCAGCACGGCACACGCCAGAGCACCATGGAGCACCTGTTCGAGCAATACCAGCGCTACCGTCGCCACCAGGAAGACCAACACAATGTCTGACCAGGGATTCGAGCATTTCTCCGGAACCATGCCGGTTGCCGCGCGCCACCAGTTCGACGTGCAAGCACTCGAGGCCTGGTGCGCGGCAAACCTCGAGGATTTCAAGGGCCCGCTGACCGTGACCCAATTCAAGGGCGGGCAGTCGAACCCCACCTTCAAGTTGTCCACGCCGTCGCGTGCGTATGTGATGCGCAGCAAGCCCGGCCCGGCGGCCAAATTGCTGCCTTCGGCGCATGCCATCGACCGGGAATACCGGGTGATGGGGGCGTTGGCCCGCGCTGGAATCCCGGTGCCCCGGGTGCTCGCGCTCAACGAGGATGAATCCACCATCGGGCGGGCGTTCTATGTCATGGACATGGTGGACGGGCGGGTGCTGTGGGATCCCGCGCTGCCCGGATGCACCACCGCCGAGCGCGGAGCGATCTTCGACGAAATGAACCGCGTCATCGCCGCCCTGCACCAGGTGGATCCGGCCGCCGTGGGGCTGGCGGACTATGGCAAGCCGGGCAATTTCTTCGAACGGCAGATCGGCCGCTGGACGAAGCAATATCGCGCCTCCGAGACAGAGACGATCGAGTCGATGGACCGGCTCATCGACTGGCTGCCCGCGCACATTCCGGCCGGCGATGAAACTGCCGTCGTGCATGGCGATTACCGGCTCGACAACCTCATCTTCCACCCCGTGGAGCCGCGCATCCTCGCCATCCTCGACTGGGAACTCTCCACACTGGGCCATCCGCTCGCCGATTTTGCCTATCACTGCATGACCTGGGTGGTGCCGCCGGACGCGTTCCGCGGGCTGGCCGGCGTTGATCTGCAGGCGCTGGGCATCCCGGATCGCGATGCGTACATCCGCAAATATTGCCAGCGCACCGGCCGCGACGGGATCGCCAATTTCGATTACTACATCGCCTACAACCTGTTTCGCATGGCCGGCATCCTGCAAGGCATCATGAAGCGGGTCGTCGATGGCACGGCGGCGTCAGAGCAGGCGCTGGCCATGGGCAGGGCCGCGCGTCCGCTGGCGGAACTGGGCTGGCGGATGGTGGAACGAATGAAGCAACACTCCTGAGGCAATCCTTTCCAGATCGGACCCGGCACGCATGGACTTCACATACTCCCCCAAGGTGGTTGAACTTCAGCAGCGCATGAATGCCTTTTTTGATGCGCACATCTATCCGAACGAACACCGCTTCGAGCAGATCATCGCCGAGAACACTGCCAGGGGTGCGCGTTGGACCCCGGTGTCGTTGTTCGACGAGCTCAAGCCCAAGGCGCGGGCCGCCGGGCTGTGGAACCTGTTCCTGCCGGACAGCGAGTTGGGCGCCGGCCTGAGCAACCTCGAATACGCGCCGCTGGCGGAAATCACCGGCCGTGTGGCATGGTCGCCGGAGGTGTTCAATTGCTCCGCGCCCGATACCGGCAACATGGAAGTGCTGGTGCGCTACGGCACGCCGGAGCAGAAGGCCCGGTGGCTGACCCCTCTTCTGAATGGCGAAATCCGCTCAGCCTTCGCCATGACCGAACCGGATGTCGCCTCGTCCGACGCGACCAACATCACGCTCTCCATCCGCGCCGAGGGCGACCACTATGTGCTCAACGGACGCAAGTGGTGGATCTCGGGCGCCGGGGACCCGCGCTGCAAGATCTACATCGTCATGGGCAAGTCCAATCCGGAAGCCGAAACGCACGCGCAACAATCGATGATCCTGGTGCCTGCGGACACGCCGGGCCTGACCGTGGTGCGCCCCCTGCCCGTCTACGGTTTCGATGACGCGCCCCACGGGCATTGCGAATTGAGGTTCGAGAACGTGCGCGTGCCGAAGGAAAACATTCTGCTTGGCGAGGGCCGCGGGTTTGAGATTGCGCAGGGCCGCCTGGGCCCCGGACGCATCCACCATTGCATGCGCCAGATCGGCGCGGCTGAGCGCGCGCTCGAGTTGATGGTCAAGCGGCTGTCATCGCGCGTGGCGTTCGGCAAGCCCATCGCCGCGCAATCCGTCTGGCACGAGCGCATTGCGGAATCGCGCTGCATGATCGACCAGGCGCGCCTGCTCACCCTGAAGGCTGCGCAGATGATGGACACCGTGGGCAACAAGGTCGCAAGGACCGAAATCGCGATGATCAAGGTTGTCGCGCCCAATGTCGCGCTCAAGGTGATCGACTGGGCGATCCAGGCCCACGGCGCGGCGGGGCTCTCCGCGGATACCCCGCTGGCCGGGATGCACATGTGGTCGCGCGCGCTGCGGTTTGCCGATGGCCCCGACGAAGTCCACCGCGCCGCACTGGCCAAGTGGGAAATCGGCAAGCACGTGGTCCTGCCGAAGAAGCCGAAAGTCTAGGATTGGCGCGGCATTTCAGCCATTTTTGGCTGGAACGGACCGCCAGTCAATGACTTTGCGTTTTTAATCCCGTCCCAACAGGCCGCACTTCATGGTGCGGAAGCCTCGCGGGAAGTGTCCGGGGCTTCAACCCAATAGCGCTTGCGCTGTACGCGGAAATGCTCGACTTCGAGCGCGTTTTCCGGAGACACCCGCAGGGTGATCGCACCCGAGGCATCGGTGCGATGCACCGGAATCCGCCGGTCGGAGTAGCGCTGCATGACCTGCGCATTGGGATGCCGGAAGCGATTCCGGTAACCCACGGGAAGGATGGCCACCTTCGGCGCCACGGCATCGAGGAACGCCTCCGTGGACGAGGTGCGGCTACCGTGATGCGGCACGATGAGCACCGTGGATTTGAGCGTGTCCGGATCGCCGGCGAAGCGTTCCAGAATCGATTGTTCCGAAGGCTTCTCGATGTCCGCGGTCATCAAGACGCTTTGGGTCCCCGTGCTGACCCTCAGCACGCAACCCATGTTGTTGGTCTTGATGCCGTCCCGCGCGTAGTCGGCCCGCGTGGGGTGCAGGATGTCGAAGTCCACGCCATCCCAGCGCCAGGTGTCGCCCGCCTCGCAGTTCATGACCTCGCCGGCGCCCGCCACTTGCGGCGCATCCGCCGGCATCGACGTCATCACCCAGGACGGCGAGCGTGCGGCGATGATCGATGCCGCGCCACCGCTATGGTCATCATCGGCATGGCTGACAATCAACGCGTCGAGCGTTTGAATGCCTTCGCCCCTCAGGAAGGGCACGACGATCCGGTTGCCGGAATCTGCATCCGGATTCCAGCTGGGTCCCGCATCGAACACCAGCGTATGGCGGGCCGTGCGCACCACGGTGGACAGTCCCTGTCCGACATCGAGCACATGCACCCAGAACCCGCCGTGGGCTGGTCTTGGCGGCAGCACGGTCAGCATCGGCGCCATCAGAAACACGGCAGCCCATCGTCCGGGCATGCCGCGCGGCATCAAGAGCCAGACCGCGGCAAACAGGCCCAGTGCCGCCGCCCAGGCCGCGGGCGCGTGCGATTGCCAGACCGCATGATCGAACGACGCCATCCAGCGCAACACCGCATAGCAGGCCGCCATGCAGGCGTGCGCCAGGGTCAGCAGCCATCCGCCACCCAATATCATCTGCCACACCGCCCCGGCGAGCGTGAGCGGCACCACCACCAGGCTGACCAGCGGGATGGCGATGGCGTTGGCCAAAGGCGAGACCAGCGAAACTTCCTGGAACAGGATCAGCGTCAGCGGCAGCAGGCCGATCGTCACGGCGGCCTGGGTGCGGATTGCCGAAGACCAGGTGCCGAGTTTTCCGGTCCGATGCGCGGTCACCAGGAAGATCAGCGCCACGGCACCAAAGGAAAGCCAGAAACCGGGAGAGAGCACCGCCCATGGGTCGATGAGCGTCACCACGAGCAACGCCGCCGCCAGGATGCGTGAACCGGACGTGGCGCGTCCGCTGGCGAGAAAGCAGGCCACGGTGGCCAGCATGAAGAACGTGCGTTGCGTGGGCACCGAGAATCCGGCGATCAGCGAATACCCGAGGGCCGCCAGCGCGCCGGCAATGGCGGCCGCGCGCTGGGTGGGAACCCGTGACGCCAGAAACGGAATCCGCGCCCAGGCGCGAAAGACCAGCCACGACAATAAGCCAGCCATCATGGTGATGTGAAGGCCGGAGATGGACATCAGGTGGCCGGTGCCGGTCCGCCAGAATTCGCGCCACTGCTCCGCTGAAATCGCGTTTTGCTGGCCGATCGCCAGGGCCACCAGGATGCCGGCGAAAGGCTTGCCCTCGAGCGAGGACATCATTGACTCCCGCAAAGCCATTCGCGCGCGATGGATTGTCGTGTCGATGCGCCCCACATCCGCCACGGTGCGCTGGTTGATTCCCTTGGTGCGCACGTACCCGGTCGCGCGGATGCCGCGCTCGAGCGCCCAGGCCTCGAAGTCGAATCCGTGCGGGTTCTGCGTGCCGTGCAGTCGCCTCAGTCGCAGGGTCATGGTCCATCGCTCGCCGGGCACCAGCATGGGCGCCGGCGTGGTCTCGCCGCGCTTGCGGTCGACCTCGTCGTACCAGGACAACGCGAGGTAACCGGGGATGCGCGCGCCGGGTTTCGCAGCGGATTCGACCTCGAACTCGAAGCGTATGCTCTTGTCCGTGCGTTGCGGCAAGTTGGCGATGATGCCCGTTACCTCGACGTCGCGCGATTCCCACTCCGCCGGCAATTCATCGGCAAGGCGCTCGGTCGCACGCCAGCTTGCGTAGGCATAGCCGAGCATTCCTGCGCAGGCCAAAACCACCAGGACCTTAAGCGCGGCCGGAACCCCGGACCTGCAAGCGGGTCGAATCAACCAGAGGATCGGCAGGGGCATGACCGCCAGTGGCCACCACCAAATGGAGCCGAGCGCCGCCTGCGATTGCAACACCCCAATGCCGGCCAGAAATCCGATAATCGCGAATCGCATGTGTTCTTGTATGTTTTGATTCGAGCCGGACCCTGCCCGCACCGCCCCTTACCCGCTGAAATTCAACGTCCCAACCAGATTCCGGCTGACCGTCCTTGAAGAAAATCCTGCGCTCCCGCCTCCCCGGCCCGGAGATCATCACAGAAAACCGCTACCTTGCATTCCTGTCCCCGTGGCTCGGGCATCCGCGCCTGTGGCACATGCACCGGCGCGCGGTCGCGCTCGGTGTGGCCATTGGCCTGGTGACGGGACTCATTCCGGGACCGTTGCAGATCCTGTCGGCGGTGCTCATTGCCATTCCCCTACGGGCCAATGTCATTGCCGCTGCAGCGGCGACGCTTTATACCAATCCGCTCACGTTCATACCGCTGTATTTGCTTGCCTACCAGATCGGCAGGCTGGTGACCGGCGCGCCCGCCACGGAAACCCCGATCGTGCCGCCTGCGCTGGATTGGAGCCTGTCGAGACTCCTCGAGGCGATTCCCGCGTGGTTCAACTGGGTGGTTTCCCTTGGAGACACGCTGTTGATCGGGCTGGCCATTCAGGCAAGCGCATTTGCCGTTTGCGGCTATGTCGCCACCATGGTGGTCTGGCGCGTGGTGGTCACCCGGATGTGGCGCAACCGCCATGCGAAAATCCGCCCATGACGCCTGATTACTGGCCGGAAGCCTGCGCGCACCTTTCAAAACGGTGCAGGGTGATGCGGAAGCTGATCGCCAGCGCTCCCGAGGCGTCGCTCCGCTCGCGCAAGGATCCGTTCCAGACGCTGGCACGCGCCATTGTCGGACAGCAGATCTCGGTCAAGGCGGCGCAGACCGTTTGGGACCGCACGGTCGACGTGGTCGGCAGGATGACGCCCGCCAATGTGTTGGCGGTTACCCCGGAACAATTGCGCGGCGCAGGCAATTCGCGGCAAAAGATTGCCTACCTGCAGGATCTGGCGGCGCATTTTGAAGCGGGACGCATCCGCCCGCGGCGCTGGCGCTCAATGGATGATGAAAGCGTGATCGCTGAATTGACGGAAGTGAAAGGCATTGGCCGCTGGACGGCGGAAATGTTCCTGATCTTCCATCTGACGCGGCCCAACGTGTTCCCGGTGGATGACATCGGCCTCATCCGCGCCATCGAGAGGCATTTTCACAAGGGTGATCGACTCGACAAGGCCGGGGTGGAAGCCTACCGCGCAAGATGGGCGCCGTGGAATACGGTGGCCACGTGGTATTTGTGGCGCAGCCTGGATCCGATTCCCGTCGAGTATTGATGGACGATCGCTTTCGCGCGGCCGTCTATGCGGCAGTCCGGCGCATCCCGAGGGGAAAGGTGGCCACGTACGGCCAGATTGCCGCGTTGATCGGGCGCCCCCGGCATTCGCGGCACGTGGGTCACGCGCTATCGGCGCTGCCCGCCGGGGTCAAGGCGCCATGGCACCGCGTCATCAACGCACAGGGCCGCATCAGCCTGCGATTGCGTCATTGGGACTCGGGCAGTGACGAGATGCAGCGCATCCTGCTGGAAGCGGAGGGGGTCAGCTTCGGCGCCAATGGCGCGGTTCGCCTCAAGGTTTTCCAGTGGCAGCCGGAGGCGACGCGAAAGCCCGGCCGCCCACGGTAACGCCTGCCAGCACGAGCGCCCCGGCCGCCATGCCCAGCAGTGCATTGGCCGCATTCTCCAGCAATGTGCCCGTGATCCCGCCCATCGGTGCTACCCAGGCCTGGAGGGCATGATGCAGGGGGCCGATCCCATGCATCAGGATTCCACCCCCGACCAGGAACATCGCAACGGTTCCAGCCACCGAGAGGAACTTCATCAGCCGGGGGGCAAAGGCAATCAGCGTCCGCCCGAGTGCGCGCCGCAGCCCACCCCCGGCCTTGAGCATGTGAAGCCCGATGTCATCGAGCTTCACGATTAAGGCGACAAATCCGTACACCCCCACCGTCATGATCGCTGCCACGGCGGCGAGTACGCCGAACTGTTTCAGCAGGGGCTGGGTTGCCACGGTACCCAGCGCGATCACGATGATTTCGGCGGACAAGACGAAGTCCGTGCGAATCGCACCTTTGATCTTGTCTTTTTCAAATGCCACCAGGTCCACTGCGGCATTGGCGTTGGCGCCAACGATTTCCTTGTGGTGCGCGAGGTCATCTTCCTGCGTGTGGAGGAACTTGTGCGCCAGCTTTTCCACGCCTTCGTAGCAAAGGTAAGCGCCACCCACCATCAGCAGCGGCATCACCAGCCAGGGGACGAAGGCGCTGATCGCCAGTGCAGCGGGGACCAGGACCAGCTTGTTCACGGCGGAGCCTTTGGCAACCGCCCAGACGACCGGCAATTCGCGCTCCGCGCGAACACCGGCGACCTGCTCGGCATTGAGCGCCAAATCGTCGCCGAGCACGCCCGCCGTCTTCTGCGCCGCCACCTTCGTCATCACCGCCACGTCGTCGAGCAATGTGGCGATGTCATCGATCAGCATGAACAGGCTGCTGCCGGCCATGGTGTCAGGCTCCTGGTTTGCGGCTGTTAGCCGACGACCTGATTGCGGCCGCTGAACTTTGCCTGATAGAGCTTGGCATCCGCGCGCGCGATCAGGCGTTCATGGGTCGTATCGTCGGCCAGGCTGGCAACGCCGAAACTCATGGTGATGTCAGGAAGCGGATTTTTTCCGGCGCCTGTCCCGGCCGCAACCCCCGCGGCAATGGATTTCCTCAGCCGCTCGCAAATCTGCAGGGCCTCTTCGAGTTCCGTTTCCGGGAGCACCAGCAGGAACTCCTCGCCACCATAGCGGCCGACCGAGTCGATCTTTCGGCACGCATGCTTGAGCAACTGGGCGACATGCTTGAGGACCTCATCGCCGACGGCGTGGGAATGTTCGTCGTTGATGCGCTTGAAATGGTCGATGTCGGCCAGCACGAGACTGAGCGGCCGGCCGGTGCGCACGGCCCGGGCAAACTCCGAGGAAAGGACGCGATCGAGTTCCCGGCGATTGGCGAGACCGGTCAATGCATCTTCCTTGGCCAGTCTTTCATAGGCACGCGCAGATTCGGCCACACGCTGCAACAGGAGTTCGCGCTCTTCACTGATGGACTGCAGCTTGCGTTTCTCCGCCTCCAGTTCGCTGGTGCGGGCTTCGACAGTCTGGTGCAGCAGGGATTTTTGAGCTTCAAGGTGGCGGACGCGCAAGGCAATCACGGCAATGATCATTCCGATCAACGCGGTGGCGAGTAACACGCGAAACCACCAGCGCTCAACCAGGCGGGGCTCCTGGACGATATCCATGCCGCCGGCGGAAGACGCGTCCCCGGTACCGAGTTGCGTCCGGACCTCGAAGCGATAGCTGCCGCTGGGCAGGTTGGCGAATACCGCCTTAGTGTCGCTCTTGGCATCTGTCCAGTTCTCATCGAGTCCCACCAGCCGGTACTCGTAGCGCAGGCGCTCCGGCGCGGACAACGAAATCCCGATGAATTCAATCTGCACCCGGTGGGAACCGGCATCGAGCACCAAGGGCGAGCGCTTGGCGGAAGGCGTCGGATTGCCATCGACCAACACGGATTTGATCAACGGCGTGGGCGGGCGCGCCACGGCAATCTGCATGTCGCCGGGCTGCACGGTGGCCAACCCGCGCGCGGTGGCAAACAGCAGCTGGCCCGACTTGGTCTTCCATCCGGACGGTTGGGTGGCGCCGTTGCATTGCGCCGTGGGCATCCCGTCCCCGCGGCCCAGCTGGATGCCGATGCCGTCGCCGGGGGACACCTTGACCGGTTTCACCATGGCGTCGACGGACGCGCGAATCAGGCCCCGATTGGCGCAAATCCAGACGCTGCCCAAGCCATCTTCAAGGACGGCAAAAAAACTCTGTTCCGGCAAGGCCGTGCGGTCTGAAACGGGCGAGACCCGGTAGGACTCCGGCTCAAGCTGGATCAGTCCCAAGCCGCGCGAGGTGCTCACCCAGAGGCGATTGCCCTCGCCGGCGCTCAGCGACAACACGTTCGCCCCGGCCCCGATCTGGGCAATCACCTTGATCACACCGCCGCCGTCGCGCATGGCCAGGCCGCTGCGCGTCCCGATCCAAAGGCGCCGCCCTTGGTCGAAATACAAGGCGTTGACGTGGGCGCTGGGCAGGCCGCTGGTGGTGTCCCAGTGCGATTGCACGCGCCCGCTGGCGGCATCCACCAGGTACAGGCCGGTGGCGGTGCCCACCCAAAGGTCGCGATCGCGCCCCGGTGCAATCGCGCGCACAGTGGTGGCGGTGCCCTGGAGTTCCGGCGTCGTGGCGACGAATCTCTCGCCGGCCAGCCGGTGCAATCCACCGCCGTAGGTGCCGGCCCAGAGGATGCCATTCGAGTCCTCCGCGAGCGACAGCACCGCGTTGTTGACCAACCCCTGTTCCCTGGCAAAACGCCGCAGTGGACGCCCGGCCTGTTGCAGGTAGACGCCGTCCGAGGTCGACACCCAGATCCGGCCCTTTTGGTCCTCGATGACGGCACGCACGAACTCTTCAGCAAGTCCCTGCCTTGCCCCCATCGCCTTGATGGCGCCGCCGCGATAGCGGTTCACGCCGCGATCCGTGCCGACCCAGACTCCGCCTTCCGCGTCCTCAAACAGCGCACGGACGGTATTGGAGCTCAGTCCCTCGGAGGTGGTGGCGCGCTCGATGCGGCCGCCGACGACTCTCGTCAGGCCTTCGACCGTGCCGACCCAGATCGCCTCATCGCGGTCCACCTGCAAGGACGTGACATTGGAACCATGCAGCGCGCCCCGCAGGACCAACGGCGTCAATGCCCCGTTGTCGAATGCGGAAACTCCCTGGTTGGACGTGGCAATCCAGATTCCCCCGGCCTTGCGGGGTTCAATGTCCTCGATGGGCACTTTGGCCCACGGCGTCTTGGCCAGGGGCAACTCGACGTTTTCGTCCTGCATAGCGGCGAGGCCCCGCGAGGTGCCCACCCAAAGCACGCCCTTGGAGTCCATGTGGAGCGCGCGGATTTCATTGGACGGCAAGCCGTCGGTCGTGGTGAAGGTGCGGACGCTATCCCCGCGGATCCTTGCCAGGCCGTCCGCATCCAGGCTGATCCAGATGTCCCCGGAAGGCGCTTCGATTGCGGTGGCGCCCGCGGTGGACAACATCTTTGGCGCGAGGCGCGTCAACTGCTCATTTGAATAGCGCCAGATACCCTGGCCGCGCGTGCCGATGATGAGCGCGCCATTCCTGGTTGCAAGCAGGCTGGAGATGCCGGTTCCGCGCAGCGGCGCGAAGATCGGGCTGTCATAGGCGTCGAAGCGCACCCCGTCAAACCGTGAGACACCCTCGGGCGTGCCGAACCACATGTATCCGTCGGACGTCTGGGCGATGGCGCGAACGGTGCTGTGGGGCAAGCCCTCATCGACCGACCAACTGCGATGGATCAGTTCCGCGATGGACCGGTCTGCCGGCAAGGCGTGCACGGGGCTTGGTGCGCCCAGCAGCATCCACCAGCCGGACAATAGACTGAACACAAAAAGCAAGCACTGGCGCGCCATTTGAGACACTTTCGGCCGGAAAGGCTTACCAATTCTGGAGTTGGTATTTTTCATCAAGCCCTAATGCTACAACGGCGGGGCGCCGATGTCCTGCGTGCGCCCGAGCGAGTGTTGCAGGAATTCCACGGCATCCGACGCTTCCCGCGTCCGCCGCATGGGAGGCAGTGACTGCCAGATCCGGCGGCCATAGGATTTTTCGACCAGACGGGTATCACCAATCATCAGGACGCCCGCATCGGTTTCGTCCCGGATCAGCCGGCCGGCACCCTGCTTGAGCGTGATGGATGCGCGCGGCACCTGATACTCCATGAACGCATTGCCACCGGACTTTTCGATGGCCGCAAGACGCGCGGCAAGGATGGGGTCATCGGGAGGCGCGAATGGCAGTTTGTCGATGATCACCACCGACAGCGCCTGCCCCTTCACATCCACGCCCTCCCAGAATGAATGACTCGCCACCAGGACCGCATTTCCCAACGCGCGGAATCGATCCAGCAGCTCTGTGCGGGTTCCCTCACCCTGGACCATCAAAGGGAGGGTCCAGCCGGCACGCTCCCAATGGTCCTTGAATCTTTGGAAAGCCTCGTTCATCGCCCTCAATGAGGTGAACAGGACAAAGGTTCTTCCCCCGGCCGCCCCGATCAACGGAATGGCGGCATCCACAACGGCAGCGGTGTGCTCGGCGGTGTTGGGCAGCGGCATGGTGGCCGGGACGTACAGCAGTGCACAACGGGCAAAGTCGAACGGGGACATCCATTGCGCGGTGACCACGGGCTTTTCCGGACCGGTATCCTCGCTGAAATCATCCGTTGCGGGAGTCAGGCCGAGCTCGGTCTGGTAGTGCATGAAATCATTCTTGACCGCCAGTGTGGCCGATGTGAAGATCCAGGCGCGCTTCTGGGCAAAGACGGTGGCGCGAAACGGCTTGGCCACGGACAGGGGCGATTCGTGCAGGGCCACCGAGTTCGGAAACACCTCGCCCCACTGGATCATGGGCGGGCCGGTCTCCAGGTCCGGATCCAACGCCGCTTCACTCCAGATTGCGAGCCTTCCGGATAACTCGTCGGCGCGTGCGAGGCACTGGGCAATCTCCGCGTGGCGTTCCATCTGGCTTTCGAGCGCCTCACGCAGATCGGAAAGCGCCAGTTGGCAGCCTTCAACCGACGATTGAAAGCCGTCCTTGCCGCGGATGCTCTCGCCAGCCAATCGCGCCGGGGGGGAATCAAAGACCAGGCGCAGGTCGCGGGCAGCCTTCTCCAATGCGTGGGAAGTCTCCGCGATTCCCGGAAAGTCCGGCACGTGCGCCACACCGGCAAGCCGCGCATCGTGCGCCAGGTCCAGCAACTGTGCCGACGATATCGACTGCCCGAAGAAAATCGTCGCGGTCTCCGGGATCTGGTGCGCCTCGTCGAAAATCACCGTATTGGAGGCCGGAAGCAGGTCCTGGGCACCATTGTCCTTGAGCACCAGGTCGGCAAAGAACAAGTGATGGTTGACGACCACCACTTCGGCATCCATAGCAGCTTTGCGCGCCTTCATGAGGAAACAATCGCCGTGCCTGGCGCATTGCGTCCCGAGGCAGTTCTCCCGCGTCGAGGTCGCCAGCGACCACGCACTGGATCGCTCGGGGACCTCGGACAGTTCCGATTTGTCGCCGGTTCCGAAACCGTTCAGGCTGCGGTCCGCGAAACGGCGGATGACGTGAATGTGGCGGCTGTCCTCGCGCGTCGCAAAACGCCCTTCCCCGATGGCCCGTTCCATGTGGTGCAGGCACACGTAGTTTGCGCGCCCTTTCAGAAGTGCCGTGGTGACCGGGATGTTGAGCGCTTCCCGGACGGTTGGCAGGTCCCGGTGGAAGAGTTGGTCCTGGAGTGTCTTGGTGCCTGTCGAGATGATGGTCTTGCCGCCGGACAACAACGCGGGAACCAGGTAGGCAAAGGTCTTGCCGGTTCCCGTGCCCGCCTCGGCGATGAGGACGCCGGCGTGTTCGATGGCTTCCGCCACAAGCCGCGCCATTTCCACCTGGCTTTCCCGTTGCCGGAAGGCCGGAATACGCTGCGCGAGCGGGCCCTGCGGGCCGAAGATCATTTGCAGGTCAGTCATCAACGACGATCATACGGGTTGCACACGCGGGGTGTGTGGGCTCGCCGTGGCAACCGCGACTTAAGACTTGCCAAACACGATCTCCTCGCGCGAAAGCAGCCGCGCGATCAGATGGATGGCCAGAAGCGCCAGCAGGGTGTTGACGCACAGCGGCAGCACAAAATGCATCCAGTTGGTCGATTCTCCGCGCAGGATGCGGGTGATGACCATCAACTGTCCGAGCATTGGTGTGAACAGTTGCCAGGTGCTGTCCTTGATCTGGCCAAAGATGACCACCATCGGCATCATAGACACCATCGTGATCAGGTAGCTGACATACGTCTGCGCCTCCTTGTAGGTGCGGCCATACGTGGCGATCAGCATCTGCAGGGCGCCCATTGCCGGCGCAAAACTAAGCATTGTCAGCCCGAACCCGGCAAACTGCCCCGGCGTGATCGCGACGACGCTTTGCAGCTTGAACAGCGGCATCATCTGGAGGGCAACCGCATAGCCAAGGAGGGTCAGCGCCACCACTCCTATCCCGTAGGCAGCCACCGCCACCCACTTTCCGGCCACCAGGGCCAGCCGATCCACAGGGTTCAGCAGTAGCGGCTCCAACGAGCCTCGCTCGCGCTCCCCGGCCGTCACGTCGATGGCCATGGCGGTGCAACCCGTCACGC
>CAZTYC010000034.1:0-18073 GCA_964617435.1 uncultured Burkholderiales bacterium
TGGCCGTGACGGGCACGTTGGTGATGACGGTGGGCTCGAAAAAGCGCCCGCCCAGTGCGTGCCGATGGCCGCCGACCTCCACCTTGGCGCCCTTGGCCACCGCATCGGCCAGGTGCGCTTCCACCTTGGCCAGGCCTTGTTCGTCGATCAGCGGGCCGACCGAGACCCCCTCCTCGGTGCCGCGCCCGACCTTGAGCTTGCCCATCCGGGATTTCAACTTTTCGGCAAACGCGTCGTACACGCCGGCTTGCACATAGATGCGGTTGGCGGTGACGCAGGTCTGCCCGGCATTGCGGTACTTGCAGGCCATCAGGCCATCCGCGGCGGCGTCGAGGTCGGCGTCGTCGAACACGATGAACGGCGCGTTGCCGCCCAGTTCGAGCGAGAGTTTTTTGATGGTGTCGGCGCACTGGCGCATGAGGATGCGGCCGACTTCGGTCGAGCCGGTGAAGGAGAGTTTCTTCACCACCGGGTTGCCGCAAAGTTCCTGGCCAATGGCGGGCGAGGAGTGCGCGGCGCCGGTCACGATGTTGAGCACGCCCTTCGGAATGCCAGCGCGCGCCGCCAGTTCCGCCATCGCCAGCGCGGAGAACGGCGTTTGCTCGGCTGGTTTCAGGACCATCGTGCAGCCGGCCGCGAGCGCGGGACCGGCCTTCCGCGTGATCATGGCGTTGGGGAAATTCCACGGTGTGATCGCCGCAGTGACGCCGATCGGCTGCTTCATCACCATCAGGCGCTTGTCCGCCATGTGCGGCGGAATCACGTCGCCATAGACGCGCTTGCCCTCCTCGGCAAACCACTCGATGAACGAGGCGCCGTAGGCGATCTCGCCCTTGGCCTCGGCCAGGGGCTTGCCCTGTTCCGTGGTGAGGATGAGGGCCAGGTCATCCTGGTTCAGCATCATCAGGTCGAACCAGCGGCGCAGGATGGCGGCGCGCTCCTTGGCCGTCTTCGCGCGCCACGCGGGCAGGGCGGCTTCCGCAGCGGCAATGGCGCGCCGGGTTTCCGCCGCGCCGCAATCCGGGACCGAACCGACAATCGAGCCGTCCGCCGGATTGTCCACATCGAAAACCATCCCCGAATCGGCCTTCACCCATGCGCCGTCGATGTACGCCTCGGTGCGGAACAGGGACGGGTCTTTGAGGGCGGGGAGGGGGAAATTTTGCGGGGCGTTCATGGGGCCTGCCATATGCCGGGAGGGAACTTGCAAGTATAGCGGCGCGGCCCGGGCACAGCGCCGGGTCCGGTCAACAAGGCGCGCCGGCTTCGCCGCGCGCCGGCCAGTTCAGGAACACTCCGGCGAGGCGCTCTTTTCCACGCGCATGAATTGCGTCGTGGCGCCGTTCACTTCGGTGAGCGTGAAGGCGCCGTCGCGCTCATTGGAGATCGGGTTGAGGTCGGGCGGGTACACCGGCCCGGAATCGTACGCCCAGGCAAAGGTGTTGCCGGCCACACCCCAGCTGCCGCTTTCCTGCCCGGCGCCGGGCGGCGCATTCTGCACCGGCTCGGCCACGAACTTGCCGTCCGGATCGAGGCGGATTTCATACACCATGGACCCGCGCGTTGAGGTCCAGATGCCGGCGTAACGGCAGCGCGGGTTCTGCGATGCAGGCGCACCCTGCGCCTTCGCGGCCGCGGGCTGGGCGCAGGCCAGGTAGCGGTCAACCGAGGCGCGCGCACTTGCGGTGCGCTCGCGGGCCTGCGCGCTCTCAACGCAGGCAGCGCGCTGGTCAGCCTGCTTTCTGAACGCGATCTTGTACACCAGGCCAAAGATGACCAGCAGCGCGGCGCCCCAGACCAAGGCGCGCAAGGGCGAGGAAGCACCGGGGGAAAATGAGTCGGACATGGTTCGATGAAAGGTGTCGGGTGGACAGCGGTGGTGCCGCAGGCTCACGCCATCAGTCGATCCGGAACCGGAAGAAATACGGCACGCTGTTGGGCGGGAAAACCGCCGTCACATTCTTCTTCATGGCCCAGGGGATGATGGCCTGGTGCAGCGGGATCACCGGCATTTCGCGGTTGATGTGCAGTTGCGCCTCGCGCAGCGCCGCGTTGCGTTTTACCGGGTCCATCTCGGTGCGCGCGGCGTCGATCCACTTGTCCAGTTCCGGATGGCTGTACTGGCCGTAGTTGCCGTCGCCATTGCTGGCATGTTTGCCGTCGCGGCTCCGCAACGTGAATTGCAGGGTGTAGAGCGCGTCGGAGGTCGGCGTGCCCCAGGAGAGCAGGTAGAAGCTGGTGTCGAACTTCTGCAGCTTGGCAAAGTAATTTGCCGTCGGCACGATGTTGGGCCGCACCGTGATGCCGATCTTGCCCAGCATGGCCGGCATCGATTGGCAGATGTCCGCGGCCGGCTGGTTGTTGCCGCAGTCGAGCGTGATGTCAAAGCCGTTCGGATAGCCGGCCTCGGCCAGCAGCTTCTTCCCCTTGGCGATGTCGAGCGGCAGGCGCTTGTCGGCATCGGCCGCGTAGCCGTTCTCGGTTTTGGTCACCATCGAGCCGACGGGGTTGGACAGCCCGCGCATCACCTTGGTCTTGATGGCCTCGATGTCGATGGCATGGCCGATGGCCTGGCGCACGCGCAGGTCCTTGAGCGGATTCCGGCCCTTGATGCTGCTATACAGGAGCTCGTTGCGCGCGGTATCCATCACCAGGTACTGCACGCGCTCCTCCGGGCTCGCCACCACCTTGACCGAAGGCATCGCGCGGTAGCGCGCCACGTCCTGCGGCGGCGGGTCGTTGACGAAATCCACCTCGCCGGAGAGCAGCGCGGCCGCGCGCGTGGAGGCGGAGCGGATCGGCAGCCAGATCACCTCGGTGACATTGCCGCGCTCCGGGCTGTTGCGGTTCCACCACTGCTTGTTTTCCACCAGCACGGTGCGCACGTCCGGCTGCCGCTCCTTGATCATGAACGGGCCGGTGCCGTTGGCGTTGCGCGAGGAAAACGAGTCCTCCTTGTCCTTGTAGTTCTGCGGCAGCAGCGCGCCGTGCTTGCGGGCCCACGGCAGGCTCATGATGCGGAACTGCACCAGATGGTTGAGCAGCACGGGGTTGGGCTCGGAAAGGATGAGGTCCACCGTGAGGTCGTCGACCTTGCTGGCGCGGATCACGCCGAGCACCGTGGAGCGCAGTTGCGAATTGGGGGAGAGCACGCGCTCGACGGAGAACACCACGTCGTCGGCGGTGAAGGGCGAACCGTCGTGGAACTTCACCTGTGGCCGCAGCTTGAAACGCCACACCAGGGGCGACGGCCGGGACCACGATTCGGCCAGCGCCGGCACGATCCGGGAGTCCTTGTCGCGCATCACCAGCCCTTCATACACATTGGCCAGCAGCCGCGTGGTGACGGCCAGTTGCGCGGAGTGCGGGTCCAGGGTCTGCGGCTCGTCCTGCGTGGCGTAGCGCAGCGTGCGGCCCTCCGCCGCCGCGATGGCGCAGGCGGCCAGGGCGCACAGCGCCGTTTGCAGGAGGCTAGTTCGCATCGCCCCAGAGCCAGTCGTTGCGGCGCTTCTTCGCCTCGATGGGCGCGTCCTGCATCGTCAGCACGCACTGCTGCGGCGCCTGCGGCTTGAGCGTGACCTGGAAGGCCATCAGTTCGTCGCGCCGGAAGGCCGAGATGAGGACGGTGTCCCCCACGCGGCGGCTTTTGATGTGGCGGTCCAGATTCCCGGCATTCACGCGCAGGCCGTCGATGGCGATCAGCGCGTCGCCCGCCGACAGCCCTGCGTCCATGGCCGCGGAGCCTTCGAATACATGGGCGAGGCGCGCCTCATGTGAGACTTCGCCCGAGAGCTTGACGCCCAATGTGGGCGGCGCGGGGTCCCGGAGGTTGGATTGCCCGGCGATGCGCCAGCCGAGGTCGATGGCCAGGCCGCCGAGCAGGGGCTTCAAGTCGAGGTCCTCGGTGCCGTGCAGCGCCCGCGCGAAGAATGCATCGAGCGGGCGCCCGGCGACCTCGCTGGCCACCGCCTCCACGCCGCCTTCGGGAACGCCCACACCCTTCTTGCCGAACCGCGTCCACAGCGCGCGCATCACGTCGTCCAGCGAGCGCTTGCCGCCGGTCGCTTCGCGCAGCGTGAGGTCCAGCGCCAGACCGGCGAGCGATCCCTTCTGGTAATAGCTCACGATGGCGTTCGGGGAATTTTCGTCCTGGCGGTAGTACTTGATCCAGGCATCGAAACTGGAATCGGCCAGCGATTGGCGCAGCCGTCCCGGCGCGGCGTGCACACGGCCGATGGTCTCGGCGAGCATTTCGAGGTACGTCAGCGGCTCGACCAGCCGCGTGCGCGACAGGAACAGGTCATCGTAATAGCTGGTGATGCCCTCGAAGAACCACAGCTGGCGCGTGTAGTTCTCGCGCGTCAAGTCATACGGCGCGAAGGCGGCCGGCATGATGCGCTTCACGTTCCAGGTATGGAAATATTCGTGTGATGCCAATCCGAGGAAGCGGCGATAGCCAGGCGTTATTTTGGCGTCCCCTTCGCGCGGCAGGTCGTCGCGCGAGCAGATCAGCGCGGTCGAGGCGCGGTGCTCGAGGCCGCCGTAGCCATCGCCCACGGCCATGACGAGAAACCAGTATTCGTCCATCGGCGCGTGCGCGGTCTTCGGCTCGAAAAAACGGATCTGCGCCTCGCAGATCTTCTTCAGGTCCGCCGCCAGCCGCGCCATGTCGCAGCGATGCCGCCCGGTGATGGCGATGTGATGCGGCACGCCGCAGGCTTCAAAACTCGCATGGGAGAACGCGCCCATCTCCACCGGGTGGTCGATGAGGGCGTCGTAGTCTTCCGCGCGGTACTGGCCGAAGGATTTCGGGCCGGAAACCCCAGCATCGGCGCGCCTGCCAGCTGGTTTTCGCCCGGAAAGCCGCGCCAATCCTTGGGTTTGCGGGAGCGAAGTGGCCACCCGCCAGTCCGCAAACGCCTCGCCCGGCGGCGGCAGGATCTCCAACTCGCACGGTACATCCTCGAAGCCGAGCGGCAGCAGGAACACGCACGCGCCGTTGAAGAAGCCATGCGTCTCATCGAGATGCGCGGCGCGCACCGACAAGTCCCACGCGTACACCTCATAGGTGAGCGTGAGCGGCCCCTGGGCTGGCGCGCAGGTCCACTCGGCCTTGGCGGTCTTCTCCACGCGCACCGGCTTGCCCTGCGCCGTGGCATTGAGCGACACGATGTGGCGCGCGAACTCGCGGATCATGTAGCTGCCGGGAATCCACGCCGGCAGCAGGAACGTCTGTCCCGCCTTGGCGGGCGCGTCCACCGTGACGCTGACGGTGAACAAGTGTGCTTCCGGGCGGGCGGGGATGATGCGGTAGTGCAGCGGCGCGATACGCGCGATTGGCGCGGGACGCCGGGCTGGCGTGGGAGTGGGCGGGTGTGGCGTGGCTTTTTTCGTCATGCGCGGAGATTACCGGAATTCCGCGCGCCGATTGGATTAACATCGCCGCTCGGCCCCGCGAACAACATTCATAAGGAATGGCATGCGTACCCTTGCGGTCTTGCTGTTGTCTTGCGCGATGGCGGCTACGCCCGCCGCGGCCAAGACCCTGCGCTGGTCCAGCCAGGGCGACTACCTCACGGCAGATCCGCACGGCCAGAACGAGGGCCTGACCAACAACATCAACGGGCAGGTGTACGAGGGCCTGGTGGTGCGCGGCAAGAAGCTGGAGATCCTGCCGCAGCTGGCCACCAGCTGGAAGCAGGTCAACGACACCACCTGGATCCTCACGCTGAGGAAGGGCGTGAAGTTCCACGACGGCTCCGACTTCACGGCGGACGACGCGGTGTTCTCGATCCTGCGCGCGCAGGGCGAGACCTCCAATTTCCGCGTCTATGCCAACAGCATCGGCAAGCCGCGCAAGATCGACAGCCACACCATCGAGCTGGTCACGCCGGTGCCCAACCCGGTGCAGCTGGAGATGCTCTCCACCAACATCTTCATGGTGAGCAAGGCGTGGGCCGAGAAGAACAATTGCGTGAAGGCGCAGGACTTCAAGAACAAGGAGGAGAACTTCGCGGCGCGCAATGCCAACGGCACCGGCCCGTTCGTCCTGGTGCGGCGCGATCCGGACGTCAAGACCGTGCTCAGGAAGAATCCCGCGTGGTGGGGCCTGAAGGAGAAGCGCTTCGAGGGCAACGTGGACGAGATCGTGTTCACGCCGATCAAGAACGACGCCACGCGCCTGTCCGCATTGCAATCCGGCGAGCTCGACTTCGTGCTCGACCCGCCGCTGCAGAACATCGAGCAGATCCGCCGCAACCCGGCGCTCAAGGTGGTGGAGGGCCCGGAGCAGCGCGTCATTTTCCTGGGCATGGACCAGGCGCGCGCCGAATTGCTCTACTCCAACGTGAAGGGCCGCAACCCGTTCAAGGACGTGCGCGTGCGCCGCGCCATGGCGCATGCCATCGACCAGGACGCCATCCGCACCCAAGTGATGCGCGGCTACTCGGTGCCCACCGGCATCGTGATGCCCGCCCCGGACCTGGCCGGCATGCCCAAGGCGCTACAGGCGCGCACGCCGTACGATCCGGCCAAAGCGAAGGCGCTGATGAAGGAAGCGGGCTACGAGGCGGGGTTCGAAGTCACGATCGATTGCCCGAACAACCGCTACGTGAACGACGAGCGCATCTGCATCGCGGTGGCCGGCATGCTGGCCAAGGTCAACATCCGCCTCAAGGTCAATGCGATGCCGCGCACCACGTACTTCCAGAAGACCGAAAGCCTGGACACCAGCATGTACCTGCTGGGCTGGGGCGGCGCCACCACCGACGCGATGTTCACCCTGCAGCCGGTGCTGCATTCGCGCACATCCGAGGGCGACGGCATCTACAACTGGGGGCAGGTCAAGGACGAGCGCTTCGACGCCCTGATCGACGCCGCGCGCCGGGAGATGGATCCGCAAAAGCGCCAGGCCACGCTGATCGAGGCGATGAAGGTGCACGGCGACAACATGTACCACATCCCGATTCACCGCCAGATGATTCCCTGGGCCACGCGCAGCAATGTCAGCGTGGTGCACCGGGCGGATAATTGGCTCGAGGTGATCTGGGTGGGCGTGAAGTAGCGGATCACCCGGCGGCCGGGCGGGCCATTGCTGCGGCCCGGATATGGATTTTCCAACCTGCAAACCACATCTCTGGAGGGCCCGATGAAAAGAGTCCTGATTGCATTGCTGTGCGCAAGCGCGGCCTGCCTGGCGCAAGGCAAGACGCTGCGCTGGTCCACGCAGGGGGATGCGGCGACGCTCGACCCGCACTCCCAGAACGAGACTTTCAACAATTCGCAGAACAACCTGGTCTACGAAACCCTGGTGATGCGCGGCAAGGACATGAAGATCAAGCCGGCGCTGGCGGTGTCCTGGACCAACACCTCGCCCACCACCTGGGTGTTCAAGTTGCGCAAGGGCGTGAAGTTCCACGATGGCACGCCGATGACCGCCGACGATGTGGTGTTCTCGTTCAACCGCGCGCGCGAATCCACGGTGACCTTCAAGCTGTATTCCACGCAGTCCGGCATCCCGAAGAAGATCGACGATCTCACGGTGGAGTTCACCACGCCGGTGCCAAACCCGGTGATGGTCGAGACGGTGGCCAACATCTTCATCATGAGCAAGGCCTGGTGCGAAAAGAACGGCGTGACCCGGCCGCTGGATTATGTGAAGAAGGAAGAGACGTTTGCCACGCGCAATGCCATGGGCACCGGGCCGTTCATGCTGGTGGCCTGGGAGCAGGGCGTGAAGCTGGTGCACAAGAAGAACCCGAACTGGTGGGGAATCCAGGCGGGGGAATTCGAAGGCAATGTGACGGATATCGATTACCGTCCCATTTCCAGCGCAGCCACGCGGATGGCGGCGCTGAAGTCCGGCCAGCTCGATTTCGTGCTCGACCCGCCGGTGCAGGATGTGCCCGCGCTGCGCAGCGACGGCAGCATCAAGATCTGGGACGGCCGCGAGATCCGGTTGATCTACCTCGGATTCGATCAGGACCACAACGAGCTGCTCTACAGCGACGTGAAGGGCAAGAATCCGTTCAAGGACCGGCGCGTGCGGCTGGCGTTGTACCAAGCCATCGATGTCAATGCGCTCAAGACCTCGGTGATGCGCGGGCTGTCCGTGCCGACCGCGATCGCCTACCCGGACCCGGTGGGCTCCGGCGTGCCGCCGGCGCAGGACAAGCGCCATCCCTACGACCCGGCTGCTGCGAAGAAGCTGCTCGCCGAGGCCGGCTACCCGAACGGCTTCGGCTTCACGTTCACCTGCCCGAACGACCGCTACATCAACGACGAAAAGCTGTGCGTGGCCATATCCGCCATGTGGGCCAAGATCGGCGTCAATGCCAGGGTCGAGACGATGACCAAGTCCAAATTCTTCCCCAAGGTGCAGTCGCACGATTCGTCCGCGTACCTGGCGGGCTGGGGCGGCGCCTCGTCCGACGCCATCTTCATCCTGAAACCCGTGATGCACAGCCGCGATGAAAAGAACGGCGGCGGCGAATCCAACTACGGTCGCGCGAAGAACGAGGCTCTGGATGCGCTCATCGACCGCATCGAGGGTGAAATGAACCTTGCGGAGCGGCAGAAGATGATCAACCAAGCCGCGCAGATCATCCATGACGAAGTCCACGTGATCCCGTTGCACACGCAGATGATCCCGTGGGCCTCGAAGCAGGGTGTGCACGTGGTGCACCGTCCGAGCAACATTCTGTGGATTCCGTGGGTGAAGCTGCCGTAGCGCATTCCCGGGCGGCGATGCGGACGCTGCTTCAGCGCCGCGTCAAAACAGCACGGCGCGCTCCCACAGCAGCATGATCACCAGGTAGCGCGTGCCCTTGCCCAGTGCCATGTAGAGCGCCGCGGCCCACGCGGACAACCGCAGCCAGCCCGCGGCCACGCAGAGCGCATCGCCGATGACGGGCAGCCAGGAAAAGACCAGCATCCACGCGCCGCGCCGCTGCAGCCACGCCAGCGCGCGATGCTCGACGTGGCGGGGGACAAAGCGGCCCAGCGCGTAGGACGTCATGCCGCCCGCGGTGTTGGCCACCGTGGCGACGAGGGCCGCGGCCCAGAACAGGTCGGCGTGCTGCGAATACACCGCGATGAGGACCGCCTCCGAGCTCCCGGGGAGCAGCGTCGCGGACAGGAAAGCGGAGATCGCCAGGCCCCAGAGGCCGGCGTCGGCGGAGAAGTCGAACACGTCGAACAGGTCGTGGGAGCAGCGGCAAGCGGGATGCGCGATTGTCGCCGTGAAGACAAACGCCCGCAACCCGTGCGGCGGCGTCGCGATTGTTTGCGCTACGCGCCGCGGATTCGCGGCTGGGATTTGCGATTCACAAACTCAAGCACCGGCGCGGCGTTCAAGGCAAAAATGCCCCAAACGCCGCGCCGGTAATGGAGTTTTGAATCGATTCGCTAGGGCAACACGTTGCCGGACTTGGCCTTCACCGCGCTGATGTCGCTGCTGGCGATGCCGCCGTTGACGTTGACGTCGATGAGGAAGTTGGCGGCACCGACCTGCATGACCGTCCCCTTCGCCTTGATCGCCGCAATGTCCGCCGCGGTGACCCTGCCGGTCTGGTTCACGTCGCCGTACAGGAACGCGATCGGGGTTTCGACATTCAGCGCGCCGTTCACGCCGGTGGCCTTGACCTTGACCCGCGTCTTGTCGGCCACCCCGGTCACGGTGACGATCAACTCACTGCCATTGAACGACGGCGACGCGTTCGCGCCCACAATCGGCACGTCCATCGCATCGGTGACGGAGACGTTGGCGCTGGACACCGGGTTGTTGAACACGAACACGATCTGGTGGCCCGCGCCGATGCTGCGCGGCTCGATGGTGGCGGCGTTGAACATCGCCGTTTCATCCACCGGCAGGTTGCCCGTGTAGGTGCCGTGCTGCTTCCTGGAGAACACATTGCCGGTGAAGGCAATGGCGACCGGCGTGACCATCACCGTGCCGGAGGATCCGCTGGTGCCCGCCAGGTTGGTGGCCTGCACGCTGCAGGTGTACGCCACGCCGTTGGTGAGGCCGCTCACCGTGATCGGCGAGGCCGTGCCGGTACTGGTGACGCCGCTGCAATTGACGGTGTAGCCGGTAATCGGCAGGCCGCCGGTATCGACCGGCGCGGTGAAGTTGATGGTGGCCTGCGTATTCCCGGCAATGGCCGTGCCAATGGTGGGCGGTTGCGGCGCCGAGCCGGTGATGCTGACGCTCTGCGTGACCTGCGGCGCCGGCGCATACGTGGCGTTGCCGGCCTGGTTGGCGGAGATCGTGCACACGCCCGCTGCCACCATCGTCACCGTCGTTCCGGATACCGTGCAGATGCCCGGGGTGGTGCTGCCGTAGACCACAGGATTGCCGGAGGCTCCGGGCGTGGCCGTGGGGCTGACGCCGAAGGTCATGCCTTGCGCATAGGCGCGTGTGGCGGGGGCCTGCGCCGGGAACGTGATCGTCTGCGAGGCCAGGTTCACCGTCAGCGAAAGCGTGGCCATGCCGGTGCCGCCCGGGCCGTTCGCGCTCAAGGTGACCATGGTCGTCCCGCCCGCATTCGGCGTGCCGGTGATGGCGCCAGTGGACATGTTCACACTCGCCCACGCAGGCAGGTTGGCCGCGCCGTAACTGGTCGGCCCGTTGCTCGCGGCGAGCTGGTATGTGAATGCCTGGCCGATCGTGCCGGTGGCGCTGAGTGCACTGGTGATTGACGGTGCAGCGGGCGTGACGGTCACGGAAACCGTGCGAATGTCAGTCTGGACACTCGCGTTGAAGGCACGGTAAGTGAAACTGTCCGTGCCGGTGAAGCCCATGTTCGGCGTGTATCGGATCGTGGAACCGCCAGGGAAGGTCAGTGTGCCATTGGCGGGCGCATTGGCCTGTTGCAAACCCGTCAGATTGGCGTAAGTGGTGTTCAGGTACACCTGCGATGCCACATTGATGTCGACGGCAGTATTGACTGGCGTATTTACGGAAACAGCCGGTATGAACTCCCGGATGTATTGGGCAATGGCGATCTTGTCCGCCGGCATGAGATTGTTTACGGTGGTGACCATGGATCCCTGAAGTCCACCCTGGCCGTTCATATTACTGACCACGTGATCGAGCACTGCGGAATCGTTGCCACCGGCGTTCAATCGGAAAGTGACTGGCGGCGTGCCATGGCATGCATTGCAGTTGCTGGTCCACAGACTTGCACCCGGCAGGGCATTTGGCGTGGCCATCAATGGGTCGGACGCGGGCCCTGAAGTGCCGTTACTTGCGGTCACAGTACAGGAGTACGCCATGCCATTGGTGAGGCCCGACAGCGTGATCGGCGAACTGGTACCCATCGCAAGGTTGCCACTGCAATTGGCCGTGTAGCCGGTGATGGGGCTGCCGCCATTGGACGCTGGCGGGCTGAACGACAAGGTAATTTTCTGGTCGCCGCCAACCGCACTGTTCAATGTGGGTTTGCCCGGTGCAGAGGCCGTGAAGCTGATCGATTGCGTGACCTGCGCGGCGGCCGCGTAATTGGCGTTGCCGGACTGGTTGGCCGCGATGGTGCAATTGCCGGCCGAGACCATGGTGATGGTGGTGCCGGAAATCGTGCAGACGCCGGTCGTCAGCGAGCTGTACGCCACCGGCAGCGCGGAAGAGGCGGACGCCAACGGGGACAAGCCAAACATGAAGTTGGCAACGAATGCGCGCGGCGACATCTGCGTGCCGAAACTGATCGACTGGGTGCCCTGCGTGATAGAGAAACTCTGCGTCACGTCGGGCGCCGCGTTGAAATTGGCGTTGCCGGCTTGCTGCGCGCGGAGGGTGCAGGTTCCGGTGGTCAGCAGGGTGACGTTGGCGCCGCTTACGCTGCATACCATCGTTGTATCGCTCACGAAGGTGACCGTCAGGCCGGACGTGGCCACCGCGGTCAACGGGATGGACGCCGCGCTGAACGCCTGGTTGGCCGGGCCGCTGAAGCTGATGGTCTGGCTGCCCTTGTTGACGGTGAGGGTAAACATCTGCGTTCCTGTGCCCCCGGTGTTGGTGGCGCTGAGCGTCACCACGTACGGGCTGCCGGCCGCGGTGGTCGGGGTTCCGGACAGGACGCCGCTCATCGTGTTCAGCGTCACCCCGGTAGGCAAGGTTCCCATGACTCCGTAGGTGAAGTTGGTCGGGTAGCCTGTGGCGACGATGCTGAAGGAACCCGGCGCGTTGACCGTGAACGTGGCGCTGTTGGCGCTGACGATCGAGGCTGCGGTCGGCACCTGGTCTGGCGTGACTGTTGCAGCACCCGATGCGGGCCCGGGGCCGACACTGTTGGTGGCAAAGACCGTACAGCTGTACTGCACGAGGTTGGTCAGCCCGGTGACGAGGATGGGCGACATGCCGCCGGTGCCGGTCCGCGTCGGCTGGCCGGAGGCGGTGCAGGTGGCGGTGTACCCGGAGATCGGCACGCCGCCGGTATTGGTGGGCGCCGTGAACGCGACGACCGCCTGGTTGTTGCCCGGTGTGGCCATGCCAATGGTGGGCGCGGCCGGTGCGATCGGCGTAATCGTGACGCTCTGCGTGGCTTCCACCGCCGGCGAGAAGTTGGCATTGCCGCCCTGGTTGGCGCCGATGGTGCAGGTGCCCGCAGCAAGGATATTGACGGTGGTTTCCATGCCCATGCTGCACACGGAAGGCGTCTTAGAAACATACGTCACCGCGAGGCTGGAGGAGGCCGACGCGGCGGGCGCCAGCGTAAACGTGCCGCCAAATGCGTAGGGCCTCGTCGGAGTGGTCTGGGTTCCAAAGGTGATGCTTTGCCCGGCCGGGTTCAGCGTCAGCGACAGCTGTACCGACATGCCCGCGCCGCCTTGGTTGCTGGCGGTGAGCGTGATCATGAAACTTCCGCCCACGGCCGGTGTTCCGCTGATCAGGCCGTTCATCATGTTCACGGTGAGGCCCATGGGCAGGCCAGTGGCGTTGTAGCCGGTCGGATTGTTGCTGGCGGTGATCTGGTAACTGAACGCCACGCCGTTGGTTCCGGAGGCGCTCAGCATGCTCGTGATCACCGGAACCGGCGGCGGCGAGACCGTCACCGTGACCGTGATTGGATCGCCCTGCAAAGTGGTGGGCATGGCACGTGCGCCGCGCACCGTGAACGTGGCCATGCCGACAAATCCGGCCGTAGGCGTGAAGGTGATCTGCGTGCCGGACAGCATCGACAGTGTGCCACTCGCCGGCGCCGGGCTGCTGACAACCTCCATCGATTCAAACGAGACTGTGCCCAGGGTCAACTGGGCCGCCAGCTCGACGACTACCGGCGTATTGAACGCAGTGGTGGCTGCCGCGTCGGGTCGCACGGTGGCCAGATAGGCCGCGATGGCGGTGCGCTCAGCCGCAGTCAGTTCGAGCACGTCCTGCCGCATGGACATCAACGGCTGGTTGGCAATCGCGTAATTGAGCACAGCTGGCGTGGTGCCTGCCGCGTTGAGCTGCGGCAAGGCCGGTGTCATGGCGTGGCAGCTGGTGCAAATCTGCGACCAATAATTGGTTCCCGTCTGGACGCCGGCAGTCACAGAAACGCTGAAATTGGGGCCATCACCGGCCGCATTGGTCGCGCGGACACTACAGGTGGCGGGCGTGCCGTTAGTGAGACCTGTCACCGTAATCGGTGATCCGCTTCCGGTGGCCACCTGCGCCCCGCCATTGCAACTTACGGTGTACGACGTGATCGGCGAACCACCATCGGAGGCGGGCGCAACAAACTCCATCACGGCACGTCCATCGCGTGGGCGCGGTGTGACGCTTTGCACCAAGCCGGGTACCGTGCGCGGCGTCACGAGGATCGCGGAAGAGAACGGCCCATATCCTGCAGAGTTGCGCGCACGCACAGTGCACGAATACGTATTTCCATTTACCAGTCCAACCAGATTTACCGGAGACATCGTACTGGTACCAAGGCCATTTGCCATGCCATCGATACAGGAAGCTTGGTACAAATTGACTGGATCGCCCCCATTGTTAGCCGGTGCCGTGAACGCGATGGAGATGGTTCCGTTGCCTGGCGTACCCATCAACGCGGTCGGCGCATCAGGAACAGTGCGCGGCGTCACCAAAGCGGCGCTCGAGGCCGATCCCTGCCCCGCCGAGTTGGTGGCTTTGATCGTGCATGAATACTGCACTCCATTGACGAGACCCGTCGCCGTGATTGGCGAGTTCGCTGCGCTATCGGTGCGGGTCGGTTGTCCGGAAGCCGTGCAGGTCGAGGTGTATAGCGTGATTGGCGCACCAGCACTGACTGCACCAGAGAAAGTAAGCGTGGCCTGGCTGTCGCCCGGTGTCGCATTTACCGTGGTGGGTGGCGACGGAGGGACGATGGTGTTGAACTGTGCATTCACCGTCGTAGTACCGGCCAAGGTGACAATGCAAGTACCGTTGCCAGAACAACCGCCTCCAGACCAAGCTGCCAGATAGCTGCCGTTGTTCGGCACTGCGCTTAATGAAACGTCTCCGCTGAGAACCGCGCTGCAGGCGCCACCGCAGGCGATGCCCGCCGGCGAAGAATAGACCGTGCCTGACCCGGTGCCACCTGTCTTGGTGACGTTTAGCGTGAACTGCGGGAAGACCACATTGTCGATCCAAGCTGCGTCTTGGCCAGTGGCCCCCGCTCCGTCCTTTTCATAACTCCACACCAAGGTGTGTACGCCGGCCGTGATCGGCACGGAATACGTCCCAAAGTTCTGCTCGCCGGAGACGCCAAGTCCACCGGAAAGACTGCAGGAGCCCATGTTCTGTTGCACGCCGTCGATGGTGAATCGCAGGCAATCTTCTTGCGGAATAAAGCAGAAGAACATTCCGCAAAGTTGAACCACATAACGAGATTCACTCGACACCTTGCGCGAGAACGAGATGTTGCCGGCAACGAAGGTACCCGAGTATTGAATCTGCGATTTGCCATTGTCACCCGGAGCATTGCTGCGCAGACTGCACGCGCCTTCCGAGGAGTTGCTGTTGGCGACAATTGACCATCCGGTCGTCGCCCCTGCGGGCGTGCTCCAGCCTGCGCCCAGCGATCCGCAATTGGGCGGGAAGGTCTCGTCTCCAATCAGGCTCACCTGGAAGGACTGGGTGACCGGACTGGCATCGAGATAGTTGGAATTGCCAGCCTGGTTTGCGGTGACGGAACAGGTGCCGACGGCCCCACTTGGCGTAATGGTCGTTCCGTTCGTTCCACTCGACGCGCAGACGCCATTGGCGGAGAAGGTCACTGCATTTCCGCTGGCCCCACCCGTTGCAGACACTACGAACGCCCCGCCCGTGGTCAGTCGATTGTTGATGGGTGCAAATGAAATGTTCTGCGGAGCCGGATTGATCGTGAACGTCACAATCTTGCTGTCCGTGGCGGAAGGAGCCACACCCCCCGGATTGCTGGCCGTGACCGTGACCGGGAAACTGCCGGCCGTGGTGGGCGTGCCGGATATCAGTCCGGTGGCCGCATTGAGTGTCAATCCGGCCGGCAGCATTGTCGAGATGTAAGTCTGCGGCGAATTGCCCGCCACGATTTGATAACTGAAAAACACGCCGACCGTTCCCGATGGGTTCAGGGAACTGGTGATCGACGTCAGCAGCGGCATGGTCAATTGGTCCACCCACACCGCGTCTGAGACTCCACGGCAACAGAACGAGTCCTTATCGTAGGAGAGCACTACCGTGTGGTTGCCGGCTGAAATCGGAATCGTGATGGTGCCAAAGGGGATTTCTCCGGAGGCGCCTATCGCCGCGATTGCGGGCGAAAAATAGTTCCCCAAGTTTGCGCACGATCCGCCAACTCCCTGTTGGACTCCGTCGATCAAAACGCGGAAACAGTCGAAGTTGGATTCTGTCGAAACCCGACGGGACATGGAAATATTGCCGGCCTGGAAATTGCCCGAGAACTGGAATGCTGAGGTTTGCACCGCTGAACCGCTGTCGGGCAGCGCCCCCGACTTCAAGCTGCAAAGGCCCGTAGAGGAGGCGTCGGATGCAACGTTCCAGCCGTTAACCGCACCTGCCGGAACAGTCCACCCGGACAATTGCTGGCAATTCGGCGGGAAGACTTCGCCGGATGGGTCGCTTACCATGAAGCTCTGCATCACGGCCGTTGCAGCGTTCCAATTCGTATCACCCGTCTGGCTAGCCGTGACTGTGCAGGAACCTACCGCTCCGGATAGCGTGATGGTGGTGCCGGTGGTACCGCTGCTGGAACAGACCCCGCTCGCGCCGAACGCTACCGCGAGACCGGAGCTTGCCGTGGCACTGACCGTGAATGGTGGGTCGCTGACCAGCTTGGCGGACAAGGCATTGAATGTAATGCTCTGTGATCCCTTTGCGATCGTAATGCTCACTGCGCGACTGCCGCTCTGGCCGGCGAGATTCCCGCCGAAGCAATTGAACGCATTGACCGTCACATTGAAAGTCCCCGCTTGGGTAGGAGTGCCGGAAATCTGCCCTGTCGAAGTACTGAAACTCAATCCCGTCGGCAGCGTTCCAGACAGCGTGTAGCTGAGAGGCGTACCGCCAGTATTCGTGGGAGTAAAAGTGCCGATAACACTCCCCACGGATCCCGACATCGCTCCAGTGCTTGTCGAAATATTGGGCGCCGCCGGGTTTGCGATGCTGACTGAACTGGTACGCGTATTCGAGTAGTAGGTATCAAGCCCCCCGCCGGTTGGAGGCGTATCGGTGAGGCCGGTGGCTCGCCAGGAGAAACTATCCGTACCGCATTGACCTGTGGATGGCGTGTAGGTGGCGGTGGTTCCACTGTATGAAACAGAACCTCGCGATGGTCCCGATACCGTTTGAATCGACGAAAAGCCGCCGTACGCGGATCCAAGATAGATATTGGGAAGGCTTAATGCCGTACCGGCGGAATTGTGAGCCACGAATTGGCCATTGGGGCTCGTTGCCGTGCTGGAAAACAGATTGGAAATATAGGCCGCCAAATCCGCTTCCTGTGTGCTGTTATACGAGGCCGCGCTATAGCCACCCATTCCATTGGCCATCGCAAGATTAATGACCCAGCCAGCATTGGCCGCATTGCGGATCGGAATATTCGATCCCGCGGAGGCGCCGTGGCAGCCGCTGCAAGCTGCGAAAAGCGTTTGGCCCGTGGTTGCATTGCCACTGGTTGGGTTGTAAGTCGTTTGTGCGCTGGCCGCCGCTGCAATGAAGAAAACTGCCATTGCCGCAGCAAGCTGAACCATCGCCATCGGTAAGAAACGTCGAATTCGGAATTGGCCGCCGCGATTCATGTGAATCAACTCCCTAGTGCGAATTGCAGTGAAATAGGTGCAGTTGTAAGTACTCTTTGGCATTGGGCCGCTTTGTATGATTTGCGCCGGATTCCTCATGAATCCAACATGGTTAATCGCGTGTCAATCGGAATGCTCATTTCATGTTTCCGGGTCCCGCTTGGAACGATTGCAGTTCATGGCAAGTCTTTCAGCGCGATCAGGTCACACCAGTCATCTGCGCGAATGCGCGCGATCGGTTCGCTGGCGCCCTTTCCATCTGGTCGATACACAATGATCTCGCCATAGTCGAGTTGCATCCAATGCATAGGATTTCCGCCCGCATGGGTGTGGCTCACGAGCAGCCGGTTGGTGCCGCCCCGCGGCGCGTCTGCAAGCCGCGCCGCGCGCGCGGCGGGCAGATCCGTTCTTTCGGGACCGGCATCATTTGAGAGGTCGCGGGTCGTCGTGATGTCGCCCAACTCGAGCAACCTTGCCGTGTCCAGCACACGGCAGACCGGAGACGACATGACGAGGTCGATCGGAATGCGCAGCTTCTTGATGGACTCGGAGACGAATCTCGCATCGCGCTCCCCCGCGCGGGTGAGATTCGACATCGTGCATTCCGGGGTGAGGGTGCCGGCCTGCGTGTGGCGCATGTAGAGCACATAGCCGCCTTGCCGCAAGGCGCGGATCAACGCCGCGCCTTTCAGCTCGCGTGCGGGGTCGATTTTCGGATATTGGTGCGCGCGCTTGATGACGTCCGGGTCGCGCGTGTTGAGTTCGCTGGCGGCGAGAATTCTTTCGCCGGTTGCGGACGTGTCGGAGGGTTGCGCGGAAAGCGCAGGTC
>CAZTYC010000035.1:0-17841 GCA_964617435.1 uncultured Burkholderiales bacterium
ACCATGATCGGCGCCTCGCTGCTGTGGTTCGGCTGGTTCGGCTTCAACGCCGGCTCCGCCCTCGAGGCCAACGGCGCCGCCGTGCTCGCGTTCATCAACACGTTCCTCGCGACGGCCTGCGCGGTCCTTTCCTGGACGTTCTTCGAGTGGATCTTCAAGGGCAAGCCCTCGATGCTGGGCGCCGCCTCGGGCGCCGTCGCGGGCCTGGTGGCGATCACCCCGGCCGCGGGCAACGTCGGCATCCCGGGCGCGTTCGTGATCGGCCTCGCGGCCGGCGTGATCTGCCTCTGGGGCGTCTCGGGCCTGAAGAAGCTGCTGGGCGCGGACGACTCGCTCGACGTCTTCGGCGTGCACGCCGTCGGCGGCATCCTGGGGGCATTGCTTACCGGCGTGTTCGTCTCGCCGGACCTGGGCGGCCCCGGCTTCGTCACCGATTGGGTGACGGCCAAGGTGGGCTTTACGTCGATCAGCGAACAGTTGGTCATCCAGGCCAAGGCGGTGGCGGTGAGCGTGGTGCTCTCCGGTGTCGTGGCCGCGATCTCGCTGTTCATCGTCAAGGCCATCGTCGGACTGCGCGTGCCGGAAGACGAAGAGCGCGAAGGCCTCGACGTCACCTCCCACGGCGAAAAAGCCTACAACTGAGGGCATACACCTAGCCGCCAAAAGCTTCATCGCGCCTCCCCCGGATTCTCCTTCCGGGTTTCGATCGGGCACCCTTGCGGTGCCCGCTTTTTTTTGAAACTCAAGCACTGGTGAGGTATTCAGGCCATTTATGCCTGAAACTCCGCGCCAGATATGGAGTTTGCCCGTCGTGTCGAATGGCGGTTTTGCCCGCGCCGGCGCGGGGCGCTATACTGTTAGGCCGTTATTGACGCCACACCCCATGAACCAGCGCGACCCGCACCTGCCCATCCCCGACGTGCAATCCCAGCCGGACCACCGGCGCATCGCCATCGACCGCGTGGGCGTGAAATCCCTGCGCCATCCGGTGCGCGTGCGTTGCGAAGGCGGCGCCCTGATGCACACGGTGGCGGTGTTCGACATGACGGTGTGCCTGCCGGAATCGGCCAAGGGCACGCACATGTCGCGCTTTGTCGAATTGATCGAATCCCGCCCCGAACCGCTCGCCGCCGAAACCCTGCCGGCGCTGCTCGAGCACATGCTGGCGCGCCTGAATGCGGTTGAAGGCCGGATCGACGTGCGCTTTCCCTTCTTCCTTGAAAAGCACGCGCCCATTTCCGGCGTGAAATCGACGCTCGATTACGAGGTGTCCCTGAGCGGGGTCCTGAAGGACGGCCGCGCCACGGTCACCACCCGCGTGACGGTGCCGGTGACGAGCCTGTGCCCGTGCTCGAAGGAGATCTCCGTCTACGGCGCGCACAACCAGCGCGCGCACATCGCCATCGAGGTCGAGGGCCGCGAACCGGTGTCCGTGGAGGACATCATCAAGATCGCCGAGGAGCAGGCCTCGAGCGAACTGTACGGCGTGCTCAAGCGCACGGACGAAAAATTCGTCACCGAGCGCGCCTACGAAAATCCGAAGTTTGTCGAGGATGTGGCGCGCGATGTGGCGGCGGCCTTGTTGGCCGATGTGCGTGTCGCGGCGTTCACGGTGGAAGTCGAAAATTTCGAGTCCATCCACAACCACTCCGCGTTTGCGGTGATCCGGCGCCGCAAGGCCGATTGACGCCGGCTGCGGCCAGCAGGTGCCCGCGCCCCCACGCGTTCCGCAACCTCAGCCTGCGGCCTTGACGCGCTTGTACAGCGCCAGCGCCTTCTCGCGCTGCACCGCATGGTCCACCACCGGCAGCGGATAGTGCCGACCGAGATGCACGCCGCACGCCTGCTGCTCGAGCGGCGGCATCGTCCACGGTGCGTGGATGAACTTGTCGTCCACCTTGGCCAGTTCCGGCAGGTAGCGGCGGATGAACTTGCCGCGCGGATCGAAGCGCTCCGACTGGCTGACCGGATTGAAGATGCGAAAGTACGGCTGGGCGTCGCATCCGGTGGACGCCGCCCACTGCCAGCCGCCGTTGTTGGCGGCCAGGTCGAAGTCGTTCAGGTGGTCGGCGAAATATTTCTCGCCCCACCGCCAGTCGATGAGCAGGTCCTTGGTCAGGAAGCTCGCCACGATCATGCGCAGCCGGTTGTGCATGTAACCGGTCTGGTTGATCTGGCGCATGGCCGCGTCGATGATGGGAAATCCGGTGCGCGCCTCGCACCAGGCTGCGAACAGCGCTTCATCGTTTTCCCACGCCAGCGCATCGTATTCGGGGCGAAACGACGCCGTCGCCACGTGCGGGTGGTGCCAGAGGATCTGGAAATAGAAATCGCGCCAGATCAGCTCCGACAGCCAGGTGGCGGCCCCGGGGTTGGGTTTGCGCAGCGATTCGCCATGCGCCAGCGCGGCCAGCTGGCGGATCGACAGCGTGCCGAAGCGGTTGTGCACCGAGAGATAGGACACGCCCTTGACGGCCGGAAAGTCGCGCGCGTCCTTGTAGTCGTCGATGCGGTGGACGAAATCGCGCAGCAGTTGCTGCGCGCCGCCCATGCCCGCAGGGGTCAGGGACGCGATGTTGGTGCGCTCGAATCCAAGCGCCTCGAGGGACGGCAGAGGTGCGGGACGATCGCCGGCGGCGGGCCGCGCCAGGCGGGATGCGTATTTCTCCACCGGGTAGGGTTTCAGGTGGAAATCCGTGAGGCGTTTGAGCCAGGCGTTCTTGTAGGGGGTGAAGACGGAAAAGGGCTTGCCGGTTTGCGTGAGCACCTCGCCCTTTTCGAAGATGACGGTGTCCTTGAACGCGTGGAAGGCAATGTCGTCGCGCGCCAACGTCGCAGCGACGGCGCGATCGCGCGCAGCCGCGCGCGGCGCGTAGTCGTCATTGGTGAACACGGCCCCGGCGCGCAGTGCCCGCGCGAGGCGCGGGATCGCGTCTCGCGCGGACGCGTGCTCCACGAGCAGGTCGCCCCCGCGTTGCTGCAGCGCGGATTTCAGTTCCGCCACCGACCCGTGGATGAACTCCACGCGCCGGTCGGCCCGCGAGGGCAGCGCGTCGAGGATGTCGCGGTCGAAGATGAACACGCAATGGACGGCGCGCGCCTGCTTGAGGGCGTGGAACAGCCCCGCGTTGTCGTCGATGCGCAGGTCGCGGCGGAACCAGAACAGGGCCCGGTCGTGGGTCGTCGTCGGCGTCGGGCGCATGGTTTGGGGTGGGGTCGGTTAGAATGTCGCCTGACAAGGGCGATGGATAGATGGACAGCGTCAATCTTACCAACCACTTCCTGATCGCCATGCCCGGCATGGCCGACCCCTATTTTTCCAAGACGCTGACGCTCATCTGCGAGCACAGCGAAAAGGGCGCCATCGGCCTGGTGGTGAACAAGCCCATCGACGTGAACTACGGCCAGCTGTTTTCGCAGGTGGACATCGAGCTGCCCGACGAGGACCTGCGCAGCGAATGCGTGTATTTCGGCGGCCCCGTGCTGGTCGACCGCGGATTCGTGCTGCACCAGCCCTTGTTCGAATGGAATTCCACCCTGAAGATCGACGACGACACCGGCTTGACCACCTCGCGCGACGTGCTGGAAGCCATGGCGGCGGGCAAGGGGCCGCACCGCGTGATGGTCACGCTCGGCTACGCCGGCTGGGCGCCCGGCCAGTTGGAGGATGAAATCAAGCGCAACGGCTGGCTGACCGTGAAGGCCGACGCCAACCTCATCTTCGATGTGCCGCCGGAGCACCGGCTGTCCGCGGCCATGAACCTGCTGGGCCTCAATTACGCCAACCTCTCCGACGTGGCCGGCCATGCTTGAGGAAACCGTGATGGCGTTTGACTTCGGAGAACGCCGCATCGGGGTGGCGGTGGGCAATTCCGTCACGCGCACGGCCACCGCCCTGACCACATTGCACGTGGAATCCAACGCCGAGCGGCTGGCGCGCGTGGCCGAGTTGGTCGGTGAATGGCAGCCCGCGCGCTTCGTCATCGGCGAACCGCGCCACGCCGACGGCCGACCGCACGAGATGGCGCACCTGGCGCGCAAGTTCGGCAACCGGCTGCGCGAGCAGTTTCGCCTGCCGGTGGAATTCGAGGACGAGACGCTCAGTTCGGTGGCCGCAGCCGAGGCCCTGGATCGGCAGGGATTGTTCGGCGAGCGCCGGCGCGGCCGCCTGGATGCGGTCGCCGCGCAGGTCATCCTGCAGCGTTTCTTCGACCGGTGGGCCGCCCATGCAGCTTGACGCCGAGGCGCTGGTCGAGGCGCTTGCGCAGCAGATCGGCGCGCTGGCGCCCGGTGTTGCGCTGGTGGGCGTGCACAGCGGCGGCGCCTGGGTGGCGGAGCGCCTGCATGCGCGCCTCCAGTGCGCGGAGCCGCTCGGCCAGCTGGCGGTGACGCTGCATCGCGATGATTTCGGCAAGATCGGCCTGCACCCGCAGCGCAAGGTCACCGACATTCCGTTCGCCGTCGAAGGCCGGCACATCCTGCTGGTGGACGATGTGCTCAACTCCGGGCGCACGCTGCGCGCGGCCATCAACGAATTGTTCGACTTCGGCCGCCCGGCGTCGGTAAAGCTTGCCGTACTCGCCGATCGTGGCGGCCGCGAACTGCCCTTCGCCGCCGATTACGCCGCCACCACCCTGAATCTCCAGCCCCACGAGCGCCTGCACCTGAGGAACCATGCCGGCCGCCTCGTGTTCGACATCGAATCCAGCACCTGATGCCCGCCTACCACCCCCAACTCACCGCCGACGGTCAACTCAAGCACCTGCTTTCCATCGAGGGTCTGTCGCGCACGCACATCGAACGCCTGCTCGAGACCGCCGATCCGTTCGTGTCGGTGGGCGACCGCGAAGTCAAGAAGGTGCCGCTGCTGCGCGGCAAGTCGGTGTTCAACCTGTTCTTCGAAAACTCCACGCGCACCCGCACCACCTTCGAGATCGCCGCCAAGCGCCTGTCCGCCGACGTGATCAACCTCAACATCGGCGCGTCCTCGACGTCCAAGGGTGAGTCGCTGCTCGACACGCTGGCCAACCTGGTGGCGATGAACGCCGACATGTTCGTGGTGCGCCATTCGGAATCCGGCGCGCCGTTCCTGATTGCCCAGCACGCGCAGTCCGGCGTGGCGGTGATCAATGCCGGCGACGGGCGCCACGCGCACCCGACGCAGGCGCTGTTGGACATGTACACCATCCGCCACTACAAGAAGTCCTTCCACAACCTCTCGGTGGCAATCGTCGGCGACATCCTGCACTCGCGCGTGGCGAGGTCCGGCATCCATGCCCTGACCACGCTGGGCTGCCCGGACGTGCGCGTGATCGGGCCGAAGACGCTCATCCCCACCGACGTGCACCGCATGGGCGTCTCCGTGCACCACGACATGGCGCGCGGCCTGGAAGGCTGCGACGTGGTGATGATGCTGCGGCTGCAGAACGAGCGCATGAACGGCGCGCTGCTGCCCTCGGCGCATGAGTTCTTCAAGAGCTACGGGCTGACCGCGCAAAAGCTCGCGCGCGCCAAGCCCAATGCCATCGTCATGCATCCCGGGCCGATGAACCGCGGGGTGGAGATCGACTCGCCGATTGCCGACGGCACCCAAAGCGTGATCCTGCCGCAGGTCACCTTCGGCATCGCCGTGCGCATGGCGGTGATGGCCTCGGTGGTGGGGGCGTAGATGGCCTTGCGCGCAACCTTGCTTGAGTCGCACGGATCAAACCCCTTGACGGGCGCGGCGTTCAGGCCGCTTTCGCCCGGAACGGCGCGCCAGCACTCGAGTTTTGCCATTCAATGTAGCCGATCCTGCTTTCCAGGGTTTCCGTGTCCATCCACCCACACCGCGCTGCGCCCGCGATGAATATCGACATCCAGAACGCCCGCCTCGTTGACGCCTCCGTGTCGCTGGACCGCGCCGCGCCGATCTTCATTGCCGACGGCCGCATCGCCGCCGTGGGCGAGGCGCCGGCCGGCTGGAAGGCGGACAAGACCCTTGACGCGCGCGGAAAAATCGTCTGCCCCGGCCTCGTGGATCTTTCCGCGCGGCTGCGCGAGCCGGGGTCCGAGCACAAGGCGACCCTGGAAAGCGAAATGCTGGCCGCGGTGGCCGGCGGGGTGACGACGCTGGTCTGCCCGCCGGACACGGACCCGGTGCTCGATGAGCCCGGGCTGGTGGAGATGCTCAAGCGCCGCGCCGGCGCACTGGAGCAGGCCCGCGTGTTCCCGCTCGGCGCGCTCACGCGCGGACTCGAGGGCAAGGCGCTGTCTGAAATGGTGGAACTGAGCGAGGCCGGCTGCATCGGGTTTTCGAACGCGCACCAGCCGATTCCCGACACCCTGGTGCTGTTCCGCGCGATGCAATACGCGGCCACGTTCGACTATCCGGTGTGGCTGTCGCCGCAGGATGCGTTCCTCGGCCGCGGCGGCATCGCGCACGACGGCGAAGTCGCCTCGCGGCTCGGCCTGTCAGGGATTCCGGTCAGCGCCGAGACGATCGCCATCGCCACCCTCGTCACGCTGATGCGCGACACCGGCGCGCGGGTGCACCTCATGCGCCTGTCCTCGGCGGCCGGCGTGGACCTGGTGCGCGCGGCGAAGGCCGAGGGCTTGCCGCTGACCGCCGACGTGGGCATCCACCACCTGCTGCTCACCGATCGCGACATCGGCTATTTCGATCCGCAATACCGCTTTGCACCGCCGCTGCGGTCGCCTTCGGACCGCGATGCGCTGTCGCGCGCGGTGATGGACGGCACGCTCGACGCCATCACGTCCGACCACACACCGGTCGACGATGACGAAAAGAACGTGCCGTTCGGCGAGGCCACGCCGGGCGCGACGGGCCTGGAACTGCTCTTGCCGCTCACGCTCAAGTGGGCCGAGCAGGTGCGCTGGAACGCCGCGGAAGCTCTTGCGCGCGTCACCGCGGTGCCGGCGCGCTTGATCGGCCAGGCCGGCGGCACGCTGGCCGTGGGCGCGCCCGCCGACCTGTGCATCTACGATCCGGCGGCCTACTGGGCGGTGACGCGGGAAACGCTTCGCAGCCAGGGCAAGAACTCGCCGTGGCTGCGCCGCGAGATCCAGGCGCGCGTGGTCACCACGCTGGTGGGTGGCCGCATCGTCTACGCGGGATAGCGCGGGAAACCCCGGACGACGGTCCCGGGCCGTTGGGCCATAATGCACCATCCGGCCGCGAATCGATCGCGCACGAGTGGAGACTGACATGAACAAAAGCGGGGTTTTCGCTGTGGTACTGGCGGTTGCGACGCTGGGTGGGGCAATCACCCATGCCGAAATGTACAAGTGGGTCGACAAGGACGGTCGCACCATCTACTCCGACAGCCCGCCGCCGGGCGACATCAAGGAAGTGAAGCCGAAGAAGTTCGGCGACAACGTGAGCGGCCCGTCGGACAACCTGCCGTTCGAATTGCGTGAGGCCGCGCGCAAGAATCCGGTGACGTTGTACGCGAACAAGTGCGGCGATCCCTGCGAGGGCGCGCGCCGGCTGCTCGGTTCGCGCGGGATTCCATTTACCGAGCGCAATCCGGAAACCGATCCGGCCGCCGCCGAGGCGCTCAAGAAGCTGATCGGGTCGCTGGAAGCGCCGGTCATGGTGGTCGGCGAGGATGTGCTGCGCGGATATTCCGAGTCCACTTGGTCGGGCGCGCTCACGCAGGCCGGCTACCCGCGCAACTTCACGCCGCTGGCCAAGCCGACGGATTCGCCGCCGGCAGCCAAGGCGCCCAAGCCCGAAGAAACCGCGCCGCCCGTGACGCCGCCGGCCGCAAAGAAGAAATGACCGGAAAGGAAACATGAAAATCGCGGCGTGGAACGTCAACTCGCTCAACGTCCGACTTCCCCACCTGCTGGACTGGCTGAAGGCCGCGACGCCGGACGTGGTGTGCCTGCAGGAACTCAAGCTCGAGGATGCCAAGTTTCCGCTCGCCGCCATCGAGGACGCCGGCTACAACGCGGTGTTCGACGGCCAGAAAACCTACAACGGCGTCGCGATCCTTTCGAAGTCGCGCCCCGAGGATGTCGTCAAGGGCATTCCCGGCTATGCCGATGAGCAGCGGCGCGTCATCGCCGCGACCGTCGACGGCCTGCGCATCGTGTGCGTGTACGTTCCCAACGGCCAGTCGGTGGACTCGGACAAGTACCGCTACAAACTCGATTGGCTCGCCGCCCTGACCGCCTACCTCGGCCGCGCGATCGCCGAGCACCCCTCGCTGGCGCTGCTGGGCGACTACAACATCGCGCCCGACGACCGCGACGTGCACGATCCGGCCGCCTGGGCCGGGCAGGTGCTGTGCACGGACGCGGAGCGCGCCGCGTTCGCCGGACTGGTCGCGCTCGGGCTGAAGGACAGCTTCCGGCTGTTCGACCAGCCGCCCGCGACGTTTTCCTGGTGGGATTACCGCATGAACGCGTTCCGCCGCAAGCTGGGGCTGCGCATCGACCACATCCTGCTCACCGCGCCGCTGGCCGCGCGCTGCACCTCGTCGACCATCGACATCGTTCCGCGCACCTGGGAGCGCCCCTCGGACCACGCGCCCGCCGTCGCCACGCTTGACTGAACGTTATGGCAGCCCGCGATTTGGTGCTGCCGGTCTCGCGCGAATCGCTGGACCGGTGGGAAATCCTCGATACCCAGCCCGAAGAGGCGTTTGACGAGCTCGCGCGCCGCGCCGCGCGCGAACTCAAGACCACCATGGCCGCCATCTCGTTCTTCGACCGGCCGCCCGAGCCGGCGCTGCCGTGGCGCGAATGGTTCAAGTCCGCGATCGGGTTTCCGGCGCGCGCGCTGTCGCGCGACGAGTGCTTCTTTCTGCCCGCGCTGGGCACCGGGGTCGCGCCGGCGCGCGTGTTCAATGCGCCCGACCTGTTTGCCGAGAAGCGCTTTCGCGACCACCGCCTCGTGCACGGCGCGCCGCACCTCGCCTGTTACGCGGGCGCGGCCATCGTGGCGGGCGAGAGGGACATCGTCGGCGCGCTTGCGGTGTTCGACACCGTGGCGCGCGATTTTTCCAGCCGCGATATCGAGACCCTGGCCGCGCTGGCCGACGAGGTGGCCGGCCGGCTGGAAGCGCGGCTGATCGCCCGCAGGGAACGCCTGCCCGCGCAATCGGAATATGCGGACTTCACCGAAGCCGCCGACACCCAGGTGGTGCGGCTCTCGCACGAGGTGTCGCGCCTGGAAACGCTGCTGGAAAACGAGATCGCCACGCGGCGCGAGATCGAGGAGAAGCTTTCCAAGGAAAAGGAGTTCGCCACCGCGGCCATTCAGAGCCTGCCGGGCGCCTTCTTCATGTTCGACATCCACGGGCGGCTGGTGCGCTGGAACGAAAGCTTTGCGCTGTCCACCGGATACCGCGAGGAAGAGGTGCGCACCATGCACGCGATCGACTTCGTCGCGCCGGAGGACCGCGAGCGCGCCGCCGAGGCGATCCGCGACGTGCTCATCGAAGGGCGCGAAGCCTCGATCGACGCGGCGATGCTGCGGCGCGACGGCACCCGCGTGCCCTATCTGTTCCAGGGCCGCGCGCTGGACATCCGCGGCATGCGCTACTGCATCGGCGTCGGGCGCGACGTCAGCGAGCGCATCCGCACCGACAAGGAAATCCGCCGCGCCAAGGAGCGCCTGGACCTGGCGCTGACCAGCTCCAGCCTCGCCATCTGGGACTGGGACCTGGTGGCCAACGAAGTGACCTTCAGCGAGGACTGGGGGCGCCTGCTGCGCGCCCATGTCACCGACAAGCCGGGCATCGTGTTCTCCGGCATGGAGGTCATCGACTGGAACCACCCGGAGGACCGCGAGCGGCTGCTTGAGGCGCTCACCGCGACGATCAAGGGCGAAAGCGCGGACTTCGTCTGCGAATACCGGGTGCGCGGCGTGGACGAAGAATGGGTGTGGATCCAGAGCAAGGGCAAGGTGGTCGAAACCGATCCGGCCACTGGACACGCGCTGCGCATGACCGGCACGTCCGCCAACATCACGATGAAGAAAAACGCCGAGGCGCGCGTGGAGTTCCTCGCCACGCGCGACGCGCTGACCAAGCTTCCCAACCGCACGCTGCTCAACGACCGGCTGGAACACGGCGTGGCCAACGCCGCGCGCAAGAAGACGCGCCTGGCGTTCATGTTCATCGACCTCGACCGCTTCAAGAGCATCAACGACACGCTCGGCCACGATGTCGGCGACGAACTGCTGCGCAAGGTGGCGGCGCGCCTGTCCGCCTGCGTGCGAACCACCGACACCGTGGCGCGCCTGGGCGGCGACGAGTTTGCGGTGATCCTGGAAAACCTGCCGCCGGAAGACGATTCCGGCGCCGAGGGCGCGCAGCACGTGGCGGAGAAGATGATCACCGCGCTGGCCGCGCCGATCCTGATCAACGACCAGCCGCTCAACACGTCCTGCTCCATCGGCATCAGCGTGTTCCCGAACGACGGGCAGGACACGCAGACGCTCATGAAGCATGCCGATGTGGCAATGTACGACGCCAAGGCCAAGGGCCGCAACAACTACCAGTTCTTTTCCCAGGAAATGAACGCGCGCGCGCAGGAGCGGCTGTCCGTGGAGCGCTTCCTGCGCCTGGCGGTGCGCAACAACGAGCTGGAGCTGCATTACCAGCCGCGCGTGTCCTTCCTGACCGGGCAGATCACCGGCGTGGAGGCGCTGCTGCGCTGGAACCACCCCAAGCGCGGCCTGCTGCCGCCGGGCAAGTTCATCCACGTGGCGGAGGACTCGGGCCAGATCACGGCCATGGGCGAATGGGTGTTCGAGCACGCGTTCCGGCAGGTCGCGGACTGGCGCCAGCGCAGCGGGCGCGATCTCGGGCTGGCGGTGAACCTGTCGCCGGCGCAGCTGTTCGACGGCCAGCGGCTGACGCGCGCCATCGAGGCGGCGCTGCAGTCGAGCGCGCTCGAGCCGAGCGCCGTGGAACTGGAGCTGACCGAGGGCATGCTGTTCAAGCACGTCGACGAAACGCGTGTGCTGCTGGAACGGCTGGGGGCGATGGGGCTCGGCGTGGCGGTCGATGACTTCGGCACCGGCTACTCCTCGCTCTCCTATTTGCGGCAGCTGCCGGTGGACACCATCAAGGTGGATTCGCAATTCGTGCGCGAGATCGGCGTCAATCCCAATGACGAGACCATCATCCGCGCCATCATCGCCATGACGCACAGCCTCAAGCTCAACGTGGTCGCCGAAGGCGTGGAAAACGAGACGCAGTACCGCGTGCTGCGCGACCTCGAATGCGATGAGTACCAGGGCTTCTTCTTTGCACGGCCCCTGCCGGCGGCGGACTTCGAGGCGCAGTACCTGGACCTGGACTGAGCGGCAGCGCCGGCGCGGGCGCCGCTCAGCGGTGCGCGGCGCGGATCAGGTCCGAGGCCTTCTCGCCGATCATGATGGCCGGCGCGTTGGTGTTTCCTCCGATGAGCGTCGGCATGATCGAGGCGTCCACCACGCGCAGCCCCTCGATGCCATGGACGCGCAGCGCGGCGTCGACCACGGCCATGGCGTCGCGCCCCATCTTGCAACTGCCCACCGGGTGATAGACCGTGTCGGCGCGCTCGCGGATCACGGCGCGGATCTGGTCGTCGGTGTCGACGCCGGCGGTGAACATGTCCTGCTCGTAGAGTTTTGAAAGGGCCGGCTGCGACAACAGGTGGCGCGTGAGCTTGTAGCCCGCGACCATGTCCTCAAGATCCTGCGGATCGGCAAAGAAGGCCGGATCGATGAGCGGCGCGCCGAACGGGTCGTTCGCAGCCAGGCGGATGCTGCCGCGGCTTTTCGGCCGCAGCAGACACACGTGGCACGACAGGCCGTGGCGGTAGTTGAATTTGCGCGCGTGGTTCTCGACCAGCGCGATCACGAAGTGCAGCTGCACGTCCGGCGCCGGCGAATCCGGGCCGAGCTTGAGGAACGCGCCGGCCTCGGCATAGTTGCTGGCCCACAGGCCGGTGTGGTTCTTGCGGTAGCGCCACCATTCGCTGACCAGGCGCGCGAAGCCGCGCGGCGTGAAGCCGACCAGGTCGAGGCTGGTCACCGCATGGCCGAATATGAAGTCCGGATGATCCTGCAGATTGGCGCCCACGCCTGGCAGGTCGTGCAGTACGGGAATGCCCAGCGCCTGCAGGTCCGCACCGCTGCCGATCCCCGACACCATGAGCAATTGCGGCGAGCGGATGGCACCGCAGGAGACGATCACCTCGCGCCGCGCGTTGAGTTGCAGGCGCTGGCCCGCCACCTGCACGAAAGCGCCGGTCGCCCGTTTGCCCTCGAAGATGAGGCGCTCGGCCTCGGCCCGCGTGATGACCGTGAGGTTCGCGCGCTTTTGCGCGCCCTCCATCAGCGGATGGACATAGGCGCGCGCCGCGCTGCAGCGCTCGCCGCCCTTGTGCGTGACCTGGTAGAAGCCCGCACCCTCCATGTCCGCGCCGTTGAAGTCATGGTTGATGGCGTGGCCGGCCTGCTTGGCGGCTTCGAGAAACAGGCCGGGAAACGGCCCGTGGTTGGAGCGGTCGGCCACATTGAGGGGGCCGCCCTGGCCGTGGAAATGGCCGTTGAGGCGTTCGTTGTGCTCCGCGCGCTTGAAATAGGGCAGCACCTCGTCGTAGGACCAGCCGGGGTTGCCCAGCGCGGCCCACTGGTCGTAATCGGTCTTGTCGCCGCGGATGTACACCATGGCATTGATCGCGGAGGATCCGCCCAGCGCGCGGCCGCGCGGCTGGTAGCCGATGCGCCCGTTCAGTCCGGCCTGGGGCACGGTATCGTAGGCGTAATTGTTGATGCCGGTCGGCGCCATGGCCACCACGGCCGCCGGCGTGCGGATCAGGTAATCGCGGCCCTCGCCGCCGGCTTCCACCAGCGCCACCGTGACGTTCGGATCCTCGGTGAGCCGGTTGGCCACCACGCAGCCTGCGGAGCCCCCGCCGAGGACCAGGTAATCAAAGGTTGTTTGCATACAAAGTTGCGCAGCCGGAAATGCTGCAAATTACCATGCTCAATTAGAGTAAACGCTCGGTTGGGCGAAGCGAACAGGGGTGCCTGCCACGATGCGCGCCGCACGCGGAGCGGCCCTCATCTGCGTCGCGCGGGCCCGGCGCATGCGCGCGGCGTCATGCGCCATCCTTCGGCGGGTCGGCGGGGGGCGATTTCCACGTGAACGGGAACACCAGCTGCCGCATGAATCCGTTGGGCACATAGTCGCCCAGCACGCCGTAGCGCTGCGGCCATGCGCGGTCAGCGCGCACGGCGGTGCCGAACAGGTGGTCGATGAAGGCAAAGTGCGCCGCATAGTTGCGGTCCAGCGCCTCGCGGTCCTGCGAGTGATGCCAGTGATGGAAATTCGGGGTGACGATCAGGTATGAGAGCGGCCCAAGCCGCACGCTCACGTTCGCGTGGTTGAACACCGCCTGGAAACCGACGATCAGGATATAGGCATCCACCACCGGCTTCGAAAAGCCCAGCACGAAGATCGGGGCCAGCACCAGGGTGCGGGTGAGGAGCACCTCGATCACATGCTGGCGCGAGCCGGCGAGCCAGTCCATCGTCTTGGCGCTGTGGTGCACCGCGTGAAGGCGCCACAGCCACGGCACCTCGTGGTACGCGCGATGCACCGCGTACTGCGCCAGGTCCGCCACCAGGATGCACAGGAACAGCTCCACCGCGAAGGGCAGCGCGCGGATCCACGCCTGCACCTCCGCGTTCACCGCCCAGCCAAAGCCGGTGTTGACCGCCTGGTTCACCACCAGCAGGGCAAAGCCCGCCAGGAGGTGGTTGACAATGAAGTGATGGAAGTCGGTCTGCCACTCGGCGCGGAACACCGGCTGGTCGCGCAGCGCGAACAGTTTTTCGATCAGCACGAACACCAGCGTCGATCCCAGCAGGTCGAGGATGAACCAGTCGAGGCCGAGGTAGGGCGTGTGGTCGGGAAAATCGCCGACCGGCACGCGGTGCCCGCCCAGTGCCACCGTGATGACCACCAGCACGAACGCGGCCAGCGAGATCCAGCGTGCGCGGCCGAACACCAGGCTGGCCAGGGACAGGCCGCCGGAGAGCACCAGCGCGGCAAACATCACGTTGCGCAGCAACTCGACGTCGTACGCCTTGCGAAGTTCCGGCGTGGTCAGGTGCGCCGGAAAATGGAACGCCAGCACCGCCAGGAAACAGAGGATCGCCAGCGACAGTGCGATCACGCCGGAGATCATTCCCGACCCCGGCCGCAGTTCGCCGTGGGATGCGGCCAGCCGGTTGAGCCTGTCGATGACGTTCATGCGCTCAGGGCCGCACGCCGTAGTCGGCCAGGACCCCGACAAAGACTGCCAGGCCCAGCCAGTTGTTGTGCAGGAACGCCTTGAAGCAGGCGTCGCGGTCGCGCGCGCGGATCAGGGTGTAGTGGTAGAGCGCGATGCAGCATGCCGCGCCCAGGCCGATGAAGTACGCCCAGCCGAGCGCGATCGCCTTGCCGATGCCCGTCAGCACGCCGAGCATGGCGGCGTAGCAGAACATCACCGCCGCCACATCGTGCCGGCCGAACAGGATCGCCGAGGTCTGGATGCCGATCTTCAGGTCGTCGTCGCGATCCACCATCGCGTACTCGGTATCGTAGGCGATGGTCCAGAACACATTGGCCAGCAGCAGCCCCCACGCCAGCGGCGGCACGTCGCCCGTCTGCGCAGCGAACGCCATGGGGATGCCGAACCCGAATGCAACGCCCAGGTACGCCTGCGGCATGGCGAGGAATCGCTTGGTGAACGGATAGCTCGCGGCGATCAGCACCGCCGGCACCGACAGCCAGAGCGTGAGGCGGTTCAGGAACAGCAGCACCAGCGCAAACGCCACGAGGGCGAGCAACGCCGCGACGACCAGGGCCTCGCGCGGGGCGATGGCGCCCGCGGCCAACGGCCGTGCGGCCGTGCGTTTCACGTGGCGGTCAAAGTCACGGTCCGCCCAATCGTTGATCGCGCAGCCTGCCGAGCGCATCAGGAGGGTGCCGGCCACGAACACGCCGAGGATGAGCGGATCCGGACGGCCGTCGCCCGCAATCCATAGCGCCCAGAGCGTCGGCCACAGCAGCAACAGGATGCCGATGGGCTTGTCGAGGCGCACGAGGCGCAGGTAGAGCATCCATCGGGGTTCGGGTGGTTTCATGGCGGCGCCATTTTCTCACCAGGCGCGGGCGATGCGCCAAATCGCGAAAGCACGGCGGCAATAAACTCCAGCACTGGTGCGGCTTTCAAGGCATTTTTGGCTGGAAAGCCGCACCAGTGCTGGAGATCGTCCAAGCAGCGCTACGCCGACCGCAAGTGATATGCCTTCGGCCGTGTAAACGTCTCGATGCCCGCAGTGGAGAGCGTGAGACCGACGCCCGAATGTCCGACGCCGGACCAGGGCAGGCGCGGGCTGACGCGGTCGCAGCAGTTCCAGTAGGCGGAGCCGGCGCGCACGCCGGCCAACAGCGTCCTCGCCCGGGTTTCGTCCGGCGTATAGACGCCGGCGGTGAGCCCGTACGCGGTGTCGTTCATCAGCGCCAGCGCTTCGGCATCGTCCTTCACCGGCATGATCCCGATGATGGGTCCAAAGCTTTCCTCGCGCATCACCACCATGCGATGGTCGACGCCGACCAGCACGGTCGGTTCGAACCAGTTGCCCTTGCCGGCCATCTTCTTGCCGCCGGCGAGGACCTTCGCCCCCTTCTTCTTCGCGTCGGCGACCTGGTCGGCCAGCACCTTGAGCTGCGGCGCGCGGGTCAACGGGCCGATGTAGGTGGCGTCGCTGGTCGGGTCGCCGGCCTTGTAGGACTTCACTTCCTTCACGAACGCGGCGACGAAGGCGTCGAAAATCTTTTCGTGCACGTAGATGCGCTCCACCGAGCAACAGCTCTGCCCGGTGTTGTAGAAGGCGCCGTCGGCAATGCCCGCCGCGACCTTGACGGGATCCGCATCCGCCGCCACATACACCGGGTCCTTGCCGCCCAGTTCCAATTGCAGCTTGATCATGCGCCCGGCCACCGCCTTGGCGATGCGCTGCCCGGTGGCGTAGGAGCCGGTGAAAAACACGCCGTCCACGGCCTGCTTCAAGAGCGCCGCGCCGGTGGCGCCGTCGCCCACCAGCGCGATGAACACGTCGTCGGGCACGCCCGCCGCGTGCAGGTGGCGGGCGATGGCGAGGCCGGTGAGTGTGGCGAATTCGGAGGGCTTGTACAACACCGTGTTACCGGTGAGCAGGGCCGGCACGAACACGTTGGCGCCCACGAAGTACGGGTAGTTCCACGCCGAGATATTCGCGACCACGCCCAGCGGCTCGTGGCCGATTACCTCTTTCATGCCGCCCTCGTTGAACACCTGCCTGGGTTTGAGCGTGCGTTTGGTTTCAGCCAGGAAGAAGTCGATGCGTCCGGTGAGCGCGTTCAGTTCGTTGCGCGCCTGCGCGATCGGCTTGCCCATTTCGGAGGTGAGGATCAGCGCCAGGTCCTCGCGCTCCGCGATGAGGGAATCCCGGAATGTCCTGAGCATCGCAAGCTTCTTGGCAAGCGGCACCTTGGCCCAGGCCGGTTGTGCCCGGCGCGCGGCTTCGTATTTTGCGCGCACCGTTTTCGCGTCATCACAAGGCAGCTTCTCGAGCACGCGGCCGTTGGCGGGATTGGTGATGGTGAGCGTGCGGGTGGCGGTAGCAGCCATGTCAGTGTCCGGGTTGATTGCGCCGCGCAGCGGCGAGGAAATCGGTGAGGATCGGCGCGCCGGGCAGCAGGTCGCTGTGGCGGGGATGCCCCGGTTCGATGAACTCCGGGTGCCATTGCACGCCGACGATGTAGGCGTCGCCCGTGCCGCGCACAGCTTCGATGACGCCGTCGTCCTTGGAACGCGCTTCAACCTTGAGGCCGCGCCCGAGCGTCTTCACCGACTGGTGATGGATGGTGTTGACCCGCGCCACGTCCACGCCGGGATAGAGCGCCGCGAGGCCGGAGCCGGGGTCGAGCTCGATCATGTGGAAATTGTCGTCGTAGACGTCGAGGTTCGAGTGCGCGTGGGCGCCCTCGACCTGGGTCTCGATGTCCTGGTGCAGGGTGCCGCCCAGCGCCACGTTGATCAGCTGATGACCGCGGCAGATGCCGAGCACCGGCTTGCCGGCATCCAGGAAACGCTTCAGGAGTCCGAGCTCGTAGCGGTCGCGCGTGGCATCGCCCGCCCATTCCGGTTTCAAGGGTGTTTCGCCGTAATGCTCGGGCGCGATGTCGGCGCCCCCCTGCAGAATCAGGCCGTCGAGGTCCGCCACGTAGTCGTCCAGCGTGAGCCCGCCGCCCAGCGCATCCGGCACCGCATACACCAGCACACCGGTCTCCTGCACCCAGCGCAAGAAGGACTGCTCGAGGTAATAGACGTTTTTCTTCAGGTACCCGCGCTTGTCCGGTTCGCCGTACTGGATACGCGAGGAAATACCGATGCGAAGTCTGCGTTTCACGATTCCCCGCTGGATTACAGCGCTGCGCGGAACAGCGCCTCGAAATCGGTGCGTGTGCACGGCCGCGGATTGGTCGCGTGACAGCCGTCCGCCGTCGCAACCTCGACGAGGCGCGGCAGATGCGCCTCCGTCACCTTGAGCGCGCCGAGCTTGGCGGGCACGTTCAGCGCGGCCTTGAGCCGGACCAGCCAGTCGATGAAGTCGCGCGCGCCCGCCTCGCCCGACTGTGCAGTGGCGCCGCACACGCGGCCCAATTCCGCCATCTTGTCCGTGGCGGCCGGCAGGTTGAAGCGCATCACGTGGTCGATCATCACCCCATTGGCGAGGCCATGGTGCATGTCGACCACGGTGCCGAGCGCATGGGCGCAGGAGTGCACGGCACCCAGGTC
>CAZTYC010000036.1:0-17743 GCA_964617435.1 uncultured Burkholderiales bacterium
CCGAGGCGCGCGGCAAGGCGGCCAACAAGGACGCATTCAACTAACCCGGCTGCGGCGCAGGCGGCCGCGGGAGCACGTCATGGAACGAGAACAGGCACTCAAGTTTGTCCACGAATTATTGCGGGCCATGCTCGCCAAGAAGGCGTCGGACTTGTTTTTGACCGCGGGCTTCCCGCCGGCCATGAAGATCGACGGCAAGATGACGCCGGTGTCGCAGACCAGCCTGTCGCCGGTCCACACCGGCGAAATCGCGCGCTCGATCATGACCGACAAGCAGGCGGCCGAGTTCGAGGCGACCAAGGAGTGCAACTTCGCCATCGCGCCGTCGGGCATCGGGCGCTTCCGCGTCAACGCCTTCGTGCAGCAGGGGCGCATCGGCCTGGTGCTGCGCACCATTACCACGACGATCCCGAAGTTCGAGGACCTCAACCTGCCCGAGGTGCTCAAGGATGTGGCGATGACCAAGCGCGGCCTGGTGATCCTGGTCGGCGGCACCGGCTCCGGCAAGTCCACCACGCTGGCGGCGATGATCGGCTACCGCAACGAGAATAGCTACGGCCACATCATCACCATCGAGGACCCGGTCGAGTACGTGCACGACCACCGGAACTGCGTGATCACGCAGCGCGAGGTGGGGGTGGATACCGACAACTGGTTCGCCGCGCTCAAGAACACGCTGCGCCAGGCGCCGGACGTCATCCTCATCGGCGAAATCCGCGACCGCGAGACCATGGACTTCGCCATCGCCTTCGCCGAAACCGGCCACCTGTGCATGTCCACGCTGCACGCGAACTCGACCAACCAGGCGCTCGACCGCATCATCAACTTCTTCCCCGAAGAACGGCGCTCGCAACTGTTGATGGACCTGTCGCTCAACTTGAAGGCCTTTGTCTCGCAGCGCCTGATCCCGAAGAAGGAAGGCAAGGGTCGCGTCGCCGCCATCGAAATCCTGCTCAACACGCCGCTGATCCAGGACCTGATCTTCAAGGGCGAGGTGCATGAGATCAAGGAGGTGATGAAGCGCTCCAAGGAACTCGGCATGCAGACCTTCGACATGGCGCTGTTCGACCTCTTCGAGGCCGACATGATTTCCTACGAGGACGCGCTCAGGAACGCCGATTCGCTCAACGACCTGCGCCTCAAGATCAAGCTCGAAGGCCGCGGCGCCAAGGAAAAAGACCTGGCCGCGGGGCTGGAGCATCTCGAGATCGTCAAGTAGCAGGGCTGCGCCGTGCGGCGCAAAGGGGCAAACCCCTGATTCGGCGCGGCTTTCAGGCCGTTTTCGCCTCGAACGCCGCGCCAGGGCTTGGTTTTCCGTTTGGGTATGGTGCGGCCCGTCAGGCGCCGACCAGCAGCGTCACGAGGCCCGAATACTCGGCGCCCCGGAAGGCGTGCATGAGGGCAAAGGCGCTGGTGGCCAGGACGAATGCGGCGGCAAGCGCCAATGCGCGTTCGAACGTGAGGGCGTGGCCCAGTCTTGTTGTGAGGTTCTTCATGGTGCTTCCTTTCCGTGCCGTGAGGGAGGGCACGACTCCAGTATTGGCGCGCCACCCCGCCGCCAATTGAAAAAACCTGCCGATTTCTTGAATAAACTGGCTGACCTGTTGAACAAACCGGCTGTGCGATGAATTCGAGCGAAGCGCAACTGCACCTCTATGTCTGGGAAGAGCGCTTCCTCTATGCGGGTCCGGGCATCGACACGACCTTTCACAAGAACCATGCGGCAGTGTGGCTGGCCACCTGTGAGGGCGAACTGAGCGTGACGCTGGGCGATGGCCACACGCTGCGCGGTCAGGGCGTGTTCCTGTCTTCGGGGACCGAATACGCGACGGCCTCCGCGGCGCACGCCATCGCCGCGCTGTTCTGGGAACCGGAGAGCGCCAGTTACCAGGCCGCGATGGAGCGCCTGGAGGAAACGCCGCGCACCTTTGCCTGCCCGCTGTCCAACCTCGAGGCGGCGCGCAAACTGCAAAGCGCCACCACATCCCTCGACGAGGCCGACGACCTGCTGGCCGCGATGTTCGGGGTGAGCGTGCGCATGCGCTTTGCCGATCCGCCGATGGATTCGCGCATCGCCAGCGCCATCGAGCAGCTGCGCGAGGCGCCGGAAAAATACGACAGCCTCGATGCGCTGGCCGATTCCGTGCACCTCTCGCCCTCGCGCTTCGCACACGTGTTCAAGGACGAAATCGGCGTGCCGGTGCGGCGCTACCTGCTGTGGCTCAAGATGCGAAAGGCGCTCGACGTCGCCATCGCGGGGCATTCGTTGACTACCGCGGCGCTGTCCGCCGGCTTCGCCGATTCCGCGCACCTGTCGCGCACGGTGCGCTCGATGCTGGGCATCGCCCCGGAATTCATGTTCCGGAATCGCGGGCGGCTGGTGATCCACAAATAGCCGGTCACCGGTCGCTTGCCGCTCAATCCCTGCGATTGCTGCCCGCCACCATCTTGTATTCGAGCAACCGGCATTCGATCTTGCCGTTGAACAGCGGGGTCTTGCGGCTGGGCGCCAGGCGCATGGTCTTGGCCAGGGCGAGGTCGCCGGTGAAGAAATAGGCGCGCCAGCCGGCGAATTTCTGCTTGAGCGTGTCGCCGAGCTTGGGATACAACTCCTTCAACTTCGCCGCATCGCCCAGGCGGTCGCCGTACGGCGGGTTGGTCACCCACACGCCCGAGGCGGCGGGCGCGGAGATTTCCAGCACGTTGGCCTGCTTCAGGTACACGCACTCAGCCAGCCCGTTGGCCGCCAGGTTGTCGCGCGCGTTCTTGAGCGCGTCGCCGAACAGGTCCGACCCGTAGATCGGCAGTTCGCGCGGCGGTGTCGCGGCGGCGCGCGCCTCCTCCACCAGGCGGTTCCACAGCGCCGCATCGAACGTGCTGAGCTTCTCGACGTTGAAGGCGCGCGGCCTGCCGCCGGACAGCCCCGGGGCGATCCCCAGCGCCATCTCCGCGGCCTCGACCAGGAAGGTGCCGCTGCCGCACATCGGGTCGAGCAGCGCCTCCTGCCGGTCCCACCCGGTGAGCATCAGGATGCCTGCGGCCAGGTTCTTTTTGAGCGGCGCCAGGCCGGTGTGGTCGCGCCGCCCGCGCTTGAACAGCGGCTCGCCGGAAAGATCGACATACAGCGCGGCGTCACCGGCCTCCAGGTGCAGATGGATGCGCACATCCGGCTCCTGCCGCGCCACGCTCGGCCGGCTGCCGACGATCTCCCGGAACGTGTCGCACACCGCGTCTTTGACCTTGAGCGCGGTGAAGTCGAGGCTCTTGACGGGCGAGCGATGGGCGCTGACCTCGACCTTGATGGTGCGCGAGACCGGAAACCACGCCGTCCACGCCAGCAGGCGGGCCGCGTCGTACACATGGTGCTCGTTGGCGTACGGAAACTGCGCCACCCGCCAGAGGATGCGCGAGGCCACGCGCGAATGCAGGTTGGCGCGCAGCGCGGTTTCCATGCCGCCGGTGAAGGCGACGCCCGCCGTGCCCTGGCTCGTCACAGTGGCGCCGATGCGCGGGCCGGCGAGTTCCAGCGCCAGCATGTCGGCCAGGCCCAGCGGGCACATGGCGAAAAAGGATTCGCTCACCGCTTACGCCCAGGGCTTGATGACGACGAGCAGGACCACCGCCACGAGGATCGGCAGGGCCGGGATTTCGTTCAGCCAGCGATAGAACACATGGCCGTGCGCGTTGCGGTCCGCGGCGAAATCCTTGCGCAGCTTGCCGAGGTAGAAATGCAGCCCAAGCAGCACCGCCACCAGCGCCAGCTTGACCATCATCCAGGTCTGGTCGCGGCCGATTCCATACTCCAGCCACAGGATGGAACCGAACAGGACCGTCAACACCATCGAGGGCATCATGATGCCGTAGTAGAGCTTGCGCTCCATGGTCTTGAAGGTGTCCTTCACGGCCGGCTCCGTCGCCATGGTGTGATACACGTAAAGGCGCGGCAGGTAGAACAGCCCGGCATACCACGCGACCAGGAAGATGATGTGCAGCGACTTGATGACGAAATAGGTCATGCGGCGTACCCCGCGACCAGTGCGGCCAGCCGGCCCTTGGCGTGCAGGATGATGTCGCAGAACTCGCGTGCCGCGCCGTGGCCCGCGCGCGCCTGGGTGACGTAATGCACCTGCGCCTTCAGGTAGGCCGGCGCGTCGGGCACGGCCACCGAGAAGCCGCAGCGCGACAGGTAGGGCAGGTCCACCACGTCGTCCCCGATGCCGCCGCAACGGTCCGGCGCGATGCCCACGTCCTCGAGCAGGGTCTGGAACTTGATGCCCTTGTCCGCCACGCCCATGTAGAGGTGGTGGATGCCGAGGTCCCCGGCGCGCTTGCCCAGCGCGCGGGATTCGCGCCCGGAAATGATCGCGACCGTGACCCCCGCCGATTGCAGCATCTTGATGCCGTGGCCGTCGAGCGTGTTGAACACCTTGGTCTCCTCGCCGCCCGGCCCGTAGTGCAGCGCGCCCTCGGTGAGCACGCCATCGACGTCGAACACCGCCAGCTCGACCTCCGCGGCGCGGGAAAGCACGTTGCCGGTCACGCCCGGCGGGACCAGCGTGGCCGGGTCGATGGGATGGCCGCCCGCGCTCACAGCACCCCCGCGCGCATGAGCTCGAGCACATGCACGGCGCCGACGAGTTCACCGCCTGCATCGACCACCAGCAACCCGCTGCCGCCGATCTTGTGGCGTTCGATCATCTCGGCCGCCTCCACCGCGAGCCTGCCCGGGGCGATCGACTTCGGCGCGCGGTTCATGACCTCGGCCACGCGCGTGTCGCGGATGTTGTCGTGCGTCTCCAGCGTGCGCCGCAGGTCGCCGTCGGTGAACACGCCGGCCAGCCGGCCCGCGGCGTCCACCACCGCCGTCATGCCCAGGCCCTTCCTGGACATCTCCATGATGGCCGCGGCCAGCGTCGCGTCGTCGCGCACCTTGGGAACGCGATCGCCGGAGACCATCACATCGGACACGTGCATCAGCAGGCGCCGCCCCAGCGAGCCGCCGGGGTGGTGCATGGCGTAGTCCTCTTCGCCGAAGCCGCGCGCATCGAGCAGCGCCACCGCGAGCGCGTCGCCCAGCGCCAGCGTCGCCGTCGTGCTGGCGGTGGGGGCGAGGTTCAGCGGGCACGCCTCCTTCTCCACCGCCACGTCGAGGAACACCGTTGCCGCCTTGGCGAGCGTCGATTCGGCGCGCCCGGTCATGGCGATGATGGGCGTGCCGCGCCGCTTCAGTTGCGGCAGGATCTTCACGATCTCGTCGGATTCGCCGGAGTTGGAAATGGCGATGACCACGTCGCCGGAGGTGATCATGCCCAGGTCGCCGTGGCTGGCTTCGCCCGGGTGCATGAAGAACGCCGGCGTGCCGGTGGAGGCCAGCGTGGACGCGATCTTGCCGCCAACGTGGCCGCTCTTGCCCATGCCGGTCACCACGACGCGGCCCTTGCTCGCGGTCACGTCGAACATCAGGCGGTGCGCGGCGAGGAACGCCTCCCCCAGCTTGGCCTTGAGGGCGCGCACGGCGTCGGCCTCGATGTCGAGCGTCTCGCGCGCGAGCGCCAGCGTGCGATCGGTATCGGTGACGGCGCGGGGCTGTAATACACTTGGCATGGTGGCATTCTATCGTTGAGTGCGCCGGATCGCCGTCGGGATTCGGCGCTCCCGTCCGACTTTCCCTTCACCGCCCTCCCCGTGCCCGAACACACCACCCTCAAGCTCGTCGTGATCCTGCTGTCCACGGCCGTGGTCACGGTGGTGCTGTTCCGGCGCATGCGGCTGCCGCCGATCCTCGGCTACCTCATCGTCGGCGTGCTGATCGGCCCGCACGCGCTCGGCTTCGTGCCCGATTCGCCGGACACGCGCTACCTGGCCGAGTTCGGCGTGGTGTTCCTGATGTTTTCCATCGGCCTCGAATTCTCGCTGCCGCAACTCATGGCCATGCGGCGCATCGTGGTCGGCTTCGGCGGCCTGCAGGTGACCACCGCCATCGCAGTGGTGATGCTGGTGGCGTGGGCGGCCGGCTTCTCCTGGCAGACCGGGCTGGTGATGGGCGGCGTGCTGGCGATGTCCTCGACGGCCATCGTCTCGAAGTTCCTCGCCGAGCAGACCCAGCTGCATTCGCCGCACGGCAAGCAGATCATGGGCGTGCTGCTGTTCCAGGACATGGCGGTCATCCCGCTGCTGGTGCTGCTGCCGGCGCTGGCCCTGCCGCCCAACGCCATCATGGGCGCGATCGGCGTGGCGCTGCTCAAGGCCGCGGCGGCGCTGGGGGTGATCCTCATCCTCGGTCAGCGCGTCATGCGCCCGCTGTTCCACCTGGTGGCGGCGCAAAAGTCCTCGGAACTGTTCGTGCTCACCGTGCTGCTGGTGACGCTGGGCCTCGCGTGGGCCACCGAGGCCGTCGGATTGTCGCTGGCGCTGGGCGCGTTCCTCGCCGGCCTGCTGATCTCCGAAACAGAATACCGCTACCAGGTGGAGGACGACATCAAGCCGTTCCGCGACGTGCTGCTCGGCCTGTTCTTCATCACCATCGGCATGCTGCTCGACTGGCACACGCTGGCGGAACGCTGGCCGGCCGTCCTGCTGATCTTCATCGCGCTCATGGCGCTGAAGTTCTTCCTCATCGTCGGCATCGGCCTGTTGCTGCGCAATGAGCGCGCCGTGGCGCTGCGTTGCGCGCTGGCGCTGGCCCCGGCGGGCGAATTCGGCTTTGTGCTGCTCTCGCTGGCCGGCGTCCACGGCGCGGCGCCGCCCTCGACGATCCAGGCGGTGCTGGCCGCGATGCTGCTGTCCATGCTCATCGCGCCGCTGATCCTGATGCACAGCGAGAAGATCGTACTCCGGCTGATCGCCAGCGAGTGGGAGTCGCGCGCGGTGCAGTTGCAGCAGCTGTCGGTCAAGGCGATGGGCAAGAAGCGCCACGTCATCATCTGCGGCTACGGGCGTTCCGGGCAAAGCCTGGCGCGCTTCCTGGAGAAGGAGGGCATCTCGCTCATCGCGCTCGACGCCGACCCGATGCGCGTGCGGATGGCCGCCGCCGCCGGCGACTCTGTCCTGTTTGGCGACGCCTCCAAGCGCGAGGTGCTGACGGCGGCCGGCCTGCCGCGCGCCTCAGCGGTGGTAGTGAGCTTCGCCGACACGCGCGCGGCGCTGGCCATCCTGGCGCACGTGAAGGCGGTGCGGCCGGAGGTGCCGGTGATCGTGCGCACCTTCGACGACACCGACGTCGAGAAACTGCGCGCGGCGGGGGCGGCGGAGATCGTCGCCGAGGTGGTGGAGGGCTCGCTCATGCTCGGCACGCAGACCATGCTGCGCATCGGCGTGCCGCTCAAGCAGGCGCTGCTGAGGCTGCGCCAGGTGCGCGGCGAGCAGTACGCGTTCATGCCGGCGTATTTTTCCGGCGCCACCGACGAGGACGCCGGCGACGCCCAGGCGCCGCGCCTGATGAGCGTGGTGCTGGGCGGGCAGGCGGCGGCCATCGGCAAGACGTTGTCGTCCTTCGACTTCGAGCGCATGGGCGTGCGCCTCGCGGCGCTGCGGCGCCAGGGACGACGGCACACCGAACCGCAGCCCGACCTGCGGCTGGAGACCGACGACGTGCTGATCCTGGCCGGGTCGCCCGAGGCGCTCAGCGTGGCCGAGATGAAACTGTTGCAGGGCTAGGCGCGCCGGTTAGCCAAACTCGAGCGCTGGCGCGGCTTTTGAGGCAAAAATGCCCCAAACGCCGCGCCAGGCGGGCAGTTTGTCGATTGTTTGCTAGGCCGGCTGCGGCTTGTGCGCGTCGCCCTCGAGCACCAGCGGGCCCTTGCCGGACCAGCGGTCGAGCGCAAGGTAGATCACCGGCGTGATGCACAGCGTCACGCCCTGCGAGAACAGCAGTCCGCCCACCACCGCCAGGCCGAGCGGCTGGCGCAATTCCGCGCCGGCACCGAGGCCCAGGGCAATCGGCAGCGCGCCCATGGCCGCCGCGATGGTGGTCATCATGATCGGCCGGAAACGCATCAGGCAGGCGGTGCGGATCGCCAGTTCGGGCACCATGCCCCGGGTGCGCTGCGCGTCGAGCGCGAAGTCGATCATCATGATGGCGTTCTTCTTCACGATGCCGATCAGCATGACGATGCCGATGGTGGCGATGATCGACAAATCCATCCCGAAGATCCACAGCGTGACCAGCGCGCCGACCGCCGCCGAGGGCAGGCCGGCCAGGATGGTGAGCGGGTGGATGTAGCTTTCATAGAGCACGCCAAGCAGCACGTAGATCACCAGCAGGGCCGCGATGATGAGGATCGCCTGGCTGGCCTGCGAGGACTGGAACGCCGCGGCGTCGCCGCCCCACGCGGTCAGCACGGTGGCCGGCATGTTGAGCTCGCGGCGGAAGCGCTCGATTTTCTTTGCTGCGTCGCCAAGCGGCGCGCTGGGCGCGAGGTTGAAGGAAATCGTCATCGCCTCGAGCTGGCCGGTGTGGTTGATCGCGGTCGGGCCCACCTCGCGCTTCACGGTGCCCAGCGCGGAGAGCGGGACCAGGCGCCCGCCCTTGGCGCGCACGAAGATCTTGTTGAAGGCCGATTCGTCGCTGCGGTCGCTGTCGCCCGCCTGCAGGATCACCTGGTAGCTGTCGGCGGAGGTGAAGATGGTGCCGATCTGGCGCTCGCCGAAGGCCGAGAACATGGCGCTGCGGATGTCCTGCACGTTGACGCCCATCGCGTTGGCGCGGTCGCGGTCGATATTGAAGCGCGCGGTGAGGCCCTTCAACTGCGCGTCGCTGGAGACGTCGCGGAACGCGTTGTCCGCCCGCAGCTTTTCCAGCAGCCCGTCGGTGGCCTGCCGCAGGTCGGCGGTGTTCACGGCCATGAGCACGAACTGGTAGCGCGCCTTCGACGGGCGCCCGCCCAGCCTCAAGTTCTGCAGCGGATTCAGGTAGGCCGTCACGCCCGGCACCCCGCGCAGGTCGCGCCGCAGGGACTCCAGCACCTTGTCCATGTGCGGACGCTCGCTGCGCGGCTTGAGCACCGCGAACAGGCGCGCCGAATTGCCGTCGAACACGTTGACGATGACCGTGGCCACCGCCGGATTCTGGCGGATGACGTCGCCGGAGCGGCGCGCCAGCGCCTGCATGGCCGGATTGGCGATGTCCTCGGCGGCCTCGACCGTGATGAGGATCTGGCCGATGTCCTCATTGGGGAAGAACCCCTTGGGCAGCACCCAGAACAGCACGCCGGTCAGCACGAAGGTGGACAGGGCGACGCCGATCATGACGCGGCGGTGCGCGAGGCTCCAGTCGAGCATGCGCTCATAGACCCTGAGCAGCGCGAGGTAGATGCGCTCAAACCACTCGGTCCAGCGTTCCGAGGCGCTGCCGGCGACGTGCGGTTTCAGGAACCGGCTGGCGAGCATCGGGATCAGGGTGAGCGAGACCATCGCCGAGACCAGCACCGAGACGCCCACCACCACCGCGAACTCGTGGAACAACAGGCCGATCACGCCGGGCATGAAAAAGATCGGGATGAACACCGCCACCAGCGAGACCGAGATCGAGACGATGGTGAAGCCCATCTCGCGCGCGCCGACCAGCGCGGCCTCCATCGGGGCCATGCCGTCCTCCATGTGGCGCACGATGTTTTCCAGCACCACGATGGCGTCGTCCACCACCAGCCCGACCGCGAGCGTGATCGCCAGCAGCGAGATGTTGTCCAGCGTGTAGCCCAGGCCGAAGACGATCGCCAGCGTGCCGATCAGCGAAATCGGCAGCGACATGGCGGGGATGAGCGTGGCCACCGCGTGGCGCAGGAACAGGAAGATCACCAGCACCACCAGGGCCACCGTGATGCCCAGCGTGATCTTGACGTCGTGGATCGACTCGCGGATCGACTGCGAGCGGTCGGCGCGCACCGAGAGGTCCACCGAGGAAGGCATCTGCGCCAGCAGCTTCGGCAGCGTGTCGCGGATGGCGTCGACGGTGGCGACGGTGTTGGCGTCCGGCTGGCGGCGGATCGCCAGCGTGATGGAGCGCTCGCCGTTGGCCCAGCTGCCGGACTTGACGTTCTCGACGCTGTCCTCCACGGCGGCGATGTCGGCCAGGCGCACCGGCGCGCCGGTGGCCGAGGTGGCGATGATGAGCTGGGCGAATTCCTCGGCGCGCGCCAGCTGGCGGTTGGCGGCGATCACCAGCTGCTGGCGCGTCCCCTCCAGCGTGCCGACCGGCGAATTGGCGTTGGCGGTGCGTACCGCCTGCGCCACCTCCTCGAGCGTGAGGCCGCGCGAGGCCGCCGCCTCGGGATCGATGCGGATGCGCACCGCGTATTTCTTTTGCCCGTTGATGTCCACCTGCGCGATGCCGGGCAGCGTGGACAACGTCGGCACGATCAGGTTGTCCGCGTAGCTGTTCAGCTGCGAGAGCGGCATCGCGTCCGAGCGTAGCGTGAGGAACATGATCGGCTGGTCGGCCGGGTTGACCTTGCGGTACGAGGGCAGGCTGGTCATCTCCACCGGCAAGGCGCGCTGGGCGCGCAGCAGCGCGGCCTGCACGTCGACCGCCGCGGCGTCGATGTTGCGCGCCTGGTCGAACTCGAGCGTGACCTGCGTCTGGCCGAGCGTGCTCGTCGAGCTCATCACCGAGACCGAGGCAATGGTGGAGAACTGGCGCTCGAGCGTGGTAGCCACCGAGGAGGCCATGGTCTCCGGGCTGGCGCCGGGCAGCACGGCGGTGACCTGGATGGTCGGCGTGTCGTATTGCGGCAGCGCGGCGATCGGGATCTTGTTGTACGCCAGCACACCGGCCACCACGCAGGCGGCGTTCAGCAGCACCGTCATGATGGGGCGGCGGATGCACAGCTCTGAAATGTTCATGGTGATTTCCCTTCCGCGGGCCTGGCCTTGGCGGCCTCTGCCGGCGCCGCGCCGTCCGCGCCCTTCTTGCCGCCGCCCTTGCCCTCACCGAGCTTGCCTTCGCGCACCACGCTGGCGGCGCGCACGTTCTGCGCGCCTTCGGCGACCACGCGCGCGCCCGCAGCCACGCCGGTGACGGCGGCCACCCCGCCCTGCGTGACCTCGACTTTCACCGGCTGCACCTTGACCTTGTTGCCGCCCTCGACGGCCTCGTCGAGCACGAACACGAACTGGCGCTCGGGCCCGGTCTGCACCGCCTGGATCGGCAGCACGCGCGCGTCCTTGATGACCCGCGAAGTCAACGAGACATTGACGAACATGCCGGGCCACAGCTGCCGGTCCTTGTTGGAAAACACCGCCTTCATCGCGATGGTGCCCGCGCCGCTGTCCACCGAGTTCTCGATGAACGCGAGCTTGCCCTGGATGACGGGGCTGCCCGGCGCGTTGAGCGTGATCGACACCGGCACCGCGCCGGCCGCCTGCGCCTTCTGGAGGGCCGGCAACTCGCGCTCGGGCAGGGCGAACGACACATAGATCGGATCCATCTGCGTGACCGTGAGCATCGGCGCGCTGTTCGGCTGCACCACCGCGCCCGGCCGCACCGAGATGCTGCCCGTGCGGCCGGCGAAGGGCGCGCGGATTTCCATCAGCGAGAGCGCGACGCGCGAGGCTTCCAGCGCCGCCTGGTCGACGGCCAGCTGGCCCTTGAGGACATCGAGCTGCGTGGCTGCGGTGTCGAGCGCCGCCGAGGAAATGAACTTCTTGTCGAACAAATCCTTCTGCCGCACGTAGTTGCGCTCGGCGTTGGCGAGGTCGCTCTGGGTCTTCACCACCTGCGCCTCCGCGCGCTTGCGGTTGGCCTCCTCGGTGCGCGCATCGAGGGTGACCAGCAGGTCCCCCTTCGCCACCTGCTGGCCCTCGGCGATGTGCAGCGCCTTCACGGTGCTGGTGGTCTGCGCGCGGATGTCGGTCGATTGCATGGACACGACGCTGCCATTGGCGATCGATTGCACCGCCAGGTCGCGCTGCTCCACGGTGGCCAGCGCCACGGTAATGGGCGCGCCCCCGCCGGCGGCCTTGGACGGCGAGGTTGCCGATGAATCCGACGCGCCGCTTCCCCCGCAGGCGGCCAGGATCAATGCGGCGCCGACGGCGGCGATTGTCGTTTTCTGAGACAGCGTGGAGGTCATGGCAGAAATCATTGCGGAGTCTTCGCGTGTCGGAGGGTCAAATTATGCGCTGGGGCCCGTTCGGCCCCGCAAATCGTGGGCCCTCTCGCCCGGAGGCGGCAGGCGCATCGAGGCGTATTGCCGGGGACGCAAACGCCCCGAGGCCCTACACCTTGAGGGGCATTTTGCGCAATTGTTCCATTGCAAGGCCTGCGCTTGGCGCATGGCAAGTGGACGGACCCGCGAAAGTTGACGGGGGTCAACAACCACCGCGTGATAGCCCCGCGTTCCCTAAGGTTTTGTGCAAGGGTACGGGGCGCAGTTCCCGCCAAAATTGCGCGACGGGGGTTGATCGCCGCCGTTTCGGCATCATGTACCTTCCACACTTTCCGATTCTTGCAAACTGGATTACCGCATGCTGACCCTACACATTCCCGACATGACCTGCGGCGGTTGCCTGGCCGGCATCGAACGCGTGGTGAAAAAACTCGACGCCGGCGCCAGCCTGTCCGCCGACCTGCCGGCCCATCGCGTCAGCATCCAAAGCGCTGCTGCGGCACCGGCCGTCATCGCGGCCATCGAGGCGGCCGGCTTCCATCCCGCGACCGTCGCGTGAATCCGCGCGATCGCCACGCCCTGTAGGGTCCGGATCACCATGGGCCGGGACGCGACCGCCGCGCTGACGATCCCGGTCGGCGGGATGACGTGCGCATCCTGCGTGGCGCGGGTGGAAAAGGCGATCGCCGCGGTGCCGGGGGTTGAGGATGCCACCGTAAACCTCGCCACCGAGCGCGCCACCGTGCGGTTCGCCGGAACCCCCGATGCCGGTGCGGTGGCCGAAGCCATCGAGCGCGCCGGATACGAAGCCGGTGCGCCGCTGGACGCGCGCGGGATGCATCCGCCGCCGGGGATGGCGGCCGCGCCCCGTTGGCCGTGGATGCTCGCGGCCGTCTTGTCGTTGCCGCTCGTGGTGCCGATGCTGGCCCTGCCCTTCGGCATTCATTGGATGCTGCCGCCCTGGCTGCAATGCCTGCTGGCCACGCCGGTGCAATTCGTCCTCGGGGCGCGTTTTTACCGGGCCGGCTGGCATGCGCTGCGCGCCGGCGCGGGCAACATGGATTTGCTGGTGGCGCTGGGCACCAGCGCGGCGTACGGCTTGAGCCTTTACCTGTGGTGGCTGCACGGCGATTCGGCGCACCTGTATTTCGAATCCGCCGCCGTGGTCATCACGCTGGTGCTGTTCGGCAAGTGGCTCGAAGCGCGCGCCAAGTTCGAGACCACGGCCGCCATCCGCGCGCTCGCGGCGCTGGCCCCGAAGGATGCTGCCGTCGAACGCGACGGCCGCGTGTCGCGCATTGCCGTCGCCGACGTGCGGGTGGGCGACATCGTGTGCGTCGCCCCGGGCGAAATCATCGCCGCCGACGGCACCGTGCTGTCCGGCACCAGCCATGTCGATGAAAGCCTCATGACCGGCGAGCCCCTGCCGGTGGCCAAGGCCGGCGGGGACGCGGTGACCGGCGGCACCCTCAATGGCGAGGGTGAGTTGCGCGTTGAGGTGCATGCCGTCGGCGCGGAAAGCACCTTGCAGCGCATCGCGCGGCTGGTCGAGGACGCGCAGGCGGCCAAGGCACCGATCCAACGCATGGTCGACCAGGTGAGCGCGGTGTTCGTGCCGGTGGTGCTGGTCATCGCGGCGCTCACGCTGGCCGGCTGGGGGCTGGCCACGCACGACTGGACTGCGGCGACGCTGCACGCCGTGGCGGTGCTGGTCATCGCCTGCCCGTGCGCGCTGGGACTGGCCACGCCGGCGGCCATCATGGCCGGCACCGGCGTGGCGGCGCGCCACGGTATTCTCATCAAGGACGCGCTGGCACTGGAGACCGCGCATCGCATCAAGGGCGTGGCATTCGACAAGACCGGCACCCTGACCCAGGGGCGCCCGCGCGTGCTCGAGGCGGTCGCGGCCGACGGCACCATCGACGCCCTCATGCAGCTCGTGCGGGCGGTGCAGGCGGGCAGCGAGCACCCGCTGGCCAAGGCGGTGGTGGCCGACGCGGCGGGGCCGACCTTGCCGCGCCGCGACCTGAAATCCCTGCCGGGATTGGGCGTCGAAGCCACCGTGGAAGCGCCGGGCGGGCCGCGCCGCATCGCCATCGGCAACGATGCCCTGGCCGCCGCGCGGGCCGCGGACACCCCTGCCGCCCTCAAGACCGCCGCAGCCGCTCACGCCGGGAATACGCTCTCGTGGGTGCTAGATGTCGACACGCGCAAGGTGCTCGGCTTCCTGGTGTTCGGCGACGAATTGCGTCCGGAAGCCCCGCGCGCAGTGGTAAGGCTGAAGTCCATGGGCATCGTTCCGGCGCTCATCAGCGGAGACAATCACGCCGCCGCCAACTGTGTGGCCGGTGCGCTCGGGATCGGGATCGTCGAGGCGCCGGTGGCGCCGGACGGCAAGGCGGCCATCGTCTCGGCCTTGCGCGCGCGCATCGGCACCATGGCGATGGTGGGGGACGGCATCAATGACGCGCCCGCGCTGGCGGCGGCCGACGTGGGCATCGCCATGTCCTCGGGCACCGACGTGGCGATGGAGGCCGCAGGCATCACCCTGATGAAGAGCGATCCGGCGCGCGTGGCGGATGCCATCGACATCTCGCGCGCCACAGTGGCCAAGATCCGCCAGAACCTGTTCTGGGCGTTCTTCTATAACGTGATCGGCATTCCCGCCGCCGCGTTCGGGCTGTTGAACCCGGTGATCGCCGGCGCCGCCATGGCGCTTTCCAGCGTGAGCGTGGTGGGCAACGCGCTATTGTTGCGGCGCTGGCGGCCGCAAGGTTCGGAAACCCGCCCCAGCGGACCGCCGCGCTAAGGCCGCACGCCCGGCGTTTCGAGGGTCATTCCCGTGGCGCGCGACATGAGGTAGGTCTCGAGTTCGATCATCTCCGCAGAGTCCGGGGCAAAGGGTTCGGCGCGCACGCCGCTCATGCAGTTGCGGATGCGCCGCGCCAGCGTTCCAACCGACTGCCACTCCAACCGATAGAGCGGATATGCCGTCGGATGCGCCTGCGGGATCACGCTGCCGCCCAGTTTCATGCCGGCGTGCCGGTCGTGGCAATCGGCGCACGACAAGTCGAGCTGGCCGATGCGCTGGCGGTAGTGCCGTTCGCCGTTCACAAACGTGGCGGACATGCGCGGGTCGCGCCATGGCGCGATCGGGCGCCCGCGCGACTGGTGCGCTACGTAGGTCTCCAGGCTCACCAGCTCGCGGGTCTCGGGCGCGAACGCTGCGGCGCGCTGGTGCGTGGTCCGGCACAAGTTGATGCGCGAGGCTAGGTTGAGCGCGCGCCCGGCCTCCGGATCAAACCTCGGGTAGCCCGCCGCCACGCCCTTGAGCGGCCGTTGCTGCGCCGTGTGGCAACCGGCGCAGGCGCGGTCGGCGAGCCCGGTTTTTGCGTTGAACAACTCTTCGCCGGTCTTGACCCACAGCATCGCCGGGTTCTCCGCATCATTGGCTTGCAGGGCCCGGGTGGAAGACGACAAAAACTCGACCCCGGACTTGCGCAGGTCTTCAGACCGCGCCGCGCCGGCGCATGCCGCCAACGCAATGACTCCCGCCGCGAATTTCAAGCCCGCGCGGCACGCTGCAAAACTTGGGAGCGCGTTCATGGCGCGAGCGCCACCGCCCGTGATTCACGGTGCGCAAACCCGTTGTCCCCGGTCCAGCGGAATTCGAGCGTGCAGTCCGCGTCGAGGCGCAAGGGGAAGGCGATCAGCGGATTTGCCGCCATGGCGGCGTGCAGGGTGGCCGCGAACATGCGGGTGCGCGTGCCGCCCTCGATGCGCTCGCATTCGAAACGCCGGATCAGATCGCGCGGCAGCAGGACGCCGGCGGCGTCGCGCCGGTACCCGGTCTCCATCGGGTGCTGGATGAGCGCGCGCACGGTGAAGACTTCCGCCCGGCGGATCCGCGTGGGCAACGTGATGAGTGCGCTCGCCATCAGTCCAGCTCCGCGCAGGCAGCGGTGGTGACGATCACCTCCAGCACCTTGACGAAACACTGGCCGTCGCTTGCCCGGGCCACCGCCGCGACACGCTGGGTTCCGGCCAGACGGATGCGGCAGGACACCTCGGCACGGCCGTTCATCGGGGTGAGGGAAAACACGGCGACATCTGCCTGCGGATTCTTTTCCGTGAACAGCGCGATCTCGCGGATGTGCTTCTCCGCCGTCATCGGGTGATCGACGGCCACGCTCACCGGCACGCTGTTGCCGTTGTCCACCAGCGGCTCGATCTTCAGCGTGACGCGCGGCTCGACGGGCTTGGCGCCGTCCAGAAACGCCTGCAGCGCCTTGCCGAAGTCCGCCTCGTCGGCGCGACCGTCGAGTGCAGTCCAGGCAAGGGGCGCGACGGCAATCGACAACAGGGCGGCGCGGCGCTTCATGTCAGCGTCGCCAGGTACGCGATGACATCCTCGATCTCCTGCGCGGACAGCGGCGTCTTGTCCCGCCACGGCGCGCCGACACGGTTGAGCCCCGTAGTCTTGAAATACGCCGGCATGATCGAATCCGGGTTGATGCGGCGGCTGTCCACGATGCGCGCGCGCAGCTGTCCGATCGTCAGGCGTGCGCCCACACCTGCCAACGACGGTGCGAGATCGCCTTGCTGGCGGATTTCGGGAATCGGCGCCGCATGGCACAGCAGGCACAGTCCCTTGGCGCGATCAGCGACGATGGCGCGGCCGCGCGCAGCGTCCCCGCGCACCGCGTCCAACGGGGCCTCGAGGGCGTCCGGCGCCGCGGCGATCGCGAAGCTGGTCCCCGCCCAGACGCCGATCGCGGCCAGCCGCACGGCGACTGCGGCGCGGGTATGGAGTCGCCCCGGCAGGCGACCGGGGCGCCTGGGTTGCATGCCGGTCACCGCGTGCGCTCAGGCCTTTTTCAGGCTTTGGCCTTTCAGCGGCAACTCCCGGATGCGCTTTCCGGTGGCTGCAAAAATGGCGTTGAGCACGGCCGGTGCCGCCACCGCGATGGTGGGCTCACCGACCCCGCCCCAGAATCCTCCGGAGGCGACGATGTGCGTTTCCACTTTCGGCATCTCGCTCATCTTGAATGCGGGGTAGTCGTGGAAATTCGATTGCTCGATGCGGCCGTCCTTGACGGTGCACGACTGGTGCAGCGCCGCGCCCAGGCCATACACAAACGAGCCTTCCACCTGCGCCTCGATCTGCTGCGGGTTGACCGCGTAGCCGCAGTCCGTCGCGGCGACGATGCGGTGGATCTTGAGCTCCCCCGCATCGGAGACGGACACCTCCGCGCACGCGGCGACGTAGCTGCCGAAGCCGTGCGTCTGCGCCAGGCCGCGGAACACGCCCTTGGGCGCCGGCTTGTCCCAGCCGGCCTTGTCGGCCACGGTGTTGAGCACGTTCAAATACTTCGGCGCATTGGCCAGCAACTTCCTGCGCAGCGCCAGCGGGTCCTGCCCGGTGGCATGCGCGATCTCGTCGATGAAGCACTCGAGGTAAATGGTGTTCTGGTTCAGGTTCACGCCGCGCCAGAAACCGGCGGGCACATGCGGATTGCGCATGGCGTGGTCCACCAGCACCGCAGGGAACGCATACCCAAGCGAGGATTCCGGGCCGGGCGGGTTGAGGCCCTGGAACACCACCGGATCCTTGCCGTCGCGAATGTTTTGCGGCGCCA